>NZ_CP081150.1:323424-646849 GCF_019665765.1 Deefgea tanakiae
CGGCTGATGAGTGCATTTGGCTGGCCGAGTTTAAAACTCCTCCCAATGTTCTTCATTCTCGTGATTGAGATGTGGCAATTTGACCGTGGTTTTTGCTTTATTGTTGGGGGCGGATTTAGCAGGCGCTTTACTGATGTGCTGCGCTGGTGCTGTTCTTGCGATTGAAAATTGCGGTGCGTGGTTCAGCTTAAACACACTCACCGATTCAGCCAAGCTTTGCGCTTGTTCTTCGAGCGATTCGGCCGCTGCAGAGGCTTGTTCCACCAAAGCCGCATTTTGTTGCGTGACTTCATCCATTTGGATAATGGCTTGATTGACTTGGGCGATACCCGCACTTTGCTCGGCCGATGCGGCGGAAATTTCGCTCATGATGTCGGTCACGCGCTGAATACTGCTTTCGATTTCGGTCATTGTGGCACCAGCCTCTGCAACCAGTTTCGTGCCGCCCTCGACTTGGTTGACTGAGTCGCCAATCAGCGTTTTGATTTCTTTGGCGGCTGACGCTGAGCGCTGTGCGAGGTTGCGAACTTCGGAGGCCACCACAGCAAAGCCACGCCCTTGTTCACCAGCGCGTGCGGCTTCAACGGCCGCATTGAGTGCCAAGATATTGGTTTGGAAGGCGATGCCATCAATGACACTAATAATATCGACAATTTTGCGCGAGGCGTCGTTGATTGAGCTCATCGTATCAACGACTTTACCGACAACCAGGCCTCCTTTATGAGCGACTTCCGACGAGGTGCGGGCTAATTGAGTGGCAACAATGGCATTTTCAGAGTTTTGTTTGACCGTACTGGTGAGCTCTTCCATGCTGGACGCGGTTTCTTCGAGGCTGGCCGCTTGCGCTTCAGTGCGGCGGGAGAGATCTGCGTTGCCTTGTGAGATTTCTTTGGCCGCAGTATTAATTGATGCGCCAGAATATTGGATTTCGCTCACTAAGCGTTGCAGATTTTCTACGGTTGCATTAACACCCTGTTTGGTTTCACCAAACAGACCGGGGTAGTCTTGGGTAATCGTTTTGGTTAAATCACCATCGGCTAAGGCATTGGCGACGAGCATTACATCACGCAGGCCAGTATCAGTCACCGTTGAAAGTTGATTGAGTAATTCAGACAGGCGCAGCGTAAACCCTTGTTTGTCAGACAAATTAATTTTGACACTGAAGTCGCCTTTATTGGCGGCAGCCTCAACTGTTTGTTCAATTTCAGCGACGATTTTCTTCAGCGCCGTCACTGTGGCATTGACGCCATTTTTAGTTTGGCCAAATAGGCCAGGGTAATCTTTGCTAATGGTTTGTGTTAAGTCACCTGCTGCGAGCGCATTGGATACGCGAAGTACATCATTAAAGCCAACGTCACACGTTTCAGTCAGTTGATTGAGATTTTGAATCATCTCTTGAAACATATACTCATATTTATTGGCGTCAGCGCGTTGGCTAAAGTCGCCGCGCGAGCCTGATTCGGCAAGCAGTTTGACATCACTACTGATGGCAAGCAGCGCAGATTTTACATTTTGCAGCGCAACCGTAATTTTGGCTTTGTCACCCGGTAACTGCTGCATATTGGGAGTAAAGTTGCCGCGTGAATACTCTTTGATGACATCAACAATTTGGTTTTGCACTTCGATGTGAGAGTTGACAAGGGCGTTGGCTTCTTTCGCCATCACGGCGAAAGAACCATTAAATTTCGCGGCATCCATTTGGCTTGAGATCCAACCTTGCGCATGTTGCTCGGCCATGTGATTTTGTGCTTGGATGAAACTTTGAATTGCATCTTGCATCTGTTTCATCGCAAACATCACACTGCTTTGATCGTTGTCGCGTAGCACAATCGGATTATCCATTTTGCCTTGTGAAACGGCGAGGGCGAGTGCGGCTGCTTGTGTTGGTTCGCCTCCAAGTTGCTTCATCAACGTACGGACAATCCACCAGCTAATGACCAAACTCAGTAAGACCGCAATGACCACCAAGAGCAAAATTTGCACTTCAGCTGCTTCCGCCAGCGCTTCTGCATCATTACCATCCTTTATCATTAATTCGGATTGATAGTTGATTAAACTCGAAATCGCGGCGGTATACGCCAGTTGCGCATCGCGCATCTCGCCGAGCAGCAATGGTAGTGCCTCAGCTTGATTATTGTTTTTCACTAAGAGCAAAAACCGATCTAAGTCTTCGGCATACACTTTGCGCTTCTCAAGCGCGGCCGCTAGCTTTTGCTTTCCAGTGTCGCTGGTAATGGTTTGCTCTAATTTTTCGTAGCCAGCGCTAATTTTCTTGCGCGCTTCGGCGATTGCCTCGTACTGCTCGGCGATGCTGGGCGGGTCGGTCATTAGCAATAAGTTACGTGTGGCGCGAGCCACCAGATTCAGCTCATCTATAATGCCATTGGCGATTTGGGTTTTTGGGTAGCGATCATCCACTACTGTCCCGATGGCATTATCCAAATCAGTTAGTTTGCTAAAGGCGATGCCACCAATCAGTAGCAGTAGCGCCAGCACTAGACCAAATCCAAGCCCCAATTGGGTGCGTACTTTCATCGTTTGAATTGCAGACATCGATAATTCCTCCACTGGGCTTATGCTGGGATGCTTTCAAGAATTTGTGTTTCATCGCTAACTAACAAGGTTTCAATGTCGACAAGTGCCACCATGTGCTCATTAAGTGTGACCATGCCTAGTAAGTAGCGGATATCAATACGGGCGCCAAATTCTGGCGGAGGCTTGATTTGTTCTGGGGTGATTTCCATTACATCTGAAACGGCATCCACGACAATACCGATCAGGCGATCAACTAGGCTGAGAATGACCACGACAGTGGTCGCTGAATAATTGACAGTAGTGAGGCCTAACTTGATTCGTAAATCCACAATCGGCACGATGCTGCCGCGCAGATTGATGACGCCTTTGATGTGGTCGGGCAAATTGGCCAGTTGAGTCACAGGCTCGAAGCCCCGAATTTCTTGAACTTTGATAATGTCGAGTGCGTAGTTCTGCTCACCCAAGCTAAAGGTTAACAGCCCGTTGTGGCACGCAGAGAGCAGGGCACGCTGTTTAAAGTATTCCATATTCACGAAGTACCTCATCAGGCCGGTGTAAATATTTAAGGTAGTCTAAGTAAATATAGATGTACAGCGGAGAAATATGTTGCGGTGCAGTAGATGAAAATTGATTTAGATCAGTTTTTGCGGGGAAATGTGAATTTCGTAGTAGAGCGTGATGTGCTTACTTTGCTGTGAGGGAGGAGTGTGGGCAATAAAAAAGGGCTTAGCTTTTTAGCTAAACCCTTGTTTTTATTAGTGGTGCTCGGAGCGGGACTTGAACCCGCACACCTTGCGGCGAGGGATTTTAAGTCTGAGTTACTTGTTTTTCTTGGTTGTTTTTATTTGTTTTTAGTTGTTTTAAAACATGGAGTTATATTGTGTTTGTTGTTTTGAGTAAGTTTTAATTTACCCCATTTATTCTGGTTCAGTGTGACGCCATTGTGCCAAAAGCGGGCACTGAGGCGTGAATATTGATCCACAATTGACGTCCGCATGACTCCCTGTTGCAGACGTTAAATTTGCAATTGAAATGCCTGTATCTCAGCCAAAGCAGATCATCAGAGCAATCTTGTTTGGTGGCCAAATTCAGTAAGCCATTACATGGCGTACCTGAGGCCACGTGGTTGGAGGAGGAGCTTATCAAGCTTTTAACCACAAACGGCCTATCGGTGTGCTCGTGACTAATTTCCTCCCTACAGCTGTGCCCGAATGACTCTGCTATAGGGCGGTGAATCGTCACGCTATGTTGTACCGATAGCAACTACTGCGAAGCCGACGTTGACCGCTTTGGCCGAACAGCACTGGTACCAGTCAAAAAGATTGAAGGCCGCAACCTGATGGTTTGCGGTCTTTCTTCTTTCTGGCTTGGGCATCAACAGATCGGCCTTGATGGACATAAACTGTCTTACAAATTAAGGGCGATTCATTCGTCCCGCTCCGCCGCTCATTTACCTCAGTATAAATTGGGCGAAAATGACACATATGCAAGTAGTCATTTTGACGCTGTCATTAATTGTACCTAGACTTTGCCAAATAAACACCTATAAAACACTTATTAACGGGTGTTAACTGCGTGGTGTTTAGGCAAATGCCGCTAATTACGATTGGATGCAATACTTGTTGAGAGGTGGAAAATGAACGCGATACATAAAATAATCGGTCTGGCTGCATTAGTTGCCAGTACTTGGGGAATTGCAGGTGAAACAACTGGGCCAAATGGTGAAAAGCCAACGGCCTATACACAAGTGACGCTTAAGCCAGATCAAACAAAGGCGCTACAAAGCAAAAAGTATAAAGCGGCGATTTTGATGCACACTACGTCAGACTTTTCATCTGCGCTGATTAAAGGTGCAAAAGAAGTCTTTGCCGAACAAGGGATTAGTGTTGTGGCAGTGACCGACGCGGAAATGGATCCCAAAAAACAGCGCACAGATTTAGAAACAGTGCTTGCGCTGAAACCCGACGTGATCATTTCATTGGTTATTGACCCAGTTTCGGGTGCTGCAGCTTTTCGCCAGGCTAGCGATAAAGGCGTCAAACTAGTTTTTATTAGCAATGCACCACAAGGCTTTAAGGCGGGCAAAGATTACGCTGGCATCGTGACCGATGACTTATACGGCATGGGCAAATCGGCTGCAGAGTTAATGGCGGCCAGCATCGGTGGTAAAGGCGATGTTGCCTTGCTTTATCATGCAGCTAATTACTATGTAACCAATCAGCGCGATGCGGCTGTAAAAACCGAATTGGCCAAATTCCCTGGCATCAAGATTATCGCTAATAAAGGAATTGCTAATCCAAATGATGGCGAAGTCATCGCGGGGGCGATTTTGACGCAAAATCCTAGCGTGAAAGCGATTTATGCTCCTTGGGACGCCATTGCGGAGGGTGTAACTGCGGCTGCGCGCGCAGCAGGGCGCAAAGATGTCAAAGTAGTGACGATGGATTTGGGTGCGGCCACTGCGCTCGACATGGTGAAAGGCGGCAATGTCGCTGGTATTGTCACTGATCTACCGTATGACATGGGCAAAACGTTGGCGCGTATGGGGGCATTGGCTTTGCTGAATCAGCCAACACCGCCATTTGTGACAGTGGACGCGATCAAAGTGACGCCAGCCAATTTGGACACTCAATGGCAAAAAGCCCTCTCGCGAACGCCACCTGATGCGATTCAAAAAGCATTAGCCAATCGAAAATAGCAGCGGTTATGTTTTAAATGGACTTTTTATAGGCTTTTGAAGCATATACCTTGCTATGGAGTTTGCTATGTCACATGCAGCAGCGATTGTCGCTCAAGGCATTTTTAAGCAATTTGACGGCAATGCGGTTTTAAAAGGCGTTGATTTTGAATTGGCGCGCGGTGAGATTCACGCGGTGGTCGGGCAAAACGGAGCAGGCAAATCCACCTTGATGAAAGTGCTCAACGGCACTCATCAGCCCGACAAGGGCAGCTTAAGTATCTTTGGCCGCGCAGCGAGTTTTAGCTCAACCGGCGAAGCGCGCTCGCGCGGTATTGCGATGGTGTATCAGGAGCTTAGCCTCGTGCCGACGATGTCGGTGGCCGACAATATTTTCATGAATAACTGGATTATCGTCGGCGGACTGCTCGATGTCGATGCGATGCGCGCCGCGACGCAGCGGCTGCTCGATAAAGTCGGCATTGCCAATGAAATTTCGCCCGATCAACTGGTTGAGTCGCTCAGTATGGGGCAGCGGCAATTGGTTGAGATTGCCAAAGCGCTGTCGAGTAATGCGCAGATTATAATTTTGGACGAGCCCACGGCATCGCTGTCGGATCAGGAAATCGAGCGTCTGTTCGTTGCGATACGCCGGCTGCAAAGTGAAGGTGTTTCGCTGATTTATATCACGCATTATTTGCGCGATATTTTTAAAATCTGCAATCGCGTCAGTGTGCTGCGCGATGGGCGTTGTGTGCAGCAGTGGGCGGTGAGCGAGACTTCAGTGCCGCAATTGGTGGCGTCGATGCTCGGCGAGGCGGTGTCGAGGCAAAACAATTGGCAACGAGCGACGACGGATTTGCCGCATTCAGCGACGCCCTTGCTGGAAGTGGAAAATCTGGTGACCTCGCATCTGGATGAAGTCTCGTTCAAAGTCTATCCGGGGCAAATTGTCGGGCTGGCGGGGCTCTTGGGCAGCGGGCGCACCGAAATTTTAAATGCGATTTTTGGCCTGGATCCACTCGATAGCGGGCAGATACGCGTCAATGGTCGAGCGGTGCAGATACAGTCGCCCGCGCAGGCGATTGCGCATGGCATTAACTTGGTGCCGGAAGATCGGCGCAGCCAAGGTTTGATTCTGGATTTCAGCGTGATGGACAATCTCTGGCTGTGTTCTTTACGCAAGCTGGCAAATCCTGTCTTTATCGATCAGAATCGGGCGGCTGAGATTGCGCATGAATTGGTCAAACGCTTACAAGTGAAAACCACGGGCATCGATCAGGCGGTGCGTTTTCTGTCCGGCGGTAATCAGCAAAAAGTCGTGATCGGCAAATGCCTGCACACTCAAGCCAAAGTTTTGCTGCTCGATGACCCAACGTTTGGCATCGATTTGGCGGCCAAACACGAAATCATGCACATCGTGAATGACTACGTGCAGCAGGGTAATGCGGTGGTGTTTGTATCGAGTGAATACAGTGAGATCGCCAGCTTTTGTGACACGACTTACATCGTGAAAAAAGGGCGTATCGCAGGCCAATTGGCGGCAACAACAGAAGAGCGGCTACTTGCCGCCGTACAGTGAGGATGCATCATGGATATCGCCATTAAACGCGCCACTTTTCCTTTTGCCATCGGGCAATGGCAACGCTATATTATTTATTTTGTGTTTGTCGGCCTGTTTGTATTTTTTTCGATTTTTCTGCACGACAAAGGCTTTTTGCAAGCAGGTAATTTGATGAACATCGCGCGGCAAACAGCGATGATTTCAATTATGGCGGTCGGTATGACCTTTGTGCTGTCGGCGGCCGAAATTGATTTATCGTTTGGCGCCGTGGTGGCTCTCTCGGCGGTTACCGTTGCGCTGCTGTTGCCGTACGGGATGATTGTCGCCGTTCCAGCCGCGCTCTTGGTTGGCGCTTTGTGTGGGCTGATTAATGGGCTGTTTGTGTCGAAAGTTGGGATTCCATCGTTTCTGGTGACCTTAGGAATGACGGGCATTATCACTGGCATTACGCGCTGGGTTACCGATTTGCAGACGATTCCGGTGGATAACGAAACCTTTGCCTTTATTTTTGGCTCGGGCGATATCGGGCCGATTTCGGTGCTGTTTATCTGGATGATGGTGATTGCGGCGGGTGGCCATGTTTTGCTGCGTAAAACCAGCTTTGGTAAAGAAGTCCTCGCCAGCGGCGGCAATAAAATCTCGGCGATGTATTCGGGCATTAACGTCAATCGCGTCAAGCTGTATGTCTTGGTGCTCAACTCAACCTTGGCTGCGCTGGCGGGTATTTTGTATGCTGGCCGTTTGCAAAGCGCGCGCTACACCTTGGGTGAGAGCGATCTGATGATGGTGATTGCGGCGGTGATTATCGGCGGCACCAGTTTGTTTGGTGGCAAAGGCACGGTGATTGGCGCACTGATCGGTGCGCTGATTATGGGTATGGTTAATAACGGGCTGGTGCTGATGGGCTTGAATGTGGATCAGCAATTGATCCTGCGTGGCATCATTATTATTTTCGCCGTCACGATGACGATGGGTACTTTGCGGAAAAAGAAAAAGTCCTAATCGGGTTGCGCTAGGGCGCCACTTCTAAATTACTCCCGTCATGTATTGAACTGAAGCTAATGGGGTATCTGCTGTTGATGCAGATACCCTAGGCGAAGCTTTGCCTGCTGTTTTTACTATCGTCTATTTTTCTTGGTTTTAATTTTCGGGCGGGCGTTTTTTTGGCCGTCTGTTCATTCGCACACAAAGGATTTGTACCATGTTTGAACGCTATCGCGAGCAGGCCTGCCAGATGGTGGCTAATTGGTCTGTGGCAGAAAAAATCGGGCAATTGTTTATTCTGGCATTCCCCGGCAAAAACGCCGAAGCCGCCCGTATTTTGATCGAGCAATATAATCTGGGTGGCTGCTATCTGAGCCAAGATAACGCCGAAACGTTTGCCGAAGCGCGGCAATTAACACGGGCAATGGCGGCGATGGTGCAGCAGCGCGAGCATCATGTGCCCTTGCTGCTGGGCGTTGATCAGGAAGGGGCTTGGAGCGTGCTGACGCCGGCTTCCACCACGGGGCCGGGTAATCTGGCGCTCGGCGCGGCCAATCAAACCGAGCTAACGTCGGCGATGTATGCTGTGTTTGGCGAGCAAATGCGTTCGGCGGGGTTTAATTGTGTGCTCGGGCCGTGTTCCGATGTCAATTTAAAACCCAACTCACCCATTATCGATACGCGCGCGTTTGGCGAAGTGCCGACACACGTCGCAGCGCATGTGGCGGCGGCGGTGCAGGGTGGGCATCAGGGTGGCATTACCGTGTGTGCCAAGCATTTTCCGGGGCACGGCGATACCACGGGTGATACGCATCGCGAGATTCCGGTGGTGGATAAATCGTTTGAGCAATTGATGCAGCAAGACCTACTGCCATTTAAGGCGGCGGTCGATGCTGGCGTTGATCTGGTGATGACCTCGCACATTCGCTATCCGCAACTTGATGCGGCGCATCCCGCGACGCTGTCCGCACCGATTTTGCGCGTCGTGTTGCGCGAGCAGCTGGGCTTTGGCGGGATTGTGATTTCCGATAGTATGAATATGGGCGCGATCCGTCGCAATTACGCGCCCGTTGACGCGGCGCTGCTGGCGTTTAAGGCTGGTATCGACATGATGATGTTGTCTGAAGAGCATTACGATCACAATACGGCGTATTTGGATAATCAATTGGCGATGCTGGATGCAATTGTGGTTGAGGCGACTGCGGGGCGTTTTCCCGAGCTCGATAGTATCGTCAGCCGAGTTGTCGCCTTCAAACTAGCCCGTTTGCAGCCGATGGCCTTGTATCAAGATTTTAATCTGGCGGCGCATTTGGAAATCGAAAAACAGGCGGCGCAGGCAGCTGTGAAAATATTGCGCGACCCCGCGCAGTTATTACCGATTCAGGCCGATCAGCAGGTGGTGGTGATTCAAACTACGCCGCTGGCCGACTACGCCAATCTAATGAATCCGCGTGGCATCGGCCCCAATCAGGCGATCAGCGCCTTCGATTACTTTGCCGCAGAAATTAGCTTGCATCTGGAAGCGGATCGGTTGTTGATTCTTGATTATGCCGCGGCGCAGGCGTGGCTGCTCAATCAGGCGTCTTCATCGACCGCGCTGGTGCTGGCGGTAACGGAAAATTATCCGCTGCCCGGCGAGGATTTTCAGCAAGCGGCGTCGCGCGAGTTGGTTGATACTTTGCGTCGAACCGTGCCGCAGCAGCTGTTAATCGTGGGCTTACGTAGCGGCTATGAGGCGATGAATAGCGATGTGCCATATCTGTGCGCTTATTCCAGTCGAGAGTGTAGTGCGCGCGCAGCAGCCAGGGTATGTGCGGGCGAGATTCAATCTGTTTTAATTTAGCAGTCTATACCCCTGGGTAAGAGCCCAGGGTGATTAGATAATTTCGCAGATTAATGCCTTTATTGGTAATCCCCAATTTGGCGCGCAGGCTGTTGCGATGGTTTTCGACCGTCTTCGATGCCACGCTTAGGCTGGTCGCGATTTCTTTGGTCGACATGCCCACCTTAATAAATTTGGCCACCTGTACTTCAGAGGGTGTTAATAGCGCATACAAGCTGGCATCGATGTCGGCGTCGTCGTTCAGCGTTGACACAACCATGCCTTCGATTAAGTCCAAGCACATGCCCAAAATCGGGTCGGTGATCGAGGCTTTGATCTGGCGAATTTTGGGGAGATGCACATTACGAATCCGTTCGAGCAATTCGTCCATTTCGCCGCCATCTTGCCATTCGCGCACATCGCTGAGCGTTTCGGTTAGGCTGTAAAACTTCTCAAAATCAGGGTTGCTCAAGTGCGCGTCGTTTTCTTCTTCCTGCGAGCCTACTTCCAGATTCCACAATTGCTCATTGACGCGAAATAAATGCAGCTGCAGATTGCGATTGTAAAATTTCCAGCCATCTGCCCCTGTTACCGACGTTTTACTTAGCGCACTAATCGCCAGTAGATTGTCTTTTCCAATCAAAAACGTGAAGTCGTCCAGCCGTTTTGCGTTGTCGTGCGAGGGATAATTGTGAGACAGAATTTCGCCTGAACTAAAAAAGCTAATTATAAATATGTTTCTATACGACAGAACGTGTTGCAGCGCAGTAAGTTTGAGCTGCAAGGCGTTATTTGGCAAATCAGTAGTCAAGTTATTCATGATTAGCGTGTTTTTCGTGCGTTGGGCAGATAGTATCTCAGGGTTGGACAATAAACACTGTTGTGCGCTTATTAAGCTTAATTTATGGTCTTTCTTTGATTGTCTTGTTTGTGTGAGTAAGTATGACTCGATATTTGATTAATAGCGACGCTCTCATCTGATAAGGGGGTCAAAAAACGCATTAACCTAGTTGAGCAGACCTTGAGCTACCAAGTATTTACACCGCGTGGATGTTAACGCAGTTACAGCGGGTAAATTAGCGTAGGTTTTTACTCTGCAAGTTACTTTGTCGCTGTTTAATTGACCACAAACCGACAACTTTTCAATTTTCAATCTCTGGCGCTTGTGCCATTGGGGCCTGCGTCCGCTCTGGCCGACCTGTCGAAGTCAAAGCGTGAAAAACGAAAGGCCGCAAACCATCAGGTTGCGGCCTTTCGTTTTCGTGGGGCATGCTTGTGCTGCTCGGCCTTAGCGGTCACTCAAAATCTCTTTGTCAATAGCCCAAAATAATGTGCCACAACAACCTGAGAAATGTGAGGTGCTAGCCTTGGGTAATTATTATAAAAACCTGACTGGCTGCGTCTTAATTTTGAAACAAAAAAGAAAGTTTTTTGGCTAAGTAGCAATACTTCACTATTCAAATTTTGAAAAAATGTAAATTTATTTATGTAGTTTTTCCAACTTTGGAATACATTTTTTTTGACTCTAGTGGTACATAAGTATTTTCTAATTTTGCATGGCATCCAAATTTAAACAAATGTTTCATCTGGCTACCAAATGTATTCTACAGGGCATGTTGCCCTGTAAAAGATGGAATTGATAATTGGTTTGTAATGCACTAATTACTCAATTTCGCGCCTAAACAAAATGTAAGTGCATAGGAACGAACCAAGCTTGACAAGGTTATTACATTTGCAAATTAATGGATACACAACACCAGAATACGCCGACCAATTACCAAAGCGGGTGTTTGATACTGTCGATTTACTTACTGTTTTGTATGGGTTAGTAATGCCAGTGTCCAGCGCTAGGTCGCACACAAAATACAAAACATGGAGAATCCAGTATGTCACATTTCAACCGGTTTTTAATTACAGCCGTTCCGGCTGTATTGATGGCCGTATCTAGTTTTTCTTATGCCGCTGATGCATGGAAGGAAGGTGTTATCTATAGCGAAGGTTCAGTTGTTACTTATGCTGGAAGTGATTATCGAGCCTTAGCAACGCACACGGCATACGTGGGGGCAAATTGGAATCCTGCCGCTACAAAAACGCTATGGGTTTTGATCGGCGTGTCTTCTGCTACCTCGGCTCCCATAGTCAAGCCGACGTCGGTTCCGACTCGAACTCCAATGATAACGATCAAACCGACTTCGGTTCCGACTCGGACTCCAATGATAACGATCAAACCGACTTCGGCACCAACGACGACACCTATTGTGTCAAGCGCGAACCCGACTCTGAAACCAACTTCAGTACCTACAAGTCTACCGACTTCATCTCCAACTCAAACAACGGCAACACAAAAACCCACTCCTGCTCCAACTGTGATCCCTGCGACAGGGAATCAAGATCAATGCCGCCCTATTGGCCTTGTCTCTGAAGTACCAAACGTGCCTTATTGCACGGCTTACGATAGTAATCGCCGTGAAAAATTAGCAAATAACATGAAACGGCGAAGCATAGGCTATTTCATTAGTTGGAGAAATGGTGCAAATGATCAACCTACTTACTTGGCGGCAGATATTCCTTGGGGTGATATTACCCATGTAAATTACGCATTTGCCCATATCGATCAAAATTGGAAGGTTTCTGTAGGTGCTGATGGCCCGGAAAATCCTGCTACTGGTATGACTTGGGATAATAAAGGCCCTAAATATTCACTAGATCCATCTTTACCTTTCAAGGGCCACTTCAACATGCTAAATAAGCATGCTGATCCAAAAGGCGTAAAGTTGCTTCTTTCTGTAGGAGGATGGGCAGAAACGGGCGGATACTTCGATGATTCAGGGCAGCGAGTTAGCAGTGGTGGTTTTTATTCTCTAACGGTTGATGAGGTGACAGGTGAAGTTCGTCAAGATCGGATTGATATTTTCGCTAAGTCGGCAGCAGAATTCGTGACTAAGTATGGTCTAGACGGTATCGATATTGATTATGAATACCCTTCATCAATGTCGGATGCTGGTAGCCCAGATGACTGGAAGATTGCCAACAAACATCGTGGCAAGCTGTGGGATGGCTATATGGCGTTGATGAAAACTCTGCGCTTCGAGTTAGACAAAGCCGCTGCGGCTCAAGGAAAATACTATATGTTGACGATCGCCTCTCCATCGTCTGCTTACCTGCTGCGAGGTTTTGAAGGTTTTCAAGCGCTTAAGTACCTCGATTACGTAAATATCATGAGCTACGATTTGCATGGTGCATGGAACCAATTCGTGGGCCACAATGCAGCACTTTACGACACAGGAAAAGACAGCGAGATTGCTGATTCGAAGATTTACAATACCGCAGGTGATGGTAGTTATTACAATGCACAGGGTTACTTAAATATTGATTGGTCATATAAGTACTTCAGAACGGCATTGGCTGGTGGTCGTGTGAATATTGGTTTGCCTTATTACACCCGTGGTTGGCAAAACGTTGAAGGTGGAGCGAATGGTCTTTGGGGTACAGCTGCACTTTCGGATCAAAAAAAATGCAACATAGGTACAGGAGGGAATCTCGGTGCAGATGCATTAAGTCTGAAAGCAGGTGCACCATGCGGGTTTGGTGCGCAAGGCATCGATAATTTATGGTTTGATCAGGATAAAAATGGTAACGAGGTGTTTACAGGTCAAAATCCTCTGTGGCACGTCAATAACCTGCGTGATGGCTTGCCCACCCCATATGTTGACCTTTATGGCCATGATATGAACAAACCTGAGTCTAAAGTTCGCGGTCAATACATCGAGAACTATGACGATATAGCCCAATCTTCTTGGTTGTGGAATCCAACCACCAATGTTTTTTTGTCTACTGAAAATGAAAGATCATTCAAAGCAAAAGTGCAGTATGCTATTGACCAAGGGGCCGGCGGTATTATGTTCTGGGAGTTAGCGGGTGACTACAGCAAGCCTTCAGAAAATGGACTAGGTTACTATTATTTTGGTAATACATTGACTTCAATGGCTGGCAAGATGCTAAAAAATGCAACTTCTTATGGTGTCCAGGCAGGTGACGAGAAGTTCGTACAGCCTGCTGAACTGTTGGATGTTGCAGTTGATCTAGTTGGTTTCTTGCCAAAAGGTGAGGATAACTACCCAATTCAGATTGGCCTCAAACTGAAAAACAACTCAAATGTAGATTTGACTGGCGCTAAAGTTGCCTTTGATGTGTCGCCTTCGGCACCATTATCAGCTTCTACTGTTGGATTCTTGAAACCGTATGCTCCGCCTGCTGGTAAAGGAATTGAAAATTTAGTTGATATCTATAGTGGGGGTACTTGGAGTGCAACTACAGCCTCAAACAAAGTTGGTAATGTAGGCGGTTTGCCAAATGGTTTCCACCGTCCAGCCTACCAACTAAAACAAGGCACTGTAGGTAGCACTTGGGGTGTCGCTGATTTTGGTCCTGGTAAAACGATAACCATCGGCATGCGGTTGTTTATGCCAATTCCAGTTCCTACTAACTTTACGTTGACTCTAGCAAACGGTAAAGTCTATGGTATTAAGCGCAAGTAAGCTCTGCTCGCGAATAAATGCTACTGTTTTTAGCGTGGCATTTGTTGTGATAGTGTAAAAAATGATTAACACGATGCGATATAGTGCCAAAACAATACTAATTTGTGTAGAAGTCATTTGAACTGTATAGCTTTGAATAGTAATTCTACAAAAAGGCCTTAGATTACTTCTAAGGCCTTTTTTATGCGCAAAAATGGCTTTGTTGTACAAATCAGTTTTGGAACAAACAACCCCAAACTGTTGTGGCGCACTGAATTTGGCCACCGACTAAGGTTGTTTGGACTGGCCGATGTGTCGATGTAGAAGGTTGAAAAACGAGAGGCCACACACCCTCAGGTTGTGGCCTTTAGTTTTAGGGCGGTCATGCTTGTGCTGCTCGGCCAAAGCGGCCTTTAGCGAATCTGATAGTATGCAACGTAATTGTAAGAATACAACGCTTATATTTAGCTCTGCCTATTGATGAGTCCTCGCGAAACCATACTCAATTCATCAGCATTATTCGCAACAACTTAAAATATAACTTCAACTTATCCAATACAAAACTTGAGTGAATTACTGAAACAACGATAAAATTGGCACATGCAGAGCCAATACCGTGCAACCTCTTTTCGTAAAACGCAGATCGTGATCTTTTGTATCATGCTGTTTTGCGCATGGTTGCCCATATCCAATGCATTGTCTATCGCACATCAGCCATTGCCGGCCCAATTGCAAGTCCACAATCTATTGGATGTTAACGATTACAGCAAAGATGAAGCTGAGCAAAAGCGACAACTCCCTGGCCATTCACATGGTCACGTCAGCTTCGACCATACACATGCTCACCCCCAGTGGTTCACTATCCAATCAAATGTGAGTGCATCCACGCATTTCGCCTGGCCTCGCACCGACCAAACCGAACCTCATTCAGCCTCGATTAGCCCAGCAAAAAAACCACCTAAATTCCAATTCATGGCTTGATTTTCGCCGTATTACACGGCATTTCAACACTGAAATGGAATTTCTATGCTCCAAGCACTCACCATAGGCTCAATACGCCATCTGCGCACGTGTCAACGCACGCCTGCAATTCTAGCGTCCCAATCGCCTGAAAGTCGTAGCGGCACGAGGCCACGTCTCACAACCCAAAATCAGAGTCATTCCAGGTTTGCAGCGAAAGCCTCTTTCATTTCGCCAAACCAAAGAGCAACAAACACGTCCATTTAATTAATGACCATTCACGCAATCTTCCCCGCCACAGTCATCAGCTGGCGAATAGAGCAGAAGCGTGACGTAACTCATTTTTCTATTACCAGAGCCAAACTATGACGCCGTCTACTCAATCCCCCCAGTGGAGTTTGATCTTTTTCTGCTGGATTATTGCTGCTATTTCAACTTTAGGCAGTCTTTTCTTTAGCGAAGTAATGTCTATGCCGCCCTGCGTGCTGTGTTGGTATCAGCGCATTTTTATGTACCCACTGCTGTTTATTTTCAGTGTCGGCTTATTTCCGTTTGACGCGCGCTGTACCCGCTATGCACTGCCATTAGCTATCAGTGGCTGGCTGTTCGCGCTTTATCACACCCTGCTCTACAAGGGCTTTATCCCAGAAAACCTGCAACCTTGCTCGCAAGGTATTTCATGCGCCGACATGAAGCTGGAGCTATTCGGTGTTATCACCATCCCGCTTCTATCTTTAGTGGCCTTTTCCATCCTCATCACACTGCTGATTGCAGTACAAAAAGGAACAAATAAATGAAGAATTCAACTCTAATTATCAGTAGCAGCATTGCTCTAATCACCGCATTTGCGGTGGGTGCTTATATTTATACAAATCAGCAAAAACAAGAACAACAACAAATTGCCCAAAGTAGTGGGCAAGAACTAACTCGATTCGGTATGCCCTCTATCGGTGCTGCTGATGCGAAAGTCAATATTGTTGAATTTTTTGATCCTGCCTGCGAAGCCTGCCGCGCGTTTTATCCTGTCGTCAAAAACACCGTTAATTTCAATGGCGACAAAGTCAAACTCACGTTGCGCTACGCCACATTTCATCAAGGTTCAGATTACGTCGCCAAAGCACTAGAGGCGACACGCTTACAGAACAAATACTGGGAATCAGTCGAAGCAGTGCTGGCCTCACAACCCGAGTGGGCTGCACATGGTGCACCGCAACCCGAATTGATTTGGAATGCGCTGGCTCAAATAGGTTTGGATGTTGAAAAAGCCAAGCTCGATATGAATAGCCCACAAATCGCCGCTCGCCTAGCACAAGACGCAGCGGATGTCGTAACACTGAAAGTCCAAAAAACGCCAAGCTTTTTTGTAAATAGCAAACCGCTAACAACGTTTGGTGCAGACGCATTCAATGCTTTAGTGCAATCGGAAGTCGCTATCGCTTACCCAAAATGATTTGACCACGTGGGTAATAAATTTAATCTAATTGCCAAATAATATGGGTATATGTCAATAGGCATTATAAATGTTAAATTTAAGACATATACCCATAGTTAGCAACATTCAATTAAGAGTTACCTTGGTGTCTCAATGTCCTTGTGTTTCAAAAAAAGATTTAGCAAAATGCTGTACGCCAATGATTGCAGGTGCGCCAGTACATACTGCGGAAGCCATTATGCGTTCGAGGTATGCCGCGTTTGCAACCAAGCAGCTGGATCATCTTGAGCGTACGCACGCGACTGAAGTTAAGGCCGATTTAAACCGAGCTGAAGCCGAGTATTTGGCAGAAAGCGGTGAATGGAGCGATTTGTAAATCCTCAGTGCAAAATAAGACTGCGAAACCGAACAAGTCGAGTTTACTATTCGGCTTTGGCTGCGTAAAAATGGCTCTATTTGGTTACTATTTCCGGCCACGATCAGCCTAGTGCTTTTCATCTCGCTATTAACCTTGCACCCAGCTGCAAGTGGCAGAGTTTATGCCGCGTATGGCGGTGTTTACGTTGCAACAGCACTCGTATAGTTAAGCTTAGTGGATGGTGTGACGCTCTCTCTCGATCTCCGATTGGATTGGCGCTGCTGTTGCGCTTGCTGAGATGCAAATTATTGTAACTAGCTGGTCAAGTACCACTTAAACCTTAGCCTAGGTGCGTGTTCTTTTTATCTGATTTAGGTCCAATATCCATATCGGCCAAGCCTTGCAAAATACCGCAAGGATCAAGGCCCCGTTCGACTTGGCATTGCTGGCGTAAAACATTCAGCTGTTGCTTAAGCTGCTCCAGCTCTTTAATACGTACTTCAACATGTTCAATGTGCTCATCAAACACATTATTAATTGCGTGACAACCATCAATCGGCTGATCAGCTAAGCGCAGTAGCGTATGGATTTCTTCATGACTCATGTCCAAGGCACGGCAATTGCGAATAAAGCGCAGGCGTTCAAGATGCTCAGCACGGTACTCGCGGAAGTTACCTGCGGTACGCGCAGGCGCTGGCAGTAGCCCTTCTTTCTCATAAAAACGGATTGTTTCAACTGAGCATTGCGCGATACGCGCTAATTCACCGATTTTCATTTGCAGCTCGAAATAGTTATTGACTCTATAGTAACTTCAGAGTGTGTAATGTGCTTAATTATGTTTGATAGGTGCATGATCATGCCCAAGTACACGCGGTATCCGGACTCAACTAAAGATAGCTGGTGCGCAAAACTAGAAGCAGTATCGTGTTGTAGTGGTCATTCTCATGAGCACGGCGACGAGCATGCTCATGCACCTTTGATCCAACTCGCAGCGGCAAAAAACAGCCAAGATGGTGCACAGACCCCCATTCGCATTATGCAAATGGATTGCCCGACTGAAGAAGGCTTGCTGTGCAAAAAACTCGGCGGTATGGCGGGCGTGAATGGCATGCAGTTCAATTTAATGCAGCGCGTGTTAACCGTTACGCACGAGCCCGATCAGCTCGACGCGGTGCTGGCGGCGATTCGCTCGCTAGGTTTTACGCCAGAACTCGCGAGCGATGCTGCGCCAGTTGCCGAGCCCGCCAAACCATGGTGGCCTTTGGCTTTGGCGGGTATTGCCGCCATCGCCTCAGAAATAGGGCACTGGAGCGGCTTACCTCAGTGGAGTATTGCTGCACTGGCGATTGTCGCCGTTTTGGCTTGCGGCATCACGACGTATAAAAAAGGCTGGATTGCGATTCGCAATGGCAATTTAAATATCAATGCCTTGATGAGCATCGCCGTAACCGGCGCTTTTTTGATCGGTCAATGGCTGGAAGCGGCGATGGTGATGGTGCTGTTTACGATTGCCGAATTGATTGAGGCCAAATCGCTTGATCGTGCGCGCAGTGCGATTTCTGGCCTGATGCAATTAACGCCCGAATTGGCCACGGTGCAGCAAGCCGATGGTAGCTGGCAGGAGGTCGCCGCCAAATCAGTGCCAACACAAGCACGTGTGCGGATTAAACCAGGCGAACGGATTGCACTTGATGGCGTTATCGTCAGCGGGCAATCGAGCATTAACCAAGCGCCGATTACTGGCGAGAGCTTGCCGGTCGAAAAAACCATCGGTGATGCGGTTTTTGCTGGCACGATTAATGAATCAGGTTCGTTTGAATATACAGTTACGGCGGCGGCAGGCGACAGCACCTTGGCGCGAATTATTCATGCGATTGAGGCCGCGCAAGGCGCACGCGCGCCGACGCAGCGTTTTGTCGATCAATTTGCCCGTGTGTACACGCCAATTGTGTTTGCGATTGCGCTTGGTATTGCTATCGTGCCGCCGCTCTTTTTCGGCGGTGAGTGGCTCGCGTGGATTTACAAAGCGCTGGTGTTGCTGGTGATTGCTTGCCCGTGTGCTTTAGTGATTTCAACGCCGGTGACGATAGTCAGTGGCCTTGCCAAAGCGGCGCGCCAAGGAATTTTGGTTAAAGGTGGCGTGTATTTAGAAGAAGGCCGCAAGCTGGCTTGGTTGGCACTGGATAAAACCGGCACGATTACGCATGGCAAACCAGTGCAGACTGATTTCATCGTGCTCGGTTCGCACGAGGGGTCTGAGGTACACAGCCTCGCCGCTAGCTTAGCGAATCGTTCCGACCATCCAGTTTCACGTGCCGTCGCGCTGGCAGCAAAAGACATCGCACTGCAAAACGTCAACGATTTTGAAGCCCTCGCCGGACGCGGTACGAAGGGCATCATCAACGGCCAGCAATATCATCTGGGCAATCATCGGCTGATCCATGAATTAGGCTGGTGTTCACCCGAGCTAGAAACGCAACTCTTTGCGCTAGAACAGCAAGGCAAAACGGTCATCTTGCTCGCCAATGAAGTCGGTGTCATGGCGCTGTTTGCCGTTGCTGACACCGTCAAAGACAGTAGCCGCCTAGCTATTGCCGAGCTACATGACTTGGGCATCAAAACCATTATGCTGACCGGCGATAATGCCCATACGGCGCGTGCGATTGCCGATCAAGTGGGCATCGACGAAGCGCGCGGTGATTTACTGCCCGAAGACAAACTCAAAGTAATCGAAGATAAGCTGGTCAGTGGCGCTGGCAAAGTCGGCATGGTTGGCGATGGCATTAACGACGCGCCAGCGTTGGCACGTTCCGATATTGGTTTTGCCATGGGGGCTGCCGGCACTGGCACCGCGATTGAAACTGCGGACGTGGCGCTGATGGATGATGATTTACGCAAATTACCGCGCTTTATTCGCCTATCACGGCAAACACATGCCATCTTGCTACAAAATATTGCACTGGCCGTGGGAATTAAACTGTTCTTTTTGATTCTCACACTGACTGGTAATGGCACGATGTGGATGGCTGTTTTTGCTGATGTTGGCGCGAGTCTATTGGTTGTCGCTAACGGCTTACGATTATTACGACAATAGAACGCAAAATTAGATTGCATTCCTTTAACGCAGAAAGCGCAGCCATGAGTGAGTACCAATGCAGATTGATGTGCGGTGTATGTACGTTGACTAACTGAAGCACCAAGTTGTGCCTGAATCTCGACTCGCTTTGAGTTTCAATCAGGCCATTTCTACAGGCAAAGCATAACTGAAGACGGGTAATTTTTCGGCAGCATTTTGCCATTTAGAAAATGCACATATTCTTGGCCAGCAACAGATGTTGTGGCATTGGGCTGTGCATTTCTGGATGCTGCGCGTGGCTATTGCCCAGCAAGATTGGCCAGAAGCTGCGGGGCAAATTTGGCGCATTATCCTCACCCCACTGGGTCACTAATAGGGCGTTTACCGCAAGGCAATACCGGACGCTCCAACGTGAATGCGTTTACCCCAATGCCTATTCCTTAAGCACTACAACAGATACTCGATATGAATACAAGCAGTACGAATTCAGCCACTTGCAGTGAATTGATTACACCGTTGGAGAGCGCGTATAGCTCTAAACCGTTATTCCTCGTCTGGGTTTTTCTAGCCTGTATGCTGACCCTCTTTGATCAGGCGATCAAAATCAGTACCGCATCGCTGTTACCATTGAACGGCAGCATGGCAATTACGCCATGGTTTAACTGGGTGCATGTTTTAAATCCGGGTGCGGCGTTTTCATTTCTCGCTGATGCTAGCGGTTGGCAGCGGCACTTTTTCACCATTGTGGCGGGCGTTGTCTGTACTTATTTGCTCTGGTTATTGTGGCGCGGGCTGAGAAGCAGACTAGAAACCATCGCTTACATTTTTATTGTTGGCGGTGCGTTAGGCAATGTAATTGACCGCATCAGAATCGGTGCGGTGGTCGATTACTTAGATTTCCACTGGCAGACATGGCATTGGCCAGCGTTCAATCTGGCCGATATTTTCGTAGTACTCGGCGCTTTATTGATGGTGATTTCGGCCATCTACCACCAAGAAAAATAAAGAATCAAACAATGAAAACCCATCATTTTATCTTCCTGTCCCTCGGTTTTTTAACCAGTTCATTAGTCGTCGCAAACGATGAAATGCTAAATCGTCCTGTTACGCTACAGAGTGAGTCTATTCTCATCGATGTGCTCTCTGTAACCCTACAACATGCAATCATCACTTCGAGCGCGTACCAAGGTAGCAATCCAAGTTTGAAACGTCTGGCCAAGCAAGAAATAAGTAAACGCCAGCAAGACTTGCAACGATTACATCAACTCAGTAAAACCCAAGTGCCTACCTTAAAGTCATCTACAAACCTCAACAATAATGACCTCAACTACCAAAAGTCGATGCTACAAAATCACGCTAGACTCATTGAGTTAGCTGAATTTGGTTCAAGTTTGAAACTCTCAAATCCAATTCGACGTTACTTGAGGTCATTATCAGGCGATGTAACATCTGAACTTTCTATTCTGAACAATTTTTAAGGTTTCTATGAATCGCCCCGGGTTTCCTAGACACCTAAAGAGCCTCAAAATGAGGTAATTAGGAGGTCTTATGAGCAAATCTAATCGCTACACCGAAGAGTTCAAAATCGAAGCCGTCAAGCAAGTGACAGAACGCAACTATCCTGTCGCAGAAGTCGCTGAGCGACTGGGGGTTTCAGGGCATAGCATCTACAGCTGGATTAAGCGCTACGCCACGCCTTTACCAGAACAACCGCAAACAACTACTCAGCAGGATGAAATTCGGCAACTAAAAGCTGAACTACGTCGAGTAACTGAAGAGCGTGACATCCTAAAAAAGGCCGCCGCGTACTTTGCCAAGCTATCCGGGTAAGGTACGCCTTCATTCGTGACCATCAAGCACTACATCCAGTTCGACGGCTCTGCCAGATGATGCAAGTCCATCCCAGCGGCTACTACGCTTGGCTGCAACGACCACAATCATTGCGCACGATTGATGACCAGCGCTTGACTGGCATCATCACTGAAGCGTGGCAAGAAAGCGGCGGCGTCTATGGTTATCGCAAGATTAATGATGACTTGCGTGATATGGGCGAACAATGTGGCAAGCATCGCGTCGCGCGCTTAATGCGCTTAGCTGGCCTTCGTTCACAAACAGGCTATCGTCGTCGACGTGGTTTTTATGGTGGCAAGCCCACCGTAACGGCACCAAACCATTTGGCTCGGCAATTCAATGTCGATACACCTAATCAGGTTTGGGTGACTGACATTACCTATATTCGCACACACGAAGGTTGGCTTTATTTGGCCGCAGTATTGGATTTGTTCTCAAGACAGGTTGTTGGTTGGTCGATGGGCGCGCGGATGGACCGTGAGTTGGCGATTAAAGCTTTATTAATGGCGGTTTGGCGACGTCAGCCCAAGCAAGAGGTCTTAGTGCATTCGGACCAAGGCAGCCAATTCAGTAGTTATGATTGGCAGGATCTACTGCGTGTGCATAATTTAAAACCGAGCATGAGTCGGCGTGGCAATTGCCATGACAATGCGGTCGCGGAAAGTTTCTTCCAGCTATTGAAGCGGGAACGAATCAAACGACAAACCTACCGTAATCGAGAGGAGGCACGTCGAGATGTGTTCAATTATATCGAGATGTTTTACAACCCCAAGCGCCGCCATAGTTTCAATAATGGGCTATCACCAGTAGAGTATGAAAAGCAGTATTTCGAAAGGCTCGGCAGTGTCTAGAAAACTCGGGGCGATTCAAAGGCCGAGTACCAGCAAAAGCCGGACTGGACACCAGTTAAAAAAGATCAAAGAAGACTTAGCGAACTTTGCAAAAAATGGTTTGAAAACCATGGGCAATCTTTAAAAGATGGTTTGAACCGCCAAAAAAAGCTGCTCAATATTTGTGAGAAGCTTGGAAATCCAATTGCATCAAATTTTAAACCAAGTGACTTTGCAGATTTTCGTAACAGACGAATTGAAGAGGGCGCAAGCGAAAACACAATCAATCACGATCATGCTTATCTGAAATCAGTGTTTAGCGAGTTAATCAAAACTGGAGAATGGAACGGCGACAACCCGTTAAAAAGGGTAAAACCGCTTAAATTTGACGAACGTGAAATGAGTTTTTTGACTACTGAGCAAATCAGTGAGCTTTTGATACTGCTGGAACAGCAAAAAAACATCCATGTAAAATTGATAACAAAAGTATGCTTGAGTACTGGCGCGAGGTGGGGAGAGGCTGAAGGTCTGCGGCTTGGCCAGATTGTAAATCATGCGATACGATTTAATCAGACAAAAAGCGGAAAAATTCGAACTGTACCGATTGCTGTGGACTTAGAAAAAGAGCTAAAAGAGCACTACAAAGCACATGGCAAGGTTGAAAAACTGTTTGAGCCGAGTTACAACTGTTTTTGTAACACTCTTACTCAAACATCGTTTACGCTGCCTGAAGGACAAGCAACTCATGTTTTACGCCATACATTCGCAAGTCATTTTATGATGAATGGTGGCAACATCTTAACGCTTCA
This sequence comes from Deefgea tanakiae, assembly GCF_019665765.1. Lineage (GTDB taxonomy): Bacteria > Pseudomonadota > Gammaproteobacteria > Burkholderiales > Chitinibacteraceae > Deefgea > Deefgea tanakiae. The sequence goes on from NZ_CP081150.1 coordinate 346,840, forward strand.
AAAGTTACTCGGTCATTCAACATTAACAATGACGATGCGTTATGCTCATTTGGCACCAGATCATCTAAACGAAGCAAGAGATTTGAATCCTATAACAAAGATTTTTCAAAAAGACGAGCATATCTAGGATTTGAATAAGTTATGTCTAAATTGCTTAAATATTCAGCGATATTGATGCCATCTGTTTAAGCATCAAGCAGGGTAGCAAGCACCTCTTTTGCAAGTAGAACCCTGTCATGTCTTCTAATCATGTGGTAGTCCGGATTTTGAATTAGCCTCTCGAACAAATAGTAATCGAATTGTATTTCTTTCTTGTAAATATCGACGATCTTGCTGTTTTTCTGCCGCGAAACCACTAATTCCATTGTTTCGATCAAGCGAGCATTTTCAGAGTCCTTTTTGAAACGATGTTGAATGAAGCTTAACTTGATGTCGACAAACAGTTTTTTTTCTCCAGGCCTATCATTGCTTGTTACACGTCCATTATCGCCAACACAAGCCTCAGGAGCGAGTTTCATGATCGCATGGGAGAGAGTAGTGTTACCGCCAACTTTCTGACCAAATAGGTCTGTAGCGTCTGACATATATGCAAAAATCCACGGTATATTACGCAGTGTGGCACCTGTATACATGTACCCTTGCTCCCCTTTGTATCTTTCAAGCATCCCTTTTAAAGAATTCGAAGAAAATTCAATCCCCGTTTCCTTTTCGATGATGTGAACAACAAGGTCGAATTTCTCAATTAATAGCTGCAGAATTTTTCTAGGTGTACCATCGAACTTCTTTTTGCGGTCTGTTTTCTTGTGTTTACGCGGCTTAAAGTATGGGCAGTTGTCACGAGCCTCGGAGTTACTATATGCGATGCCTTTAATGTCAGATGTTGTATGCTTTCCAAATGGGCTTTGGACGTTTGATGGAAGATTGTAAAGCCCTATTAATTGAATAGGGTTATCACAGGCAGGGCATACTGCGAACTGGGATCGTGTTTTGCCTGAAACTTCTTGATACCATGGCTCACGGCAACGAGTTTCCTCTTCGAAACTGTCCTTATTTATCATTTTTGATGAAGTATGCTCAATACTTAGTTTGTAGACGTCCATTTGGTTTGACCCCTGATTCATTGTATTTGGCTGAGACTGTAGCTAATGTAAGAAAATATGCTGGTATATTCTTCCATTCAAGAAAATCCATCTATTTAATAAAAATCTCTTAGCCTAATCATGCCTGAAACGAATCTACTGCCGCAATGACAGGTTGCTTTTAGTGGGTATTCTTACTGCGAGAAACGAGAAAAAAGAGTATCGCTAGAGTGATAAACACCAACAAGCCCATGGCAGGTGAAAATGCAGTGACACTCATGTTAACTTCATGCGTTACGCCGAAGTGCAAAATCTTACTCGATTTATCCACCCAAACTGATCGAACATCGCCACCCCGCATACTAATTCCACCACCATCAAACGAGGGTTAATGCTCCGTTGAAACAACGGGGTGAAACTGAGCGACAGGACGCAGTCGGCCAAAATCGAACTATTTGCATATTGCAAAAACGATCGTTTGTGGTGCGATGAAGACGGTAAACTTCAGTTTGGAGCGTGGTGTCTAAGATAGATAAATTTAGGGCGTATTTAAATCTTTATTTTCCTTTACCAAAAGCGTACCCGAGTGCCAATGTAATTATTGGTACAAAAATACTCCACACTTTTATAATTGAATCTAAAATATTTTTGCCATATGTAGGGTCAAAAAATGATTGGGCAAAAAAACATAGACTAATAGTTAATGCTATACGAAAACTCCAAGTTATTGTCATCCATACAAAAGAGTCTTTCGCGTTTTTCCCAGTACCAATATGTTGTGCTATTACACCAGTAATTTCTTTTTTAGCAAATTTACCATTTTGTGAATCTTCAACACTTTCTTCTTCCGTAGTACTTTTAATTTTTGCCATTCTTATTTTTCCGAAATCAAAAATGAATATTGAAACTCTCTAGAATGTTCACCTGATTTTACGTGGAAATTAACAAAAAATTCAGATTCAGGGTCGCCAAATGTACCAACTTCAATTGGGTTTTTATTTCCTTGGCCTGTTTTACTTGAGAAATTATATAGATTAATAATCATTTCTTCATCGCTAATTACTTCAGACTTGAATCTTGCTTTTCCATCTTCTGTTGTTGAGAAAATATATTTCAAAGATAGGCCATCTATAAAGAAAGATATTTCATTTTCTGAGGTTCGTATTGTGCCTGATTTTATTACTTTATACTTTCCAGTCTTTATCTCAAATTCAATGTTATTCGACAATTTGAAAATCCTTTCAGTTTTAAAATATTGTTTATTATACCATCTGTGTAAATTTATTAACTATATGTATTTTACTTTGGTGGAGCAGGATTAACTTCGAAATTATTATTGCGGCGCATGTATTCCTAGTAAAGAACTCTTTACTGCCCTGCTAGTCGCCACAGGGCGGCTAGTGCTCAAAGGCAGCACAAAATAATAAAGCTTTGTCACGGTTAATGGCTAGGGGGGGGGCGTTAGCTGCATGTTGTAGCAACACAAAACCTATGAGTGGCCGCCGTGGGGCTATTCAGTTGAAAAAGTCGGTCGCTTGCTGCGAGGGGCAAAAATTCATGCAAAACTCTAGTAAATTTGCACTTTATATAAGCAAAATCATGCCTATTTGCTGAATTATTGATCAGTTTTTGGGTGTGTTTGTCATGGTGCAGGAGAGAAGCTGAGTTTCTCAACAGAATAGGTCGGGTTCTGACATTCAAGCACTGGATAAATGCATAAGTGCAAGTGGCGACACCTATACGAATGGGTGGATAAATTGATAAGAATCTGCAAAAGTGTAAGGCACATACTGGCATGCCAATACTAAGCGGACTGGTTATTTTAGAGTCAGACTCGATATGCATTTTTTCTAGATGATCGAGTTTTTTTGCTGTGTGACTTCCGATTATGCGTGCTTTGGTGGGTACTGACGATATTAACCACTTCACCCTTGGAATCAATCGGTGCGGGGTCAAGTGCGAGGTAGATGTAGCTTGGTTCGAGCTTTAGTCCCTGGGCCGGATAAGTTCTAACAATTCGCCGGTTCTCTATATCGAAGGTGAAACCATCGAACAAGCACGCCTCGGCAATCAGTGGATTTTGCTGATGTAACCAGAGAAAATTTTGCCTTGTCCAGGCCAGCACCGCTCTTTGAAGTGGTTGACTCTCCTTGTCACCGCCGTCCTGCCTGATAGTTAACCCCATCACGTTCAAGCAAAAGCCAAGAATCTTAGCTGCCTTGAAGTTGGGAAAGCGCTTCATCTCTACAATCTCGTCGTATAAAAGACGCCGTACCTTGAATCTCACAACTTTTCCGGCATGACCGAGATCTTCATAGTTGAACAGTTTGCCCCACAAAGAGCTGTGCTGAATCGACCAGCACAATAACCTTGGCGATCTGACTTGCGATGCGTGGAAGATCAGCTCGAAGATCATGCTGGCTATGTGATCGTAGAAGGTCTCGCGCATATGGCCTTGATTCTCTCTCACACGAATGTGTAGATGATCGGGAACCCCCTTTTCATCAAGAATTTTGATCGCGTCCTTGACGAACTCGACGACAATTCGAAGACGATTGTATAAGTCAGAGTCCCAGGCACTAGCGAGTTCATTCAACGTGTCGAGGTCGGAGGCCGCGTTTTCGATGTAGCCTTTCGCTCGATATAGCACGAACGAATGGCTTACTCCCCCCTCATTAACGTAGCTGCGGAAGGTCATCAACACCATCCTGCAGTAAGCCTCCCACTGTTCTGCGTCCCATTTCCTCTTGCCGTATATGTCGGGGTCAAGGAGAGTTCCGATCGTTTCGACCATTTGATAGTTGGCAAACATCGCCTGGCTAAGTGGCTTGTGATAGCCGATCAGGCCTGACTCATAGCCCTCAGTCTCGTGATAGAGGAAAGAGTCCTTGTTTGCCAGTGCCTCGTGCACTATGTTCTTGGCGAAAGTCTCTATCTGGATTGCATGCTTCTTCATGTCAGCCATTGCTTGGAACAAGGCTAGTGCGGTGCCCGGCGACGATTGGACGATTGCACGGCATAGTCTCTTGTCTGCGATGAGCAGAATCAGATCGTTGGCGTAACCCTCAACCTTCTGCAGGGTCTTCTTTCCCTTGTCTTCACGCTCAGGTCGATGGTATTCCAGTCTGTCTCTATCTGTGGCATAGCGGACTAGCGCCTGGGCAGAGTAGGAGAGTTCGTCAGCGATGACGGCGAGCTCTGCAGATGAACCTTTGAGGATGAATCGATACAGGGTCTGTGCGTAGTTTTCAGAGTTATGTCGACCGTAAATGGGCGGACGGATGAACGCGAACCACGTCCATGTGAGGAATGTTAGAAGGAACAGTCCGCCTAGGATCGCTTGCCACGATGCAGGCGTTAGGAAGTCGCCCTTTGGTACCAACCACTGCTCCGCTCGCCAGAGGTCCGTAAGCAGTGTCAGAACGCCTACAGATGTGACGACCGAAAAAGTAATGCCTTGCAGTGGGATGGGGGCGGATCTGATTCGGAATCGATAGCGGACGTCGGCAATTGTCCAGGCCAACACCATGAGCGCAAGACCCGCAAGAAATTCAGAGAAACCAAAAAATTTTTGCCCATTAACATCGAGTGGAATAAAGCAAACGCCCCACATGCATTGTTCTGCGCCCATCAGGCCATCCTCTTATGACGTACAAATATAAGTTGCATTAATGATCATTTGTTGCAAATTGCAGTGGTCGCTACTTGCCGACTCGGCCTCTCACTTAGTTTAGCCTGACGTGACTTAGCCAAGCATTCATTATTTGTGTGGCCGAGGCGAAATTAGTTACCGAGTTAAACTCACAGTAGATTATGCAGTAACTGTTATGTAGTGAATTGTAAAGGTATAGTCAGTGCAAGAATGATATGACTGATAAAAACAGATGGTTTTTTTCAAAGATATTAGAGAGTGGAGTTGTAATGGCATTCTCGAACTACATAATGATTTGCAAACTATGGCAGAGTCGGATCACGTAGTTTTCAAAATTTTATTGAACAAGTAGATGGTATCTATCTTGTGGAGAAGATTGCAATAATTGATGGGAGTACGAAAAACCAAAAACCTACGTTGTAGGTCTGTCGTAGCTTTAATAAGCTAGACATAAAAAAAGGGTCTACACATTTAGCGTAAACCCTTGATTTTATTAGTGGTGCTCGGAGCGGGACTTGAACCCGCACACCTTGCGGCGAGGGATTTTAAGTCCCTTGTGTCTACCAATTTCACCATCCGAGCGCTGGGCATTACTGCTTCAGCATTTTTTAAAATTCGAAATGTCGAATTTTACTGTTTGGAGGCGGAGGTCGGAATCGAACCGGCGTAAACGGCTTTGCAGGCCGCGGCATAACCATTTTGCTACTCCGCCAGGAGTCTTGCTAATTGATGAAAAAAAACTTCATCAATCAATATGTGGAGCGGGATAAGAGACTCGAACTCTCGACCTATACCTTGGCAAGGTATCGCTCTACCAACTGAGCTAATCCCGCATCATGTTTGCTACAAATTTTGGAGCGGGATAAGAGACTCGAACTCTCGACCTATACCTTGGCAAGGTATCGCTCTACCAACTGAGCTAATCCCGCATCATGTTTGATGCAAATTTTGGAGCGGGATAAGAGACTCGAACTCTCGACCTATACCTTGGCAAGGTATCGCTCTACCAACTGAGCTAATCCCGCATCACATGTGCTGATGCTATGTACTACGCCATTTAATTTGTGGAGCGGGATAAGAGACTCGAACTCTCGACCTATACCTTGGCAAGGTATCGCTCTACCAACTGAGCTAATCCCGCATCCGTGTCTGCATTTCATCTGATTTGCAGAGGAGGCGAATTATGGACAAGGGGCGCGGCGGTGTCAAGTCTATGCGTGATTTTTTTTGCTTATTAGGAGTGTGAATCTTGAAATTAGTGGTATTTAGGACTGAGTTTGCGGTGGCTGGCGTGATAATATTCGGTGATTGATTCGATGTGTTTTAGTAAAGACAAAAGTTCTTCCACTTTGTTTTGCGCTTATCGCTCATGTATTGCGTGGCCTTTGCGTATGAAAACTTTTGTGCTGTTACTCAGTGCATCGCCTTTGTGATTTGCTTATATGAGGATCGCCCATGACCCGCGTTGTCACACTTGCTCATTATTATACCGCCCCTGAAATTCAGCAAATGGCGGATAAGGTTGGCGATAGCTTAGAGTTGTCTTTGTTTGCGCGTGATGCGGATGCCGACATTATTGTGTTTGCTGGTGTTCGTTTCATGGCTGAAACGGCTAAGATTTTGAATCCGAATGCAACGGTGATTTTGCCCGATGCCGGTTCAACCTGTTCTTTGGTAACACAAACCGACGTTAGTGCATTGAAAGCGTGGCGTGAATCTTATCCTGATCATGTGCATGTTTCATACATCAATAGCTCTGCAGAGCACAAAGCATTGAGCGATTGGATTGTGACTAGCCGCAACGTCGATGACATCATTGCGCACCTGTATGCCGAGGGTAAAAAAGTTATTTTCTCGCCGGATTACAATATGGGCGGGTATTTGAATTATCAGCATGGCTACGATATGCCACTGTGGTCGGCGGTGTGTGAGGTGCATGATAAATTTAATCAGGCTGCGCTGGATGAGGCCTTCGCCGCATGTACGACGGCCAAATACCTAATTGCCCATCCAGAAAGCCCCTTACCCGTGTTGAAATTGGCTGATTATGTGGGCTCTACGTCGGGTATGTTGAACTGGATTAAGTCATACGATAAAGAGCCTGATGGCGTGATCTTCGTCGCGACTGAAGACGGTATTTTGTACAATATGCGTTTGGCGCGCCCCGATTTGAATATCGAACAAGCGCCGATTTACGCCGGTTGCCAGTGCAATTCATGTCCGTATATGAAGATGAATACCATCAACGCGGTGAAAAATGCGCAAGCCGGAAAGGGCACGGTGATTGATTATCTAACGCCTGCAGATATGGATGCCGCGCGTTTGCCGATTGAACGGATGTTGGAATTTTCAAAACGCTATTATGCTTAATTGCTAGTTGCTGCTAGATAAGGGTATTTGATTGTAGGTATTGTTAAATATTGGCTGCAATCAAATACACCTTAGCGAGTTCGTCCGCCGCCTTGATTTGGCCAATGCGCAAAGCGCCAGTCTTGATAAGACTTAGCATCTTTAAAGCTAGCGTATTCGTCGGGGAAATTGTCGGTTTTGAGCGGCTTGGCATTGGATTTACTTTGCACACCCATAAAGCCGCCGCCAGGGCCGCCAATGTAAAGCCAATCTTCGCCAGTCATCGGGTCTTTGTAAGCTTTGCGCAGGTAGTGGCGAGGGAAGGGTACGCGCGGGTCTTGGACTAAATCTTCAATGCGCTTTGGGTATTGTGTGCCGCCTGCCGATTGTTGTTCGCTGTATTGCTTGATGGCACGTCGGATTTCATCGCCCATCCGCATTAATTCGGCTTCTTTATTGCGCTGAATACGGTTATGCCAAGCTTCGCCAACTTGCGCTAGGTAAATGCCCATGATGAGCACTAGCATCAGTGCCCACACATAAGCAAAGCCGCTTTGCTGTGAGTAGTGAGAGTTACCAGCTGCTATACGGCGTGCCATCGTTGCTAGTTCCTTCTGCGCCACTTTTCAGATCATAAACGCCACTGCCCGTTTCTGGGGCAACAATAATCCATGAGTCTCTCTTACCTGTAATCGGATCTAGCGGTAATTCACGCAAATATTTTTTACTAACGAGCTCATCTAAGTTGCTTGGATAGCGACCAGTATCGGCAAAAAATTTATCAATGCCGTCACGTACTGCGACGAGATTATGCTTGAGCACTGTTTCTTGTGCACGATCGGTTTGCTGGAAATAACGTGGCACAACCAATGTTAATAAACTAGCCATAATGGCCAATACAACTAAAAGTTCAATCAGGGTAAAACCCCGATGCTGCTTACCATTCACGATACGGAACTCCATTCAGGCCGGTTTGCCCAGAGGTAGAGTAAACATCATACACGTCGCGACCCTCTGCTGGGGTATCTGCTGGGCTGGCGTAACTCCGTAAACCCCAGGTCTGTGCATTGGTTTTGCTGGGGCAATCACAAAATGGATCACGGGGTAGACGGCGTAGGAAGTAGATTTTTTTTCCGGCCGGGTCTTTTAAATCTTTAGCGCCTTCAACCAGCGTTTCCAGCGTGGGCGGATAGCCGGATTCATCGAGTGATTTATTCACCCGATTGGCGTCGACTGCCGCTTTGTATTGATCAATCCCACTGCGGATTTGCCATAAAGCGCGGCGTAATTCATCTTCTCGATTCCGAGTCGCCGCCACTTGCGACAAGGGCAGGGCCACTGTCGCAAGTACGGCAAGAATGGTTAAGGTCACCATGAGCTCAATGAGCGTAAATCCGCGATTATGCTTCATTTTAGCGACGTCCCATTCCCCCACTTCGTGGTGCTGGTGTCGCAGCAGGTTGCTCAGGCTGCTGAGGTTGCTGCGCTGAGGGTTGTTGCTCCGATTGCGGCGCAGGCTGCTGTGGTGCAGGTTGCTGTGGTGCAGGTTGCTGTGGTTCTGGCGGCGGAATATACGGCGCTGGTTGTCCGCCTTGATTATTAATAATCACTGCCGATGAATTGCGCAAACGTAATGGATCCGTACTCATCGCGCCTTCGGTACCGCTATCAAAGTTGGTGATGTGGGTCGATGGTAGTGGCAATGAACGAACCACTCGTGGCGTGATTAGCAAAATAAGCTCGGTTTTTTCCTTGGTAGAGCTTTTCGTACCAAAGATGCGGTCAAATCCAGGTACTGAGCTGAGGAATGGTAAGCCAGAGCCTGCATCCACTTCACTACGTGATAATAAACCAGCTAATACTTGCGTTTCACCATCACGCGCGGTCATATTCGTTTCCGCGCGGCGAGTACCAATTTGGTAGACCAATAAGCCGCCCTTGGTTGGAATCGTTTTAGTGATGTTAGAGACTTCTAACGTCACTTTGACGCTGATTTCGTTATCAACGGTGAGCACGGGCTCAACGTTCAGTGTCAAGCCAACGTCTTGGTAATTGACGTTTTCAGTGCTTGTGCCGTTTGATACTGTCGTAGTCACAACAGGAACACGTTCACCGATGAGGATTTTTGCCTTATCACGATTTTTTACGCGAATTTTGGGGTTCGCTAAAATATTCGTTTTCCCTCTGCTTTGGTTAAAGTTGGCGGTCACTGTTGGCACGCCTAGATTGACCAAAATGTCACTGCTGTTGATATTTTTTAGCTGATCTAAGGTGACCGAGCCTGGCGTTAATGCCGATGGTGAGGTGGTCACGGTTGTGCCATCTGGATTTTTGGTAATCGTCGGTGGTGCTGCGCCAATCGTATTGCCATAAACCGTAGCCGACACTGAGCCTGGATATTTGATACCCATATCGAGAACGTCGTTATTACTGACCTCAAGTATTTCCACATCCATTAACACTTCGGATTGCGGAATGTCTTGTGCCGCGATCAAGCGTTCTGCCACCGCAATCGCTTCGGGTGTATCGCGCATCACCAACATGCTAAGGCGTTCGTCAATATAGACATCACGCGTTTTGACCATTTGCTTGATCATCGACAGTACTTGTTTGGGGTCGGCATTCGATAGATAGAATGTCCGCATCACCATGTCTTTGTAATCACGGTCTTTATCGGGGCGTTTTGGATAAATTAGAATGGTATTGTCATTCAGAATTTTTTTATCCAGCTGATTGGTTGCCAGAATCAAGTTAATGACGTCTTGCACCGTGGTATCGCGTGCGTAGATTGTTGTTTTTAGGTTCGGAGGTACATCTTTATCAAAAATGAAGTTCACATTACCGATGCGCGAAATGATGTCAAAAACACTCATCATGCTTTGATCGCGGAACTGCAAGGAGATCGGGCTTTTGAGTGCTTGTGCGAGTGCGGGTCGCAAGCTAGCTTCACGAGATTTACGGCTTTCTAGGTCATTCCGTAAAATTCTAGCCTCATTATTACGAGGGTTTTCTGCCAAAATTTGGCTGCTAATCGTCAGCGCTTCATCAGGTCGTGTGTCTTTGATTTCCATCGCATATTTCATCATCGATGAATGACGAATACCAACTTCAACCAGACGAACGCCCTCAAGGGCACGCATATTATTCGATTCCCAGCTGAGAATCTGCTGGTAGCGACTCATTGCCAGTGCAGTGTCACCACGAGCCCGTGCTTGATCACCTTCATTTTGCAGGCGAGATAAAAACTGAAGCAAGCTGGACTGAAAGTTGACGCGCAACTGTAAGTCATTGGGCGTTTTGGCCAATTGAGCTTGCAGCGTTTTCAGTGCTGCTTCCGGGTTGCCTTCTTCTTGGAACGATTCAGCTTTGTATTGTGCGATATCACTAGCACAACCGGCCAAAAAGGCCATCGATAGCATTGAGGTCATTAACGCTCGTTTCACGGCGTTCCTCCTGTCGGCAGCGTTTGCTGCTGATTGAGTGGTAAATAAGTAAACGTCAACATATCTGGCGTGAGCTTATCGAGGCGATAGCTGCCCAATAAGGTTTCTCCAGGTTGAATTCGGCCCAAGGTATCGCATTTCGTGCACAGGACAATTGATTGGCCTTGCCCTTCAACGACCACGTATAGCGTGTTTTTCTCTTTCCATGTTGCGGTAACTTGGAAAGGTAAAGGTGGGGCCACAGGCACCGGCGTTGGCGTCGGTGGCGGTGGTTTCGTCGGCGGCGGCGGAGTTGGCAGCCAAGATTGCTTAGGGAATAAATCTGCAATCCCAATACCTAATACCACTGAGGCGGCACTTGCTGTGTTGGCGCCGCTTGCTGCTGACGATTGATCGGCAGCGATACTGGAAGCTTTCGTGGCTTCACTCGCTACTTTTTGAATTGCTTTTTGCATCGGACGCGCTTTGCTTTCCAGCTCTGGCTCTGCGCTGCTATTGCTTTCTTGCCAATAAAGGTAAGCCGTGACTGCTAAAGTAAGGCCCAGTACGATTTGTAGGGGACGAGAAAGCATCAGTGTGCCTCCGTCAAATACGAGAGCTGAACTTGAATCGCCAGCCTATCATCTGAGATTTGTTGTCTTTGTAGATTTAAACTTTCTACTCGGACCCCCGGTGAAGCTTGTAGCTCAAGCAAAAATCGACGCAACTGAAGATAAGTCGCATTCGCAGGGAATTGCATGCTGTAACGCATTAATTTGCCATCAGCCTCGGGCTGGCTCTTGTAGTCAATTTGGGTAATGATCACTTTATTATTTGCGGCAAGGTCGTTTAAGCGCCGTAAAAAGAAAGTAAACGTATCGCTTCGATTTAGCTTTGGTAATGCTTCAGTCGTCGATTTGGCAACGACGGGGGTGCGTAATTGTTGAAATTTGCGTTCAAGCGCAATCTCGCGTTCATTTAAATCATAGATATACGGCTTGAGGTCTTGGGTATAGAGCATCAAAGCAAAGCCAAGTAAGGCTAAGCCGGCAATACCCAAGATGCCTGAGTATTTAGGAATCAGTCGCAGATACCAAAAGATTTGTTCTTTACTCATTTGCTCGCTCCCTGTGATTTGGGGCGTGACAGGGGTTTGCTCGCCATTACAGCACTGGCAGCCACAGAAGTGGCCTCGCTGGCCTGCTGCTCGATTGCTTCAGGTGCTTGTTTGGCCGTCGCAGATGCCGGCGCGTGCCAAAAAATTTCCATCGCGGCAACCGCAGGTAATTGTGGATCACCAATCTTTACACTATTTCTAGCTAATGAAACTTGTTTGACCTCATCTTGAGACTGTAGCCGGTCGACTAGCAATAAAACATCGTTGAGTGTTTTGGCTTCTAAATCCATTTTGATGTCACGCTCAACCGTTGCAATTTCTAAACGAGTAAAGGCGATTTGTTGCTCCCACACGCGTTCTAACAGCTCAAAAGCAATGTCGTTACTGAGCATTTGATCACGACGAATTTTTTCAACCTTGGCTGAAACCGGCGAGGCATTTCGCTCGACGGTGGCTTTGGTTTCGCGTTGCTTTAGGCGCAGACTGATTTCATCTTCACGGAGTTCAATTTGATTTTTCTGCTCTTTTGCCACATCAATTTGTGTCATCACCCACAGAACAGCAATAATGCCGAGTACGGTGAGTGCAAGTCCTAGCCATGGCGTGACTGCGCTTTGTTTATTGAAATCTAATTGCAGTGTTTTCATTCGTGATTATCCACCGCCAGAAATTGCGGGTGCACTGGGCCCAGCCATTCAAAATCAAAATCTGCGGATTTAACGCTTCTGAGCGTGACATCAGATGACGTTAAGTAGATATGCTCAGGTAAAAACTGGCCACTTAAGACTGCAGCTTCGCGCACTAAGGCGGCAAGCGACAGTGTTTGTTCTTCTGAATCCAGTTGCACGGGCAGCGTGACCAAGCCTTGCCAGGCTTTTTCACGATAAAACCCCACAATCGCGTGGCCCATTTCTAGGATAACCAAGGCGTGCTCAGCATCTTTCATTGTTTTGCGATGCTGGTTGACTGCTGTCGTGAACAGTGGCTCAACTTTGCCGAGCTTGAGTTTGCTCGCGCGGCACAGTTCGGCGAAGGTTTGATATAAACCTTCTTCAAACGCGGCGGCGATACGCGGCTGTCCGTATTGACCATCCGAAATACGAATGCGCCAAGAATCAGTATTCACGCCATATTGCTGGGCTAGCAAAAGTCGCGCGTAGTTTTCCCAATCGCTATCTTTGCCAAGGCTGGTTTGCCAAGGCAAACATACATAGCGTACCCATGGCGAGCCAAACACCAAGTCAACGCGATCTTGCCCTAGACGACCACGCGGTACTTGATTGAACATATCTTGTAGGCGCGGCACCAACACATCGGGCGATGGATCGACCGAGGCACGACGGCGGCTCAGCACTTCGCCGCCAAAGTTCACACTCGAGAGGCGGATACGCTGCTTGCCAAACCACGCACAGTGATTAATCAACAAAGGTGACACGGTTGATTTCCTGTAATGTTGTTTCACCGCGAGCTACGGCGTTAAGGGCGATTTGTCGCATCGAGATAAAGCCGTTGTTCAGCGCAATTTTTTTGAGCTCTACAGCAGGCGCGTGTTTAGCGATGGCTTGTTTGAGGTCATCATCAAGGCGCAATACTTCAGCGATGGCTTTACGGCCTAAATAGCCGGTGTTACGACAGGCAGGGCAGCCAGCACCTTTGCGGAAAGTCCATTTACTCACTTGCGTGCGTGTCAGACCCGAAGCAGCCAATAAATCGACGCTTGGCGTGTCGTCGCCGACGCAATGTGGGCAGACTTTTCGGATGAGTCGCTGTGCGACTACACCAATCAGTGCATCAACAAAACTATTTGGCTCTACACCCATATGAATAAAGCGATCAATCACCGAGAAAGCGTTGTTCGCGTGGACTGAAGTTAGCACCAAGTGACCGGTTAAGGCTGCTTGCACTGCGATATTGGCGGTTTCACCGTCGCGAATCTCACCGACCAGAATTTTATCGGGGTCATGGCGCAAGATTGAGCGCAAACCACGAGCAAAGGTCAGGCCTTTTTTATCATTGACTGGAATTTGCAATACGCCGGGCAGTTGGTACTCGACCGGATCTTCAATGGTGATAATTTTTTCTTCACCGTTATTAATTTCGGATAACGTTGCATACAGCGTCGTCGATTTGCCCGAGCCCGTTGGACCAGTCACCAAGAGTAGGCCGTAGGGTTCGTGCGATAGCGAGCGAATCGCCGCCATCGTTTGTTCTTCGTGGCCGAGTGTTTCTAGGCGCAGCGATTTAAACGCATCGCCGCCGCCTTGCTTATCCAAAATCCGCAATACGGCATCTTCGCCATGGATGGATGGCATGATGGAGACGCGAAAATCGACATCGCGATTGTTGACTTTGGCTTTGAAACGTCCGTCTTGTGGAACGCGATGTTCGGAAATATCGAGCTCAGCTAAAACTTTAATCCGCGAAACAATTTGCTCGGCCATTTCTGCACCATTGGCGCCACCCGCATGCAGTAAAACACCATCGATACGATATTTGATCGTCATCCCTTGCGGCGTTGTTTCCATGTGGATATCAGACGCTTTGGCTTTGAGTGCATCGTAAAGTGTCGAATTCACTAATTTAACGACGGGCTTGGCATCTTGCGCCAAGGTAGTCAGTGAAATTTCGGTGACGCCGTCTTTGCTGACCTCTTGGTTTTCCCCAACAGCCATTTGCTCCATCGCGCGATGCGATGTTTCGTATTCGTCGAAATACTGTTTTAAATCGTCAAATAGCGCAAAGGCGACTCGGAACGCCACGGTGATCCGTTGCTGCGCCCAGTTGCGAACTACGGGGCTAAATGGATCTGACAAGATCAATACATAGCCATGCTGTGGTACTTCAGCCAATAAACATTGGTGTGCAACCGCATCGCCAAAGGCGAGTAGGTCGTAGCGAGGTTTAAGTGCATTTAATTCTTGGCGGGTAATGGCTGGTAGACCAAGGTAGCCGCTGACTTCAAGCCTATACTCGTCATCATTGAGGCCGAGTGATTGCTGTAATAAGACAGAAAGCGGTTGATTGCCGCCTGTTGCGCGCAAATGCTGAATGAGGTCGAGCGTAATCATTGCATATTCCCGGCCAACTCAAAAATCGGCATGTAAAGCAAAAAGACGATGCCGCCAATTAAAATCCCGATCAATAACATTAAAATCGGCTCAAACAGGCGGGTAAACATTTCAATCGCTCGGTCAAGTTCTTCATCGCAAAACTGTGCCGCGCGTTCAATCATCGTGGCGAGTTCGCCACTTTGCTCTCCGACGCGCAGCAGACGCTCTGAAACGGGGGTGGTGAGATTATATTTCGGCAATGTATTAGAAAGCTGTTGTCCTGATTTTATGTCCACAATCGCCTGCGACAGCGCAAGGCGCATTGTGACGGGCAAGAGTTGGGCTGCCAGTTCTAGTGCGGCGACTAAATTCAAGCCACCAGAGAGTAAAAGACCAACGGTACGATAAAAGCGCGTTAATGAGAAAAGTCGACGATATTCTTCGAGTCGAGGTAATTTCCAAAACAACTCTAGCAGCATCGATTGTACTGCTTGGGTTCGGAATGCCATGATGATGCTGATAATGCTCGCAATCATTACGGCAAAAATTACTTGCCCATGTTGATGTACTAAATCGCCCCACCACAGCATCACTTGTGCGGCAAAAGGGAGGTTTTTCATCGAAGCATAGATTTGGCTAAATTTCGGAATCACATAAAACAGTAAGAACAGCATGATGCTGCCACCAATCCCAATCACCACCATTGGATATACCAAAGACGAAATAACTTTCTTTTTTACGGCGGTGAGGCGGGTTTCGTAGTGATGGTAGCGTTTGAGTGCATCAGCCAAATGACCTGTTTTTTCTGCCGAGCCTACGCTGGCAATATACAGTGGCGGAAACAAATTTGGCATTTGCGACAGCACTTTGGATAAAGGCAATCCTTGGTACAAACCCTCGATCATCGTGGTGAGAACCGTGCGGTTTTCGTCGTGGCCGCTTTTTTCTTTCAGCGTTTCCATGGCCTCAACGAGGGTTAGGCCCGCTTCGAGTAGTGCAATCAGCTCTTGAGTAAACAGTGAGACTTGAAATTCACTCTTGCCCAATGAAAGGCTGAACTTGCGTTCAGCTTTAAAGCTGACAAGCTGTAGGCCCTGTTCTAGCAGGCGTGCGCGTAGGTCATCGACGTTGGCAGCATCGAGTTCTAGTTCGCGCAGAGAACCTGCACTAAGAGCTTTAACTTGGTAACGCATTAGATTTATTGCTTACCAAAAGTTGATATCGGTGTCTTCACCGCTACCACCGGGTTTGCCATCTAAGCCGTAGCTTAGTAAGTCGTAGTCATGGCCATTTTCGCCCGGAATACGATAAATGTATGGTTTGTCCCAAGGATCGTTGGGTACATCTTTCATTAAGTAAGGACCAGACCACTTGCTTTCTTCTGGTGGTTTTTTGGTCAAAGCATTTAGTCCCAATTCATTGCTTGGATAGCGGCCGGTATCAAGGCGGTATTGATCCAGTGCGCCAGCAATCGATTTCATTTGGCTCGCCGCAGTTTTGGTTTTTGCTTTGCCGACTTCGCCAAATAATTTAGGCCCAACATAGCCCGCCAAGAGGGCAATGATGAGGAGTACAACTAACAATTCGAGCAGCGTAAAGCCACGGTGCTTGCGGGTAGAAATTGGCGTTTTCATCTTCAATCTCGGTTGAAATTTTGTAGTGCGAGATGGGGTGATACAACAACCCATTAAGCTGACATGCTAATGCCTAAAAGCGGCTTGAGCAAGCCTTTTTCTTACTTTGTGCGCGCGCTAAAAGCTTGTATTTACTTGCCTTGCGACGGATTTTAGTGGTTTTGAATCTTGATGTGTTTTTGTTGGTTTCGTGTAAATTATTTAGTGCTGTTCATAAAAAAACCCCATCGTAAACGATGGGGTTTGAGATGCTATTACAAATTATTTGTTAATGTGAGTCATTGCTTCAACAAGTTCGCCAGTCGACGTATCGCTGTCTGCTTGCCAGCTGAAGATACCGCCCATGCCCATTTTCTTAGCGTAGTCAGCTTTCAACTTGATATCACGAGAAGTGTCGTAAGACCAGAATGTTGTGCCATCAAAGCGGTAAGTTTGTTGTGTTACTGGGTGGATGTACTCAGTACCTGGAGCATTTTTCAATACTTTGTAGTCTTCGTAACCCGCTTCGTAGGTACCAGTTGCTGCTTTAGTGGCTGCTTGGTACAGACCATTATTTGCATTGGTTACACCAGTCCAGCCGCGGCCGTAGAATGGTACGCCCATGTGCAATTTAGCAGCAGGTACGCCACGTGCTAGCAAGTCTTTAACGGCAGTATCAGTATTGTAGCTGTTGATTTTGCCAGTTTTTGGATCTTTGTAGCGTGGGCTAGCTGGATCTGGGTACAAAGCTGAATGGAAGTCGGTTGGACCTTGTGCATCCCATGCGCCGTTGTAGTCGTACGACATGATGTTGATCCAGTCGAGGTACTTGCTGTATTCGGCTGGTTCAGTTGCAGCGATTTTCTCATCGCCAGCACCGATTGCCACAGTTAACAAGTATTTTTTGCCAGTTGTTTTGCTCAACTCATCCAATTGTTTGCGGAACTCTGCCATCAATAGATTGTTGTTTTGCTTGTCGGCAGGAGAAACTGTGTTAGTGCCAATACCTTGAACGCCTGGGTATTCCCAGTCGATGTCGATACCATCAAAGATGCCTGCTGCAGTGCCTGGGCCACCTGCATTTGAGCCTGAGTCAAATGGCATATTGCCTTTGATCCACACGTCGATACAAGATGCAACCAAAGCTTGACGCAATTCTGGTGTTGCAGATGCCGCAGAGAACCACTTAGACCAAGTCCAGCCACCCAATGAAATTAGCGCTTTCAAGTTCGGATTTTTGGCTTTCAGTTTTTTCAACTGATTCATATTGCCTTTGAGTGGGCCTTCTTTGCCTTGGCGAGGATCATCCCATTTTTCCCAACCGTATGCATCAGCTACACCATCGACTGATTCGCCAGCGCTGAAGCCTTTTTGGTAAACAGCCCATGCATCGCCGCCATCTTGATTGCCCGATTCTTGTTTATTTACAGAAGCGTCACAAACATATTTGCCGCCCTTGTTGTAAACGTTACCGAATGAGTAGTTCAAGAACGTCAAGTTTTTAGCTTGGCCGCTGGTTTGCATGTCTTTCAGGTAGAACTTACGGCCGTAGATTGACCATTCCGCGAAGTAAGTGCCAACTTGTTTGGCGCCAGTGCTTGGTGGTGTGCTAGTTACTGGAGTTGGAGATGCGGTCACAACTGGAGTTGGAGATGCAGTCACAACTGGAGTTGGAGAAGCAGTCACAGCTGGAGTTGGAGAAGCAGTCACAACTGGAGTTGGAGATGAGGTCACAACTGGAGTTGGAGATGCAGTCACAACTGGAGTTGGAGATGCAGTTGGTTTTGGCGTTGCAGTTACTGTTGAGCCGTCGCAAGCACCGATATCTGTCCAAGGTTTGCCAGAGCCTGTGTTAGTCGATGGCTCATTGCCTTGTGTCCACCAGCCTGCTTTGTAGTTACGGCCTTGGTAAGACACAATCGCGCCACCGTTGTAGGCGGTTGCGGAATTCCATGGGTTAACACAGCTGCCTGCAGGGGGGGCTGTTGTTACTGGTGTTGGGGTTGCAACGACTGGTGTTGCTGTTGGTGCAACTGGCGTTGCTGTTGCGCTGCCAGATTGAAGTTCCCACGGACCCCATTGTTCGGTGCCTGGAATATTATTTTGTGTCCACCACTTTGCTTTGTAGTCTTTACCAGAGTAAGTCACTACATCGCCGCCGACGTATGCAGTTGTGCTGTTCCATGCTTGAGCAGCAAAAGAGCTAACTGATACAAAAGCGATTGCTGCTGGGATTGCGGCTAAACGGAAGTTCATTTGGTGTTTCCTCTCATCCATTATTTTAGTAAGAATTTCATCGCAACCGATATTGGTTTACGTTGATTTCAATTCACTAACAACTTAGTAGTCACTTGTTGTGGTTGGGGTGGTGTGTAATTCTTCGCTTAACCGCTGTATCCACTTAAAGTTGCTACTTCGACGCTGGCGGTTGATTTGATTAATACCAGTCGTCTAACGTAATCCTTGCCGCAGATCCTGTTTGAATTCGCTGCTGTTACGTTTCGTAGCGCTAATTTCGCAGACTACATTTGCCTTGTCAACAGGGTGTTGTGATGGAAAACACAGTGAAATTAATGGTTTAAGTTGAATGTAAGTCTGTGGAATGCCTTGCGAAATTGTTGGTTGCGTATATTAGTTTGTGCTAATTAACGCGCTGCAATATAGTGCAATAAGTTAAATCACTAATACCATTGAAAGATAAGGATAAATGCCAGCTGCTGCGTGTGTTGCGTTGCCTTTTGGTTTTTTTTGGTGCATGTAATTTGGAAAATAAAAAAAAGACGACTGAATGTCGTCTTTTTGATCTGCGTTGGAAAAAGCTGACAGAAGGCCCGCTTTCTTGTGTGACTTATGCTGCTAGGCGTGCAGCAACCACATTCCAGTCAACCAGCTTCCAGAAGCCTTCAAGGTAGTTCGGGCGGCTGTTGCGGTAATCGATGTAATAAGCGTGCTCCCAAACGTCACAGGTCAGCAATGCAGTGTCTGCTGTTGTCAGTGGTGTGCCTGCTGCGCCAGTGTTAACGATATCCAGTGAGCCGTCGGCTTTTTTTACCAACCAAGTCCAGCCAGAGCCAAAATTGCCAGCAGCTGAGGCGTTGAATGCTTTTTTGAATTCATCAAAAGAGCCCCATTTTGCTGCGATGGCATCTGCCAATGCGCCAGCAGGTGCGCGATCTTCGCCAGCTGCATTCGGTGCAAAGCCAAACCAGAAGAAAGTGTGGTTCCAAGTTTGTGCTGCATTGTTGTACAAACCACCAGCTGGTGCTGTTTTAACGATCTCTTCGAGCGATTTGCTTTCGTTCTCAGTGCCTTTGATCAGGTTGTTGAGGTTGGTGATATAAGTTTGGTGGTGTTTGCCGTAGTGAAATGACAGCGTTTCTGCAGACATAAATGGTGCCAGCGCATCTTGTGCATAAGGCAGGGTAGGTAGTTGATGTTCCATGTGAATCTCCGGTTGGGTTGGCGTACAGACGATATGGCACTGTGGCGTGCTTTTTCAAGTGGTGTTGTTATTGTTTCTGCTCACTCGGGCTCTATGTTATCTTTGAAACCTAATGGATGTGTGGCTGCGGGCTGATTTTTTTGGTTCGAGCGTAATTGGGAAATTAAGTTTATGAGTATTTTGTCGCTAATTTTAGCTTTGCTGCTTGAGCAAATCCGGCCGATTAGTAGTCGTAATCCGCTCTATCTTGGTTTTATTCGTACTGCCAATGGCATGGGACGAAACCTCAATGCCGGTGAGTATCGCAACGGTGTTTATGCGTGGTTGATTGCGGTGGTGCCTTTGGTGGCGCTGACAGCGGGTGGGTATTGGTTTTTGATGCAGCATAATATTGCGTTTGCAATGCTGTGGAGTGTGTTGACATTGTATTTGACGATGGGCTTTCGTCAATTTAGTCATGCGTTTACCAAAATATCGAAATCACTACAGGCGGAGGATTTGGACGCTGCACGTTCTATGTTGGGCGATTGGACGGGGCAGTCTACGTCCGAGTTGAGTGAAGATGAAGTGGCGCGCTTAACGATTGAGCAGGGTATTATTGATTCTTATCGCTATGTGTTCGGTACTATTTTTTGGTTTGTTGCTTTGGCATGGTTGGTCGGTCCCGCTGGGGCGGTTGCCTATCGTGCGGCGTGCTTGTTGCAGCAAAAATGGGGCGGGCATGGTGATATGTTTGGCCGCTTTGCTGATGCCGTCATGGATGTTTTGGATTTTGTGCCGGTTCGTTTGGCAGCTATTTCATTTGCAATTGTTGGTAATTTTGAAGATGCAGTTTATTGCTGGCGCTCGCAGGCGCAGCAGTGGATGGATCAAGATTACGGTATTTTGCTGGCTTCGGCTGCCGGCGCTTTGGGAGTGCGCTTGGGTGAGGCGCTGCATCAAGATCATACGGTGAAGTATCGTCCTGAGTTGGGTGTTGGTGAATCGGCGAATCGAGATTATCTAGCCAGTGCGGTTGCGCTGGTGTGGCGCTCGGCTATTTTGTGGTTGGCTGTGATTTTGCTATTTAGTATTTCTCAGTGGGTTGCATGATTTTAATGTATGTGAGCGTAGCCTTTGATTCTTAATGTATTCGTGCCTATACCCATTCGCTTTTTGTATTAATAATTGGAATTGATGATGGCAGAGTTAAAAATTGCAGAGACGACCTTGCGCATTAATAATATCTTTTGCGTTGCGCGAAATTTTGTAGCGCATGCGGCGGAGATGGGGTCGGTGATTGCGAGTGAGCCGGTGGTTTTTATTAAACCGAATTCGGCTGTACTCCAGTCCGGCTCACCAGTGGTATTACCGTCATGGTCAGAAAATGTGCATCACGAGTTAGAGTTGGTGGTGGCGATTGCTGAGGGCGGTAAAAATATTGCGCCAGCCGATGCGTTAAAGCATGTTGCTGGCTATGCCTTGGGCTTGGATTTAACTGCACGTGATGTGCAGGCTGCAGCCAAAAAGACGGGTTCGCCTTGGACTTTGGCCAAGGGTTTTGACGGCGCCGCCGTGCTGACTCAATTCGTTGCAGCGGGTGATATTGACCCGACCCAGTTGCAATTTACCTTGCATATCAATGGTGAGTTGCGTCAGTCGGCGGATACGCGCTTGATGGCGTTTGATGTTGCGACTTTGATTGCATGGATTTCAAGTAAATTCACCTTGCAGGCGGGTGATTTGATTTATACCGGAACGCCAGAAGGTGTTGGTCAAATTCAACGTGGTGATCATTTGCGGTTGACCTGGCCGGGTCGTGTTGAAGAATCTTTTGATGTGATTTAACAATCGTACATTGATCGGCTTGAGAATAAAAAACCCGCTACGGCGGGTTTTTCTATGGGTATTTCCCGCTGGGTATTTAAATTTAATGGCTGCAACAATATACCTATTAAGTGCTACTGAGGCTGGCTAAGTCCCAGCGTGGTTTCACGGCAAAAGAACCTGCCGTTTGGCGCTCGCTTAAACGCTGCGCGCCCGCATAGGCAATCATTGCGCCATTGTCGGTACAGAGTTCCAGTGGCGGGTAAAACACTTCAAAGCCGCGTTTCTTGGCGGCATCATCGAGTGCGTTTCGCAATTGCCGATTAGCGCCAACGCCTCCTGCAATCACCAATCTTTTCATACCAGTTTGCTTGAGTGCTTTGAGCGATTTTTTAAGTAATACCTCGACGATGGCTGCTTGAAATGCGGCGCAAATATCAGCGCGCGTGGTGTCGTCGAGTGGCGATTGTTGCGTAACCAAATTGAGAACCGCCGTTTTGAGGCCAGAAAAACTCATATCTAAGTTTGGCGTGTGCAGCATCGGGCGCGGTAAAGTAAAGCGATTTGCGTCGCCTGTGTCGGCTAATTTTGACAGTGCCGGGCCGCCGGGGTAGCCAAGCCCTAATAACTTAGCTGATTTATCAAAGGCTTCGCCCGCAGCATCATCAACCGTTTCGCCGAGCAATTCGTATTGTCCTACGCCATGCACTGCCATCAGTTGTGTATGTCCGCCGGAAACTAGTAGCGCAACAAATGGAAATGCGGGGGCGGGTTCGGCCAAGCAAGGTGATAGCAAATGTCCTTCGAGGTGATGAACGGCAATGGTGGGTTTACCGAGCGCAAACGCCATGGCATTGGCAACCGATGCGCCTACTAGGAGTGCGCCCGCTAAGCCGGGACCTGCGGTGTAGGCAATTGCATCAATATCGGCAAGCTGTTTGCCGGCTTCTGCTAAGCAACTTTCGGTGAGAGGCAGAACACGGCGAATATGGTCGCGCGATGCGAGTTCAGGTACAACACCGCCGTATTCACTGTGCATGGCGATTTGGGTATGCAAACGATGGGCAAGCAGACCCGCTTCGCTATCGTAAAGCGCAACGCCTGTTTCGTCGCAAGAAGATTCAATGCCCAGTACCAACATGATTATGCTCGTGTTTTTGCCCAATAATGCCACTATGGTAACGGGCATGGAAGCAACACGGAAGACCTTCGTGTGTATTCCTTTTGACATTGGCTAATTATTCTAGGATAATCACACCCTTTCCAATCTTTAGTCTGCGCTGAGGTTTCTCAGGCGGGGCTGAAGTTTTATGTTTACTAGGATTCGACTAATGCCTTCCGTACGCGTTAAAGAAAACGAGCCGTTCGAAGTAGCGATGCGCCGCTTCAAGCGTTCTGTTGAAAAGACTGGCCTCCTCACTGACCTTCGTGCACGCGAATTCTACGAGAAGCCAACTGCAGAACGTAAACGCAAGCTTGCTGCCGCTGTTAAGCGTCAACACAAGCGTCTGCGTAGCCAACAATTGCCAGCTAAACTCTACTAAGAGTTTGCTTGCTGTTGTTTGTACTCAAGGTCGCCTAGGCGGCCTTTTGTTTTTTCTAAAAATCAAAAAGTATGGCCTAAACATACCTTAGCTCGTCGCGGCCTGGGCTCTGCAGTGTAAATATTGCACACGCGCCAAGCGATGCTAAGTTGTTGGATGGGTGGCTTTAAGGAGGCGCAATGTCATTAAAAGCCCGTATTACCGCTGATATGAAAACGGCGATGAAAGAAAAGCAAGTAGACCGCTTGGGTACAATTCGTTTGTTGCTGGCCGCGATGAAACAGCGCGAAGTGGATGAGCGGATTGAGCTTGATGATGCGGCAATTACGGCCATCATCGACAAAATGCTGAAACAACGCAAAGATAGTATTACGCAGTTTGAGGCAGCCAATCGTCAAGACTTAGCGGATAAAGAAAAAGCGGAAGTCGTGGTGCTCATTGAATATATGCCACAACAACTCAGTGCTGATGAAATTAATGTGATTTTAGATGCCGCAATTGCAACGCACGGCGCCACTGCTGCGGCAATGGGTAAAATTATGGCAGAGATCAAGCCGCAATTGGCGGGGCGTGCTGATATGGCTGAAGTGAGCAAATTAGTTAAAGCGCGGATGGCTTAATCTGTAACTGTTTTGAGGCATTAAGTGGCGCTCATTCCCGATGATTTTATTCAGGATTTATTAAACCGCGTTGATATTGTCGACGTGGTTGAGCGCTATCTGCCGCTTAAAAAAGCAGGCCAAAATTACATGGCCTGCTGCCCGTTTCATAAAGAAAAATCTCCGTCATTTACGGTAAGTCAAACCAAGCAGTTTTATCATTGTTTTGGTTGTGGTGTGCATGGTTCGGCGCTGACTTTTGTGATGGAGCATCAGGCCTTGAGTTTTCCTGAGGCGGTGCGGCAACTGGCTGAATCGGTTGGGATGCAAGTGCCTGTTTCAGATAAGCCCGTCACTGAAGAGCAGAAAAAAGCACCCGGCATTTACGATGTTTTAAAGGTGGCTTTTGATTTTTATCGCGCACAACTAAAGACCGCGCCTGCTGCGATTGACTACTTTAAACGGCGTGGCGTTGAGGGCAAGACAGCCGCCAAGTTTGGATTGGGGTATGCGCCTGGTGGTGATGACTGGCAGCCGCTTAAGGCGGTATACCCAGATTATGATTGGAATTCCATTTTGGCCGAAGCCGGCTTGGTGATTGATAAAGAAGAATCAAAACGTCGCTATGATCGTTTTCGTGAACGAGTGATGTTTCCGATTATCAATCAGCGCGGTCAAGTCATTGGTTTTGGTGGTCGTGTGATGGGGCAGGGTGAGCCTAAGTACTTGAATTCGCCAGAAACGCCGGTATTTACTAAAGGGCGTGAGTTGTATGGCTTGCCACAGGCGCGCACTGCCATTCGTGATCATAACCGCGTGCTAGTTGCCGAAGGGTATATGGACGTGGTTATGTTGCATCAGCATGGTGTTGAGTACGCGGTTGCGTCCTTGGGGACGGCTTGTACGCCAGAGCATGTGCGTAAATTACTTAAGCTGGCCGATGAAGTGGTGTTTGGTTTTGATGGCGATAAAGCCGGTATCAGGGCAGCATGGCGTGCGCTAGAAAATAGCCTGCCTGAGGTGAAAGACGGCAAAGAGTTGAAGTTCTTGTTTTTACCTGCTGAGCATGATCCTGATTCCTATGTGCAGGCGTTTGGTAAAGCGCAGTTTGAATTATTAATTGCCGAGTCGGCCCTGCCTTTGTCGCAGTACTTATTAAAAGAATTGGCAGGGCAAGTTGATTTAACAATGGAAGAGGGTCGGGCGCGTTTGGTACATATTGCACGCCCCTATCTTGATGAATTGACACAAGCCCCCATATTGAAATTGATGATTGGTAAACGCTTGGCGGAAATGTGCCAATTATCGAGCGCTGAGTTTGCCTCTTTGCAGGCTGTTGCGTCAGCGCCAAAAGTGCTTGAAGCTCCGTCTGATTGGGGTGTTGAGCCAGAAATGGCAGATTGGCAGGTGCCGCAGCAGTGGCAGCAAGCCAAGTCAACTCGGCGAGAGCCGTTTAGTCGTGGTGGTGGATATAAGCGTGGCAAGGGCAAGGGCTGGAATATGGAGGAGCCACGACCAAGGTTAAAACCAGCGGGTCAATATGATCCGGTGTCACGAGCGTTGGAGTTGGTTTTGTTTCGCCCTTCACTTTTGTTGGGGCAAGAGCCTGTCGAGTTGACGTGGCCGGTTGAGGGTTTGCACGGTTTAGCTCGTGCGGTATTTACTATTGCGCGCCAAGCGCCTGATTTGCAAGGCGTGGAGTTGTTGGCGCGTTGTCGTGAGTTGCCTAATTATTCTCGTTTGAGTCGGTTTTTTAGTGAGCAGCGCGCTTTATTTGAAAAGTTTGACGAAGAGGATTTGCAGGTAGAAATCGCTAATTCATTGTTGGCCGCTACGCAAAATTTTTCGCTAGGGTCTACACTGAGTCGGAAAGAAGAGTTGGACATCCTGTCTGCCAGTCGAGGTTTGACGGACGAGGAATCGCAAGAATATCTGGCGCTTTTATTGCGCCATTAGCCAAGTGAGGTGGCCGTTAAGGTGCTTCACTTCCGGCATTGGGGACAAAACCCTTCAATGTCTGGTATAATTCTCGGTTTTGCTAGACACATAAGCAGAGTCATGGCAGCAGATCAAAAACTAAACAAAGAAAATCTTGACGCGAACGGCGGAAAATCAGGCGAGGTAAAGCTCGATCCTGAAGAGCGCAAAGCCAAATTCAAGACACTCATCGTCCTTGGTAAAGAACGTGGTTACCTCACGTACGCCGAGATTAACGACCATCTTCCTGAAGATATGCTCGACGCCGAGCAAATCGAGGGCATCATCAGCATGATCTCCAATATGGGGATCCAAGTTTATGATGAAGCGCCTGACGCCGAAGATCTGTTGATGTCGGATGCGCCTGCACGGGTAGCAGACGAGGACGCAGCCGAAGAAGCTGAAGCCGCTTTATCTTCAGTTGATGCTGACTTTGGTCGAACAACTGACCCTGTGCGTATGTATATGCGTGAAATGGGTACGGTTGAGCTCTTGACGCGTGAAGGCGAAATTGAAATCGCCAAGCGAATCGAAGATGGCCTCCGTCACATGATCACTGCGATTTCAGCGTGCCCAACCACGATTGCCCAAATTATTGACTTGGTTGAGCGTGGCTTGAATGATGAAATCCGCATTGATGACGTGATTGACGGTTTTATCGATCCAAACGCCGTTGAAGCTGAAGAAGAAGTTGCATTGGATCTACCTGATCCAGATGCGGTGCTCGAAGAAAACGCCGATGAAGACGAAGCTGAAGATGACGGCGGTGCCGCGGCTGCGAGTGCTAATCTTGAACTGCTAAAAACACAAGCTCGCGAACATTTCGAAATCATCAATGATTTGTACGGCCGGATGTTAGAAGCCTTGATTGATCATGGCACTTCTTCACCGACTTATATTTTGTTGCAGCAGTCAATTGCGATTGAATTTCAAAAAATTCGCTTTTCTGCGCGACAAGTTGAATCGTTATGTGACGTTTTGCGTGGCATGGTGGACGACATTCGCACGCATGAACGTCAAATCATGGACTTGTGTACTCGTCGCGTTGGCATGCCGCGCGATTACTTCATTAAAACCTTCCCAGGTCGTGAAACGGACTTGACGTGGGTGCCAGAAGAAATCGCCGCCGAGAAAAACTATTCCGGCATCATGTTCCGCTACAAGCATGCGATCATGGAGCAGCAACAAAAGCTCAATGAGCTGCAAGAAGCTGCTCGCTTGAATATTCGTGAGTTGAAAGAAATCAGTCGTCATATGTCGACGGGTGAGGCAAAAGCGAAACGCGCTAAGCGCGAAATGATCGAGGCCAACTTGCGCCTCGTGATCTCGATTGCGAAAAAATATACCAACCGTGGTTTGCAATTCTTGGATTTGATTCAAGAAGGTAATATCGGTTTGATGAAAGCGGTTGATAAATTCGAATACCGTCGTGGATACAAATTCTCGACCTACGCAACCTGGTGGATCCGTCAGGCGATTACTCGCTCGATTGCTGATCAAGCGCGTACGATTCGGATTCCGGTGCATATGATCGAAACGATCAACAAAATGAACCGTATCCAGCGTCAAATCCTGCAAGAAACGGGTGTTGAAGCGACGCCAGAAGAATTGGCAGAGCGCATGGAAATGCCGGAAGACAAAATCCGTAAGATTTTGAAAATCGCCAAAGAACCTATTTCAATGGAAACACCAATTGGTGATGATGATGATTCGCACCTCGGTGACTTCATTGAAGATGCCAATAATATGGCACCTGCCGATGCTGCTGTTTATGCTGGCCTACGCGAAGCGACCAAAGAAGTGCTGGATACCTTAACACCACGCGAAGCAAAAGTATTGCGTATGCGTTTTGGTATTGATATGAGCACCGATCACACGCTCGAAGAGGTTGGTAAGCAATTTGACGTAACGCGTGAGCGTATTCGTCAGATTGAAGCCAAGGCACTACGTAAGCTGCGCCATCCAACTCGTTCAGAAAGATTGAAGAGTTTCATTGAAAATAATGCCAGCGAACAGTAGAATAGCAACCCTTTCGGGCCTGTAGCTCAGTTGGTTAGAGCAGAGGACTCATAATCCTTTGGTCCACGGTTCAAGTCCGTGCAGGCCCACCAATAAAATCAAGGACTTAGCTTAATTGCTGAGTCCTTTTTTTTGCCTGCCAGTTTTCATGTAACCGCTATGTAACCCGATTTCATAAAAAGACTTCTCTTTTAGGGGCTACAGAAACTCAGCCTTATTTCTCTCTAAATATTCAGCGAATGCTTTTTTTGGTTTGGCAAAGGCAAGATTTAGACAAGTTTGGGCGCGAATTAAAATCACCCTCTCTTTTTGCTTGTCCGATACAACTTTGCACAACTTTTTAGCTAGCGAAGTTACAAGCCTTTTTAAGTTACCCAAGGTCACTTTGGTTATCTTTCCCCGCCCATACCTTACAACCTCATCTAGCGCCGCCTAGTCAATTTGCCGTCATTTCTCCGTTATTTCTCACTTTCTGAATTAAATTGAAAGAATAGATTCAAAACAAACAGAATAGTCAAAACCTATTTAAAAATAAAAACAAATAGAAAAACCCACCATCAAAGGTGGGCTCACTTTCTCAAAACAAACTCAATGCCCCAAGGGGGGAAACCAGCACACTAAGTCTTTTTTTGTAGCGCCTTTTTCTTAATGCGCGCCATTCGACCTTCAAAGCCAGACTCCGTACCATCATGCAATCCATAACTTAGCGCCAGTTCACAGACCTCAATCGCTTTTTCAAACTGACCAACCTCAGTTAATGCAGTCGCGAAGTATTGGAAAGTAGTTACACGCGGCAAATACCCCTTTACCTCACCAGCCAAGGCAACTTCACCTGCCAGAGGGATAGCTAAATCAGGGAATTCCCTCAAATGAAAATCTGCATATTTCAAGCAAATTTGCATAAACCTATCGTCTTTTCTTTGCTTATAGGCCAAAGCAACGATTGTCTGCAAAAGAAAGTGCCTATCCACCAAATTAGCCTTTAACTCAGTAGCTTTTAGCATGCGCTCCAAATCACCAGAAGACCAAGCCAAAAAAACCTCATCAGCCTCAACACTCTTCCCCTGCCTCATAACGTAAGCGGTAGAGAATTCCTCCTCTTGAGGCTTTTCTTTTTTTCCAAATAGTGAAGCTAGCCAGCCCATAACTCATCCCTTTACTAAATCCACATAAAGCACTCAATAAATAACCTCTTCAATAAAATCGCCGTCTTCATCGTCATCGTCTGGTATCGGAGTCAAATGCTCTGCCAACCAGTCAGGCAAATCAAAAAACGTAAACAACGCGCCTGCCATGCCTTCTAGTGATTTATACGGCGGCGGGCAAGGTATCGACCAATCAGGATATACCTTAACAAGCCTTTTACCGCCAAAGTTCTTTAGGTAAAACTTTGCATGTTCGGCATCTTTGCCGCTAATTTCACCTGTCTCAATATCCCAATCAAAATCAAGCTCCAGATTCTTGTTTAATGCGTCACCTTTCACCTTAATATTTACAGCCATTTCATCACCTCCAATCCACCACCCATAACAATAAGTGAAAAACTAGAACCCTACACAGGATAGGGTTCACTTGTTCAGAGTACGCAAAACAACCAAGGTAAAGCTTGCGCACTTTTGTTCACTATTGCGAATTTCTATACGTAACGCAGTTCGTAATTTCACAAAAAAAGTAAACCCTATAGGCTTTATGAGTCTGAAACTGGCCTTGTCATCAATGCAACGAGTGATTGAGGCTGCTTTGTTTCAAGCTCCAAGCCTAGTGCGTCGCATATTGGCGCTGGATTGCCCGCAATCAGGTCACACAAGGTCAAACGTACATTAGGCAAGCTAAGCGCCAAAGGGTCATCACACAACACTTGCAGCACACGCTTTGCCGCCGCTTCACGTAACCGTTTAGATAGCTTTAACCCGCCGTTATGTTTTAAGCCGTATTTATCCCCGATTGCTTTGTGAAAATCAGTTTGCACTTGCCGCAGTTTGGCGCGATTACCCACCAAGTCGCTGCCATTCATTTTCCCGTTTATTAAAGGCATGATGAGATAGTGACAATGGGGCGCGCCTTCATCTGCATGCACCACCGCACTCAGCACAGGGCAATCGTAATACTCACGCAACCACTGCAAGCACTCCCGAAAAAATGGCTCTAGCTCGATAGCGGTACTCGCTGGCAAGCTTATAACGCACTCGACAGCCAGCACAGCGTCTTTTCTTAGCTTGCTTATCTCAATGGCTTGCAGCGTTTCACGGTGCATATCAACTACACCCCGCGCCGTTGCAGCACCAGCCAGCACCAGATTATTCTGAATTTTGCCCGCATCAATATGACTACCAGCACCCAGCTCAGCAAGGTATTCCCGCAGGTTATGCTTTGCGGTTTGCATTAGCTGGGCAGGGTTAGTTAGCTTTTTCAAGGCGTAGTATTGGCAATCACCCGCCATAATCACCTCGCCCTCTACTGGCACGCAAAACAGCAATATCAGCAGCAGAGAAAAAATACTCTGCAATACAACGCCCACCATTTGGATTTGCAACTGGCATGCTAACAATTGGAAAACCCATTTTTTTTAGGACGTTTATATGCGCGCCAAGCCGCCAAGAATCAAAACCCATTTGGGGTTGGGTTAGATGGTTACCAGCCAATAACAGACGGAGTACTTTTTCAGGCCACGTATCTGGATTAGGCCATGTAACTTTTATTGGCAATTCATCATTAGAAAACAGGCGGGCTTGTTCTGGTATAAAATGGCCGTGTGTATGGGCGCTCTGGCTGGATGTATTGCTGGGGCGCTTTTTCATTTTTCAGCCCCTACCAGTAACGCCTCAACTTCAGCGCGTGGCCAAAGCAAGCGACCATTCGGAAGCTTTAGTGGCCTAACTCCCAAATAGTGTCCATGAAGGCAATATCCTTTAAGAATTGTTTGCGGCTTATTCCCCAGCACACCCGCATATTCATTCGTTGAAAGTACAGTTTTTTCCATTGCAATCGCTCCGTATCAATTGAAGTACGGGACGATTTTTTCATCTTAATTTGGGTGAGAAAGAACGATTTCACCCAAATATTTTCACCTGCTCTTTTCTTTTTCTACGTTCACTTGCAACCCAGCCCTTCAGCCAATCGCGTACCGTTTCCCATTTTCGTGGCTTATCTTCTTTAAACTTGGAATTTATTGCATCAGCCAAGGCTTGATAGGTTTTTTTGTCGTTCGACTTGAGTTGTCTAGTCACGAAAAATTTATCCCGTGCATACTTTTTCATCTTCGCAATCGCATGACTTCTCTCCTGCATGCCTTCAGTGGTCGCTATCGAGCGAGACTTCCCTGCATGCCATCGCGGCTCCATATCAGCCACCACGCAACAGTGCATGTCATCGACAACACCCAGCAAGTGCTTCATTGCAATTTCCATGTTCCCAGCTTCATAAGCTAATTTTGCACTTTGAAGGTTCAGCAGGGCTTTTGCTGCATTATCAGCTGTCTTATTTTCGGGCGCTATTCTTTGCAATAGCCCACCAAGAGATAGAAAAATAGTCTTCCGATGACTTAAGAAAATTGCCTGTAAAGCTGAAAAATAGCGGGCGTTCACATTGTGTTTTTCAACAAACAAAGCAAACATTTCACAACACACTGCTGCGTCGTCGGGCTTATCTGCCAATGATAAACCTTCCAATGGCAGGCCTTGCTCAATTAACTTTTGTTTGAAAAACTGTTCAAACTTGGCAAATCGAAAGTCCAGTGCATTTTCAGCATTAAACTGCGCCACCATTTCTTTTGTTTCATCGGTGGATTCTGGCGTAAAGACATAGGACTTTAGCAAACTCTCATGCTGCCCCTTGCTGCCAACTCTGCGAGTAATTTTTTTAAGTCCCATCACGCCACCACCCTAAGCACCGCTGGTGCTGCATTAGCCTGAAAATTAATCCCTGCTTGCTCCAATATCCAAGCTTCGATTTTGACATGCCACATTCGCAGCAAATCAATTGGGCGGCGGCGGTAGTGTTTCTCGGCAATGGCAGTGGGTTTGCGGCCTTCAATTTGCGCCACAACGCCAACAGGTGCTTCTGTCCACTCGGCCAGTGTGCCAAAGCTACGGCGTAAGCCGTGCACGGTGAGATGGGGTAAGCCTGCCGTTTGGACTGCACAGGTTAATGCTGTGTTCGGGTCGGTCATTTTGCCTGTCGCTGATTTAGGACTGCTGAATACAAATTCATTGCGGCGTGGCAAGCCAATCAACAGGCTGGCAACGTAGGGAGTCAGTGGAATGGTGCGTGTCGCGTCTAGCTTCTCGGTCGCGCTTTTGCCGTGCTTTGCCACCTTGTCGCCAATGGTGAGAGTGAGCCATTGAAAGTCCACATCATCCCATTTCAGGTTGATTAGCTCTCCCGTTCTTGCGCCAGTGAGTAATAAGGTTTGCAGATAGGCCGACACGACAACGTTGCTCTGCATTTTGACCGCAGCAAACCACGCTGGCAGCATTTCTTTTTGCAGGCAGTCGCTCTTAGTGCCATTGCTCGGCACGGCTTCACGCACTCGTTTGGCGCTGTGCGCGTCGACAGGCGCAAGGCCAATGTAGGGGCTACCATCTTCACCGCACCAATTCAGACAGCCACGCAGCAAGCGGAAACAACGGGCGGCGCTAGAAGGGCGTGTTGCGGTTTCGGCATCAAGCCACGTTTTGATTCTATCGGCGCTCAAATCAATCAGGCGGCAATCCAGCAGCGACACCAACGGCGCGGCCACGGTTTCGCCTTTGGTGCGTCGGTGTGGCTCTCCAGCCAATTGCACGGCGCGTAGATGGTCACGCAATGACAAATCGCTCCAGCGATGTTTACGGGCGGCAATGTAGACGGGCCAAACATCGCCAAGGGTTACTTCGGCGCGTTCGCGACTGGCCTGCTGTTCAAGCTTGGCTTTGATACGCGACTCCTTGACTAGGCGCGGGTCTTTGCCGTTATCAATATCAATTTGCAACTCTCGCGCTTTCTTTTTGGCATCATCCAAAGCCCATGCGCGGGTATCACCTATCGTAGTGCGTATCGACTTACCATCTAGCTTTGCTTGGTGAATATAGGACTTTGCGCCTGATGCAGTGACACGGACACCAAGCCCATCGGTATCTGCATCCCAAAAAAAGGATTGTGCCTTTCCTTCTTCGCACTCAAAGGCAAGTACACGCGGGGCGGTAAAGTTTTTCTTGCTCATGGCATCCTTGGTTTCTCATGTAACCGCTATGTAACCCGATTTCGTCTATTTCAATCAATTAAAATCAAATTAGACCAAAGGATACATGTAACCGAAAATGCCTGCAATCTATGTTTTATATGGGTTTAAGGCGATTTTTATATGTTGGAATCAATCTTGATAAAAGTGACTAGTAGGGTACTCATAATCCTTTGGTCAACGGTTCAAGTCCGTGCAGGCCCACCAGTAAAATCAAGGACTTAGCAGAAATGCTAGGTCCTTTTTTTTATCCTGATTTGCAAATGTAATAGCAAATGTAAGAGTTAGGATCGGCACTTGCACGCACTGTGGCCTTGGTAGCTCATACATTCTTAGTATGTATGGCGTAGTGCTGCAGTTTTATTGTACTTTCGGCGCAGCGTAGTCTTGCCAGGCTTCATCAGGCCAGTCGACTTTCGGTTCGCCAGCGGCAAAATGGCTGAGCACTAACCGTTTAGGAATTGGAATATAGTTTACCCACATAACAAAGAACGTTCGTTCTATAATGTTCTGATTCAGATGATTTCAGGATAAGGCATGTCACTCCATTTGCATCCACCGATTCCCGCCGCACTTGAACCCCAGTTACTGTTGTTACCTTTGATGGGCGTTTCCGTTTCAGCTGGGTTTCCCTCGCCAGCCGAAGACTGGGCAGAAGAGCGCGTCGATTTAAACCTGCGCTATGTTCAGCATGCCGAAGCGACGTTCTATTTTACTGTCTCAGGCGACAGCATGGTCAGCCCAATTGCAGAACGCTCCATTCCCGATGGCGCAACATTGATTGTTGACCGTGCCTTGAGCGCCAAGCATGACGATATTGTCGTGGCGGTGATTGACAGTGATTTTACTGTGAAGCGGTTGTATTGCAGGAACAAGCGTTTGGCACTGGTTGCGGAGAATTTGGCCTATCCACCCATCGTTATGGGCGATGAACAAGAGTTGTCGATTTGGGGCGTAGTGACCGCGTGGATAGTGAGGCCGCGATGATTGCCTTGGTCGACGTGAATAATTTCTATGTATCGTGCCAACGGGTGTTTGAGCCCAATCTGATTGGCAAACCTGTGGTGGTGTTATCGAACAATGATGGCTGCGTGATTTCACGTTCAGCAGAAGCAAAAGCAGTGGGCGTGAAAATGGGCGCGCCGTGGCATCAGTTACGCGATTTTGCAGAGCAGGAAGGCATCATCGCTCGCAGTAGCAATTACGCACTGTATGCCGATATGAGCCATCGGGTAATGACCATACTCAGCCGCTTTAGTCCGAATCAAGAGATTTATAGTATCGACGAATGCTTTTTGAGTTTTGACGGACTACCGCAAGACCATACTGAACTAGGGCAAGAAATCCGCAGCACTGTACTGCAATGGACAGGCTTACCCGTCTGCGTTGGAATTGCGCCGACCAAGACCCTCGCCAAACTCGCCAATCATATCGCTAAGAAACAAGCACGATTTAATAGCGTGTGCGAGTGGCAGAAACTCAGCCCCAGCCAGCAAGATGCACAAATGCAAGCTTTAGCGGCAAGTGAAGTTTGGGGTATTGGTCGCAGAATATCAGAAAGAATGGCTCAAGAAGGTATACATACCATTGCTGATTTGAGAACAGCGAACGCTGACCAGATACGGCAGCGCTACAGCATCGTCGTGCAGCGCACCGTACATGAACTACGTGGCATACCCAGTATTGAACTCGAAGAATCAACACCCGACAAACAGCAAATCCTGTGTTCACGCAGCTTTGGCCAAGCTATCTATACCGAACAAGAATTGGGCGAAGCCATTAGCATCTACATTGCTCGCGCCGCTGAAAAACTACGGAAACAAGGCTCGGTAGCGGGGAGTTTAGCAGTGTTTATACGCAGCAATCCATTCCGCCCCAAAGACCCGCAATACAGTCAGCACATTCTCGTGCCACTCACTCAAGCCAGTGACGATACGCTACTGCTGACCCGCGCCGCGCTGTGGGTACTCAAGCGAATTTATCGAACTGGGTTTGCCTACGCCAAAGCTGGCGTGATGCTCTGTGACCTGCAACCCCGAACGGCGGTACAGGGGCATTTATTCCTACAAACCGCCGACCCCATCAAACGCGCCGCACTAAATAAAGTAATGGACGACATCAATCGCCAGTGGGGACGCGGCTCAATTCGGGTCGCTAGTGCAGGATTCAACCATGGGTGGAAAATGCGGCAAAACAAGGTTTCGCCGTACTGGACGACACGGTGGGATGATTTGCCTAAGACGAGATAGGCAGATATTACTCACATTTTATTCATTGACATTCATCGACTGAGTTGCGCAAGGTGTTGATGTCTTGGCGCTTGAGTCTGTTCTAGCAATAAGGACTAAGCACGGGTTGCTCGGCCTTTGGCTTGCGCTATGTGGAGTCAAGATTCAATATGCACAGAAAATCAGAATTCGCTTTAAGCAACTGATACTGGTCTAGGTGAACTCAGCTAAGAATTGCTGGATTTAGCCGCCATAACGAGAAATTGAGCGCGGCGGCAAAACTCACCCAAGTCAGGTATGGCAGCAGTAAGAGTGCTGCAATCCGATTGAGCCGCCAGAACGAGACGATGGTTGCGGCAATCAGTAGCCAGAGTACACCAATTTCTAGCAGTGCCAGCGCGCCAAGTTGCCAAGCGAAAAACAGCCAAGTCCAGAGTGCGTTGGCTAGCAATTGTATGGCATAGAGTTTTAGGGCTGTGGAGGCACCGCGAAAACCATATTCGCGCCAGACTAGCCAAGCAGAGATACCCATCAAAACAAACAACAAAGACCAGACTGGGCCAAAAAGCCATGCTGGTGGTGCCCATGAGGGCTGCACAAGTTGACCATAGAAGCCTGCGGCATTCATAGAGGCTAGACCTCCTAAGGCGCCCGTAACAAAACTAGCGAAGAGCCAAGCAGCAAGCCCAAGGCCTTGCTCTAGTTTAGATTTCTGCGCCATGGTGTGTGGCTCCTAAAGAGAAGGCCAAGATTGCTTTACAACCTTGGCCCTTATGCCCGCGATGAGAAGAGGTGGCTTGTCGTGCTTTGCGCTGACTAGACGGCTTCTAACACGATCAATAAATCGTGTGCTTTGACTGAACTACCACGTTTAATCAACACTTCTTTGACCTTGGCGGCAAATTCGGCGCGGATGGCGGTTTCCATTTTCATCGCTTCAATCGCTAGCAAAGTATCGCCTTTTTCGACTCGTTGCCCTGCCTTGACCGCCACATTAACGACCATGCCGGGCATCGGTGCGCCGATTTGTAGTGGGTTGCCCACTTCGGCGCGTTGATGGCTGGCGCGCGCTGTTTCGCCTTTGCCTTCAACGGCGGCTTTGGCAATTCGCACTGTACGCGGTTGGCCATTGAGTTCGAAGAAGATCTTGATCTCGCCATCGCTTGGCACTTCGGTTTGACCTTGCAAGGTCATGATTAGCGACTTGCCCGGTTCCAAATCGACCGTTGCTTCTTCATGCTCAGCCAATCCATAGAAAAAGACGGGCGTTGGCAATTTAGATACATCACCGTAATGGCTTTGATGTTCGGCAAAATCACGGAAGACTTTCGGATACATCAAGTAAGACGCTAAATCGGCATCGCTGATTTTTCGTCCAGTGGCTTTTTCCGCTTCTGCGCGAACGGCCTCAAGATCGGCAGGGGGCAAGCTGGCGCCCGGCCGTTCGGTGAGCGGTGCTGCGCCTTTGAGGATCTTATTTTGTAGGGCGAGCGGGAAACCATCGGGTGGCAGGCCCAATTCGCCTTTAAAGAGCGAAATCACCGATTCAGGGAAGTCAAAATCGCGCTCGGCAGTTTCAACATCGTGCATGGTCAAATCATTGAGCACCAGCCACAGCGCCATATCGCCAACGACTTTAGATGTTGGCGTGACTTTAACAATGTCACCAAACGCGCGATTGACATCGGCATACGCACGAGAGACTTCAGGCCAGCGCGCTTCCAAGCCCGTCGCAATCGCTTGCTCGCGCAGATTGGTGTACTGGCCACCTGGCATTTCGTGTTGGTACACATCCGAAGTCCCTGCGCGCATATCGGCTTCGAACGGCGAATAGAAACGACGCACGCCTTCCCAGTAGGTCGACAGAGATTTCATGTGGTTCAGGTCGACGTTAGGCGCGCGCTCAGTGCCTTCTAGCGCAGCAACAATCGCCCCCAAATTCGGTTGTGAGGTGAGGCCACTCATTGCATCGAGCGCACCGTCTACTGCGTCAACCCCAGCTTCAATCGCAGCGAGCACACTGGCGGCCGAAATGCCGCTGGTGTCGTGCGTGTGGAAGTGAATCGGCAAGCCGACTTCTTCTTTGAGCGCTTTGACCAAGGCCGATGCGGCGCGAGGGCGGCAAATGCCAGCCATGTCTTTAATACCGAGTACATGCGCGCCAGCTTTTTCAAGCTCTTTCGCCATTTTGACGTAGTAGGCGAGGTTGTATTTGCTACGAGTAGGATCAAATAAATCGCCGGTATAGCAAATCGTACCTTCACAAACGCCACCGGCTTCAACCACCGCATCCATCGCGACGCGCATATTTTCCACCCAGTTGAGCGAATCAAACACGCGGAAAATATCGACGCCGTTTTGCGCTGCTTGCTGCACAAAGTAGCGCACAACGTTATCGGGATAATTGGTGTAGCCAACGGCGTTTGACGCCCGCAGCAGCATTTGGAATGGAATATTTGGCACTGCAGCACGCAATTCACGCAAGCGCGCGAACGGGTCTTCTTTCAAAAAGCGCATGGCGACGTCAAATGTCGCGCCGCCCCAGCACTCCATCGATAATAAATTAGGCAGCATCTGCGCATAATGCGGCGCAATTTTAACCATATCGTGCGTGCGCATGCGGGTCGCAAATAGCGATTGGTGCGCGTCACGCATCGTGGTGTCGGTTAGCAAAACTTGCGGTTGCGCTTTCATCCAGTCAGCAAAACCTTGTGCGCCGCGTTCGAGCAGAATATCGCGTGTGCCGCTTGGGATTTTCGTGTCGAGAATGATTTTGGGTACGATCGGCTCAGCCAAAGGCAGGGCGGGTTTGGAGCGGCCTTTCATTTCTGGATTGCCGTTGACGACCACATTGCCAATAAAGCGCAGCAAGCGCGAGGCGCGATCGCGGCGGTGCGTGAACTTGAATAGCTCTGGCGTGGTATCAATAAAGCGTGTGATGGCTTCACCTGACAAAAATTGCGGGTGGCTAATCACATTTTCTAAGAACATCAAATTGGTCGACAAGCCACGAATACGGAATTCACGTAGCGCTCTATCCATCCGTTGTGATGCTTCATACGAGGTCGATGCCCATGCGGTTACTTTGACGAGCAGCGAGTCGTAGTAGGGCGTAATCACTGCGCCAGGGTAGGCTGTACCTGCGTCTAGGCGAATGCCAAAGCCGGCTGGGCTGCGATACGCCGTCAAGCGGCCGTAATCAGGTACGAACAGATTTTCTGGGTCTTCGGTAGTGACACGGCATTGAATCGCGTGGCCGCTTAAGCGCAGATCGGCTTGGGCTGGCACGCCCGTTTCTGGATCGGTGATCTTGGCACCCGCAGTCACGCGGATTTGCGCTTTGACGATATCAACACCTGTCACTTGTTCGGTGACAGTGTGTTCAACTTGAATGCGTGGATTGACTTCAATAAAGTAAAACTTGCCAGTATCTGCATCCATCAGAAATTCTACAGTGCCTGCATGGCTATACCCTACAGCGTTGCCAAGGCGCAAAGCGGCGCTACAGAGCTCTTCGCGTGTTTCGTCGGTCAAGTAAGGTGCTGGCGCACGTTCAACGACTTTTTGGTTGCGGCGCTGAATCGTACAGTCGCGCTCAAATAAATGAACCAGATTTCCGTGCGTATCACCAAGTAATTGCACTTCAACGTGGCGCGCGCGGCGAACTAGTTTTTCTAAATACACTTCGTCATTGCCAAAGGCCGCTAGTGCTTCGCTACGCGCAGTTGCAATGCTGCCGGGCAAATCATCAGCGCTTTCAATGACACGCATGCCACGACCACCGCCACCCCAGCTGGCTTTGAGCATCAATGGATAACCCACTGCGGCGGCCATTGCCAAGCATTCATTCATATCGCTAGGCAGTGGCAGCGTTGCGGGCATGACCGGCACACCTGCGGCAATAGCGGCATTACGAGCTGCGACTTTATTGCCTAGCGTGCGCATCACTTCTGGGCTTGGGCCAATGAAAAGAATCCCTTCGCGGGCACAGGCCTCGGCAAAGTCTGGGTTTTCTGACAAAAATCCGTAGCCAGGGTGAATCGCATCGACGCCCGCTGTTTTCGCAACTTGCAAAATACTCTCAATATCCAAATACGCCGCAATCGGTTTTTGGCCATCGCCGACCATATAGCTTTCATCGGCTTTAAAACGATGCAAGGCAAAGCGGTCTTCACGAGCATAAATGGCGACGGTGGTAATGCCCATTTCGGAGGCGGCGCGCATCACGCGGATGGCGATTTCAGAGCGGTTGGCGATCAGGATTTTGCGGATTTTTTTCATGACTCACTCGGCAAGCTTCAGGATTTTTCCTATTTTGCCGTAAAAAACGTGGTCAAAGGCTGCAAAGTGTAACTTTTGCTGGATTTTGGGCTGAGATCCCTGCTTGGTGTTGTTCAAATGCACGTTGTTGAAAGTGGCAAAGGTTTGCGGTGTGAAATTGCTGCGCGATTGCGAGCGATTTGAGTGTAAGTGGTGAGTTTTTTAGTTTTAAACAGGCAACAAAAAACCCACTTCATTTCTGAAGTGGGTCTTGTCAGAGTAATAAATCCGAAGAGTTATTTTATTCTGGTGCCCGGGGC
Organism: Deefgea tanakiae; assembly: GCF_019665765.1. Classification (GTDB taxonomy): domain Bacteria; phylum Pseudomonadota; class Gammaproteobacteria; order Burkholderiales; family Chitinibacteraceae; genus Deefgea; species Deefgea tanakiae. The sequence goes on from NZ_CP081150.1 coordinate 386,535, forward strand.
CGGACTCGAACCGGCACACCTTGCGGCGGCGGATTTTGAGTCCGCTGCGTCTACCAATTCCGCCACCCGGGCAGGTGTCTGGTAAAGAGCCGCCATATTAGCGAAGCGATTTAAACTTGGCAAGTGTTTTGTTAAATTTTTATGATTGAACGGCTTTTTTTAACTCGAGCGCGCGCTCATACAACGCATTACGTGGTGCGCCGGTTATTGCTTGTGCGAGTGCAACCGCTTGTTTGACGGGCAGCTCTGCTACCAGCGGAACCAGCACTTGGTCGTGCGCATTCGACTCGTCTTTTTCAGCAGGAGGGGCTGCATTGACGACGACCACAGACTCACCCTTTTGTTGGTTCGGGTCGTTCTTAATCCATTCCGCGAGTTCTGCTAAAGTGCCGCGGCGGATGGTCTCAAAAGTCTTAGTGAGTTCACGACACAGTACGGCTTCACGCTCCTCGCCAAATACTTCGGCCATATCGGCGACGCAATCGGCAATGCGATGTGGCGCTTCGTAAAATACGGTGATGTATGTTGAATTTTTGAGTAATGTGAGTTCATCACAGCGTTGCTTCGTTTTTGGTGGTAAAAAGCCATAGAACAAACTGTGGGCACAAGTGAAGCCACTCGCTGACAGCGCGGTCGTCAAAGCTGATGCGCCAGGAATAGGGATGACTTTAAATCCCGCAGCATGAACGGCTGCCGCCAATACTGCGCCAGGGTCAGAAACCGCCGGCGTGCCAGCATCGGAAACTTGGGCTACAGTTTCACCAGCGGCGAGACGCGCTATGAGTTTTTCGGCCATTGCGCGTTCATTGTGTTCTCGAACCGAGATCATCGGCGTACTGATGCCATATTGCTTTAATAGTTGCCCAGTGACGCGCGTGTCTTCAGCGGCAATCACATCGGCGGCATGCAAAACAGCAATCGCGCGCGCGGTCATATCACCCCAATTACCGATTGGCGTGGCAACAACATATAATGAAGACTTACTGACATGGATATCAGGGTTATGCACGCCAAATTTCTCCTTACCCAATTTTGGGCTGTTGTGTCGTGGTTTCGCGTTTTTGCGATCGTGAGCGCCGTACTATACGGTGCGTTGGCTCTTACGACCACTACCGCACGTGCGACAGATGCGAGTGCGGTGGCAGAAGCTGCTAAGCCAAGCCCATTAATGGCACTTATTTTACCTTCAAAGTCGAAGTCATTTAAGGCCGCGAGCGATGCGATTCGGGCTGGTGTTTTAGCGGGCGAGCGTGTGCATGGTGGTGCTGGACTGCCTGTGGTGCGTGTTTATCCAACAGATGATAAAGAAGAAAATGTCGTCACCGCCTACCATCAAGCTGTTTTAGACGGTGCAGTGGTGGTGATTGGCCCATTAACAAAATCGGCGATGAATTATCTATCGGATAGCACTCCATTGACCGTGCCTGTCTTGGCGCTTAATAGTTTTGATGAAACGACTTTGCAACAAGCCAATTTATATAGTTTTAGCTTGTCGGTTGAAGCAGAGGCGGCCCAAGTGGCGCAACTGATGTTGCAAAATCAATCGGCTCGCCCAATGGTGCTGCAGGTGAATGATGCTTTGAGCCAAAGAATGTCGCAGGGCTTTGTGCAGGAATGGCGCAAATTAAATCAAATCGAACCGCTGGTGCTCACGGTCGCGGATGCCCGTAGGGATGCCGCCCAATTGCGTGAACAAATGAAAGAGGGCAATGTAGATGTCATCTTCCTTGCGATGGATGGCAAAACTGCGCGCATGGTTCGCCCTTATGTGGGGAGTGGTTTAGCCATTTACGGTACGAGCCAGATTGATTCGAGCCGCTTAGGCCGTACGGCCTTGGTGGATTTAACCGGCATTAAATTTGTCGATATGCCGTGGATTGGCATGCCAGATACCGATGGCTTTGATTTATATAATCGCACCCGCAGCCAGTCTAATGATGTTGAGCGTTTATTTGCGATGGGGATTGATGCTTGGCGCATTGGTGCTCAATTGCAGATGGGAACACAGAATACGATGGCGATTGAAGGGGTAACTGGGGTATTGACTGTGGGTGATGATCGCATCATCAAGCGCAATATGATTACCCGCACCCTGAGTTTAAATTAATCATGAATGGGCTTGGTGCGGCAGCAGAGCAGCGTGCCGCCGACTTCATTGTGGCACAAGGCTTAAAGCTGATTACACGCAACTGGCGCTGTCGTTTTGGCGAAATTGATTTAATCGCTAAAGACGGTAAAACATTGATCTTTATCGAGGTTCGCTCTCGTAGCAGTCCCAATTTTGGCGGTGCTGCCAGTAGTATTCAGCGTAGTAAACAAGAAAAGTTAATCCGAACTGCGCAGCTGTATTTGCAAACACTTTCGCCACTACCACCGTGTAGGTTTGATGCAATTTGTATTGATGGTGATGATTTGGTCTGGCTAAAAGATTGTATCCAAGCCAATTAGCCCCATATCAAGCTCACTTAGGCAATTAAATAGTACGTTTAACGCTCTCGAAAAAAAGGAATAACCAATGGATTTGATACAACGCGTGCAGCAACATTTTGTAGAAAGTATCGAAGCCAAGCAGTTGGCGATGGGCGCTTTGTCGCCAGCGATTGCGACTGCTGCTGAAAAAATCGTGCAGTCTTTGATTAGCGACGGCAAGATTTTGGCGTGTGGCAATGGCGGCTCAGCTGCTGATGCTCAGCATTTTGCAGCCGAAATGGTCGGGCGCTTTGAGCGTGAGCGACCTGGTTTGCCAGCAATTGCGCTGACGACTGATTCATCCGCTTTAACTGCAATTGCCAATGATTATGACTTTGACTTGGTGTTTTCTAAGCAAGTACATGCGTTGGGTCGTGCAGGCGATATTTTGGTGGCGATTTCAACTTCTGGCAATTCAGCCAATGTGATCTCCGCAATTCATGCCGCGCATGATCGCCATATGACAGTGATTGCATTCACTGGACGTGATGGTGGGCAGATTGCTGATCTTTTGACAGGCGATGACGTCCATTTATGCGTACCTCATCCGCGTACTGCGCGTATCCAAGAAGTACATATCACAGCGATTCATGCCTTGTGTGATGCGGTTGATTTTATGTTGCTTGGGGGCGATTAATGAAACGGACGCTGGTTTTGTCTGCACTCATGTTGAGCCTAGGTCTTTCGGCTTGCGTGCCTTTGGTGGTGGTTGGTGGTGTTGCGATTGGCGCTTGGATTGGTTCTGATCCACGTAAGACCGCGATGATTAAAGAGGACACCTCACTGGGTGCAAATATCAGTGCCAAAATTATTGATGAGTGGAAGGAACTCGCCCATGTGAACGTGAATACGTTTAATGGCGTAGTGTTGCTGACGGGTGAATTGCCGAATGTCGAGGCGCAAAACAAAGCGGTCGTAATGGCCAAGAGTTTTCCACAAACTCGAAAAGTGTATAACGAGACGGTGGTCGCACCACCATCAAGTGCTGTTGATCGCATGAATGACTCGCAAATTACGACGCGAGTGAAAAGTGCGGTGATGCTGCAAGTGAAAGACGGTGCCAGTGTCCATGTGCAAGTCATCACGGAACGGGGTGTTGTTTATCTATTGGGCGTCGCAACACCTGAAATCGCCAATCAAATCGCCACAGTGGCCGCTTCGACCTCAGGAGTGCTGCAAGTGGTGAAGTTGGTGGATAGTAGCTTGGTTGGTCAGTAGGTCTTATTCAATTTTTAAAATTCCAAACCCTTGACGTGTGGGTATGTTAATGCGGGCTTAATTAAATAATGTCCACGTTAATATACCTACTTAAATATCCATTTCTGTTGTTTTTGTAGATCGTTCAAAATGCCTTGCATAATCAGTGGCTGCGCCTTGGCTGTCGGGTGCAACTGATCGGCTTGGAACATCGTATTATTTTGAATCACCGGCGCCAATAAAAACGGCGTGAAACTTGTTTTGAATTGCTGAGTCAATGCAGGGTAGGTGGCGGCAAAGGCTTGGGTGAATTGCGGCCCGTAGTTGGGTGGCATTTGAATGCCGACTAAATGCACTTTGCTCCCCGCTGCTTGTGCAGTGCTGATGATGTTGGCCAGATTGTCTTGCATCATTTTTGGTGGCAGGCCGCGCAAGCCATCGTTGGCACCCAAGGCGACAATGACCAGTTGCGCCGGATATTTTTGGCTAATAGCGGGAAAGCGTGAGCGACCACCCGCTGTGGTTTCACCGGATAGGCTGGCATTGACCACGCTGAATGCCTTGCCTTGGCGTTTCAGTTCGGCTTCAAGTAAAGCAGGCCATGCTTGCTCTGATTTGATACCGTAACCGGCTGACAAACTATCGCCAAAGACTAAAATAGTTTGTGGTTTAGCCGCAAGTACGCTGCCGCTTAGTACACAGGCCGCGATCCCAAAGATCAATCTCATTAATTCTTGCCTGCGGATAACAGCTTTCATGACGACTCCTGATTCAAATTACATTCAAAACACAAAGCCGACTGAAAATAATATTCCGGCGATGATACGCGTGCAGCAGTTGCGAAAAACAGTGCAAACCAGTGATGCGGATCTGACCATTTTGCACGACATTAGTTTTAGTGTCGCCCAAGGTGCTAGTTTAGCGATTGTTGGCAGCTCTGGCTCGGGTAAATCCACGTTGCTGGCTTTGCTGGCTGGTTTGGATGTTGCGACTGCTGGCGAGGTTGAATTGGCGGGAACTCCGTTGGGTGCATTGACGGAGGACGGACGGGCGCTATTGCGCGGTAAAACGGCGGGCTTTGTTTTTCAATCGTTTCAATTACTACCCGATTTAACAGCCTTAGAAAATGTGATGCTGCCGCTGGAATTGGCTGGGCACAAAAATCCAGAGCAAATTGCAAAACCGTGGCTAGAAAAAGTCGGGTTGGCCGCTCGTCTCAATCACACGCCGCGGCAGTTGTCGGGTGGCGAGCAGCAACGCGTGGCGCTGGCGCGCGCTTTTGCGCCGGGGCCGAAAATCTTGTTTGCCGATGAGCCAACGGGCAGTTTGGACTCGGCGACTGGCGAAATCATCGCTGATTTACTCTTTAAACTGAATCAAGAGGCCGGCACGACGCTGGTGCTGGTGACGCACGATGAAACTTTGGCGGCACGCTGCCAATGCCGTTTGCGCCTCGCAGCGGGCGCGATGATTGAATCTCAGGGCTTAGGTCTATGAATCAGTCGTTTATGAATCAGTCATCTATGAATCAAGGCTTATGGCGCATCACGAATACGCTGTTTCGCCGCAGCCTCGCCGCGGGTGAATTTCGAACTTTGCTGCTGGCATTGACGATCGCAATTGCTGCGCTGGCCAGCGTTGGCTCGATTAGTGAACGCGTGCAGGGCTTGTTGCTGGGGCAAGCTAATCAATTATTGGCCGCTGATGTGGTATTGGTGTCTGATCACGCCATTCAACCCGAGTTAAAACAACTCGCGCAGCAACAAGGTTTGCAAGTGGCGACCACATCAACGTTCCCCTCAATGGCGAGTTTTGGTGAGCAAACGACACTGGCCTCAGTAAAAGCCATTAGCGATTTGCATCCACTGCGCGGTGATTTGTTACTGCAGGGCGATCAGCGCACCGCAGCGCCGAAGGCGGGGCAAGTATTTATCGATTCACGCCTGCAAGCGATGTTGGGTATTGCTGTGAACGATAGGCTGAATATTGGTCAGCTGCAATTACAGGTGGTGGGTATCTTGCAACGAGAACCCGATGCCGGGTTTGATTTTTCGAGCTTGCAGCCACGGTTGATGATGAATCAAAGTGATTTGGCGGCCAGTGGTTTATTGGGTTTTGGCAGTCGGGTGAAATATCGATTGCTGTTGGCGGGCGAAGAAGAAAAACTCAATGCGTGGCGTGAACAAGTAACGCCACTACTGGAGCGCGGTCAGCAATTAGAAAATGTGCGCGAAGCGCGACCCGAGCTGAAAGACGCACTGGATCGTGCGAGTAGTTTCTTGCAAATGGCCGCTTTGCTCGCAGGCTGCTTGGCTGCGATTGCGATGATTTTGGCTGCCCGCCGCTTTGCGCTGCGTCATTATGACACGGTGGCTTTGCTGCGTACCTTTGGCGCATCGCGAGCCCAAGTGCGAACGATTTTGTTGGCGCAGTTGGTTTTAGTCGCATTGCTGGCTGCTTTGCTGGGTGGGGCGCTGGGTTGGGCGGCAGAAAGTGCTTTGCTCGCCGCAATCAAAAGCAGCTTGCCGCAGGCTTTACCCGCAGCAAGCATTTGGCCTTGGGCTTTGGCGTCGACCTTGGGTTTGCTGCTATTACTGGGTAGTGCAGGGCCGATCTTATTGTCTTTGGCCGATACGCCACCGCTGCGCGTGCTGCGCCGTGAAATTGAGCCGAGTGTCAAAGTCAGCGTCCAATGGGCGGTGACGGGCGGCCTGATGTTGGGCTTGTTGTATGTCATTGCGGGTGATTTGAAATTGGCTGCGATGGTTGGTGCTGGCGTATTGCTGGCTTTGCTACTGTCGGGCGGCTTGGGTTTGTTGATTTTACGTGGCCTGCAATCGGTATTACCTAGCGCGACCGCCAAAATCGCTTTGCGCCAATTGCAGCGACAGCGCGGTTTAGTGGTGGCGCAATTGGGCGCGTTGGCGCTGGGTTTGATGGGGATTGCGCTGCTCACCGTGGTGCAAAGTGATTTACTCAGTGCTTGGCAGCGGCAAGTGCCGGCCGATGCGCCGAATCATTTTGCGGTAAATATTCAGCCAGAACAAAAAGTATCGGTTGCCGAGCAATTTACTGAGCAAGGTTTGGCTGCGCCCAAACTATTGCCGATGATTCGTGGTCGCTGGTTGTCGCTCAATGGTGTGGCGGTCAATCCAGAAAAATATACAGAGCCACGCGCGCAACGTTTGGCCGAGCGTGAGTTTAATTTGAGTATCGCCGATGAATCGAGCCAGCAAGCGGAATTGATTGCTGGGATTCCGATGCAAAGTGATCAGCCGGGTTGGTCGGTAGAAGTTGGTTTAGCTGAAACCTTGGGTATTAACTTGGGTGATCGACTGACATTCGATGTGGCGGGTATGCCCGTTACCGCGCCGGTAGTGAATTTGCGCAAAGTAGCGTGGGAGTCGTTCCGCGTGAACTTCTTCGTGATTGGCAGTGCGGCGATGATGAACGAGCAGCCTACGAGCTGGGTGAGTAGTTTTTATTTGCCAAACGATGCCGCCAAGGCGCAGTTTCTGGCGACATGGGTGAAAGCCATGCCCAATATCACCATCATCGATGTGGGCCAAGTGTTGGCTGAAGTACAACGAGTGATTACGCTGGCTAGTTCGGCGCTGCGTTTGGTGCTGGTGCTGTGCGTGTTAGCCGGCTTGACGGTATTGATTGCAGCACTTGACACCACCGAAGCGGAGCGGCGGCGCGAGGCGGCGATCATGCGAGCGCTCGGCGCAACGTCGCGGCGTTTGGCTTCGGTGTGGTGGGTAGAAAGCTTGCTAGTCGGTGCTGTGGCGGGGCTGATTGCAGGCCTGTGCGCGATGGCAACCGGCTGGTGGTTGGCTACGTATCTGCTCAAATTACCGATGGCGGTAAACTGGTTCTTGCCGCTGTATGCGTTGATTGCAGGCATGCTCTTGGCGGCGCTTACCGTGTGGCGGCGCTTGCGGGTTTTAGCCGCAACGACACCCTTAGTGTTGCTGAAGGATTAAACCCATCGATAGTTTGCGCCAGCGCAAAACTGGCCGACTTTGACTGGTGCATGCTCCACTCTGACCCGTGTGCAGTGGAGTATGGCTAATGTTAATCGTCGATCAAGGGCCAGTGGCTCGCTTGTGCCATCAGTATTTGGGTGGCACACCACAAGAAATAGAGAAAATCACCGGCTTTTATGCGGATGTATTTTTGGTAAGAGTCGGCAAACTCCGAGCTGTACTAAAATGCTATCGCATGCCAGGGCAAGCCCAGCTTGAGGCGGATGGGCTTAATTTCTTGCGGCAGTATAGTCACGGGGTTGTTGTTCCTGAAGTCATTGCGATGCATACCCCTGGTGATTTGGGTGAGGCTTTGATTTTGACGTATGTGGATGGTATTCCAGCCAGTCATGCGCTGGAGTCACCGGTATCGATTGATCGCTTTGCCGATGATTGCACTGATCTATTGCTCAATTGGCATTCAATTACTCGCCCGATGGGATTTAGTGATTTGGATGGTCGTGAATACAATGACTTTGCGAGTAGTTATCGCACCTTTTTGGCCAACCGCGTTACATGGCTGCAAAGTAGTCTGGCCGCGCAGCGCTTAGGCTTACAGTTGCGGGAGCGAATTATTGCTTTGGCGACACGATTTGATAGCCTGCCATTTGGCGCAGAAGCGCTTCCTACTTTAATTCACGACGATTGCCATGCGGCGAACTTCTTGGTTGATCCCGATTCACATCGTTTGTGCGGCGTCATTGATCCGTGCCATGCGCGTTTTTCACACCGTGATCTGGATTTATTTCACCTGTCTGATGTGCGGCCTGATTTTAAATTGCTGCAAACCTACCTAGCTAAAGCGCCGCAAGATGAAGGCTTGTCGACTCGTTTGGCTTTTTTCAGTTTGTTTGACGACATCAAGCACGCTGCTGCAACGCACTGGGATGATGAAGAGTGGCTGTGGCGGAAAATTGAAAAATTAGAAACCAAACTCGCACAAGCGCCCAAGGTGATTGCTTAATTCATAATTGGGTTGCATAAGTCGCTTTGAAAAAAATCCCTCGCAATGCTGAGGGATTTTTTTGCCTTATGTTTTCATGTTTGAATGTGCTCAGGCTTAAACTTGGGGTGCAGTTTCACGCCTTGTTTGGCTTAGTTTTCATTGAGTACTTTTAAAAATGCATCGCCATATTTGTCCAGTTTGCGATCACCTACGCCGGATATTTTCGATAATTCATAATGATCGCGCGGATGGTGGCGAATCATTTCTTTCAGCGTCGCATCACCAAATACCACGTAGGCTGGCACGTCTTGTTCGTCGGCTAATTCTTTGCGTAGTCGACGCAGTGCGTGCCACAGTGCCGCTTCTTGCGGATTACTAAAATCGCTGTCTTTATCTTTGTAATTGAATTTTTCAGTGCGTTCCCGCAAATAGAGCGGTGTTTCACCTTTCAGGTAGGGACGTGCCGCATCGGTGAGCTGCAATCCCCCATGGCCTTCTGGCGCGAGCTGCAAAGCACCGCGTACTAAGAGTTGGCGATAAATCGCCCGCCAACTTGATTCATCCACATCCTTGCCAATACCAAATGTCGTAATTTTATCGTGTAGATGTTCTTTGACTTTGGGCGTGAGCTTGCCGCGCAATACATCGACCAATTGCCCTACGCCAAAACGATTGCCGGTGCGAAATACACAAGACAGTGCCTTTTGCGCTGCTGCACTCATTTCAACCAGTTTGGGTGGATTAAGGCAATTATCGCAATTGCCGCAGGGTGTGGTGGTTTCGCCAAAATAGGCCAGCAAGGTTTGTCGACGGCAATCTGTCGCTTCAACTAGGCCGAGCATTGCATCGAGTTTTTGTCGTTCAACGCGTTTTTGTTCGTCGCTGCTGCCGCCTTGCTCAATCATTTGCGCCAGCAACATCACATCGTTCAGGCCATAGGCCAGCCAAGTATTGGCAGGTAGACCATCACGGCCAGCGCGGCCAGTTTCTTGGTAGTAATTTTCAATGCTTTTTGGCATGTCTAAATGCGCGACAAATCGCACGTCGGGCTTATTGATGCCCATGCCAAAGGCAATCGTTGCGACCATTACCACGCCTTCTTCACGGATAAAGGTCTGCTGGTTCTTGGCACGAACCTCGGCATCGAGTCCTGCGTGATAGGGCAGGGCGCGGATTTCTTTGGTACGCAGCCACGCGGCGGTGTCTTCGACTTTTTTGCGTGATAAGCAATACACAATGCCTGAGTCGCGTTCATGTTCGCGGCGGATAAAGGTCAGAAGTTGATCGCGGGCGGTTTTCTTTTCAACAATGCTGTAGCGTAAATTGGGGCGGTCAAAGCTGGAAATATATTTTTTTGCGCCGTCTAGCCGCAAACGCAAGATCATTTCTTCGCGCGTTGCGTGATCGGCGGTGGCGGTCAGTGCAATACGCGGGACTTGTGGGAAATCATCCGCTAGCACCGACAAGGCGAGATATTCAGGGCGGAAATCATGACCCCATTGCGATACACAGTGCGCTTCATCGATTGCAAATAATGCAATGTGCGCTTGGCGCAGTAGTGATTGAAAGCGAATCGTCGTTAGTCGTTCGGGGGCGACATAGAGTAATTTGAGTTCACCTGCGACAAAGGCGCGTTCAACTTCCCGCGCTTCACTGGCATCGAGCGTGGAATTCAAAAAAGCGGCGGCAATACCGAGCTCAAGCAATGCTTCGACTTGATCTTGCATTAGCGCAATCAAAGGCGAGACAACGACACCGCAACCAGCCCGAACTAACGCAGGGATTTGGTAACACAGAGATTTACCGCCACCGGTTGGCATTAAAACCAGCGCATCGCCGCCAGCGCAAAGATGGTCGACCACATCCCCTTGTTGCCCACGAAACGCGTGGTAACCAAAAGTGTGTTCAAGGATATGGAGTGGGGTATTGGGCATCAGGGAAGTAATTGTACTCTGTTAAGAGAAAAAATCCCGCGCATCGTTGTTCTGCTTTGCCGTGTGATATGGACAGACGTAAAAAAGCCCTGACGCATCAGGGCTTTTTTACTTAATCTTGGCGGAAGCGCAGAGATTCGAACTCTGGGAGGACTCACATCCTCGACGGTTTTCAAGACCGCTGCCTTAAACCACTCAGCCACGCTTCCGTACTTGATAAAATACCGCAACCAATGCTGAAATTGTGATTCAATTCAAGGGTTTAGGTTTTTTTACTTTTCTTAATTCCTGCAAGTTCTAAAAGTTGTTTTTAAATAACTCTCAGCGCTGTGTAGCAATCGAGGTGCGTATTGTGTAGCAGTTGTGTAGCACTGTCAACAGAAAAGTTAATGTAGGTTGTTAGTCACGATTGCGGCCTCCGCTTCTAAGCAAAAGACCGTAGCTGAAAAGCAGCCATTTTACGATTGGTTAAGGTAGGCAGAAATAGCCTTATTTACATTATGTGGTTTGACTAATTCCGTAGCTAACCGCCGAGCTGCGGTGAGTTGTTTGGGGGAAAGTTTTTGTGCAATAGCATTTTTGTTTTCGTCATTTGTGAGCTCAATGTCATTTCCTTTGCTTTTGAATATCATGTCACTTGCACTTAGAAGCGCATAGGAAATTTCAAAATTCTTTGGTACGCCGTCACCAGTATCATAGAGGCTTGATAGCGATAATAGGCACCACGGATCCCCTAGTTCCGCACCTTTGAGATTCCAGCTGGCTGCTTTAGAGTAATTGATTGGAACTCCAGAACCCATTATGTAAAGCTTACCGAGGCTGTTCATTGCATTGGTATTACCCTGCTCAGCTGCTTTAATATACAAACGTCGAGCTTCGCTAACATTCTTTCGAACGCCATTACCATATTCATATAATTGGCCAAGTTCATATGTTGCTTCGACAAGCCCTTTACTTGCTGCTTTGCTTAACCATTTAAGCGCAAGACTGTAGTCTGTTTGTACTGCCTTATAATTATACCCAGCGTACATCTTTCCAAGTTCTAGTTGGGCCTTTGGATTGCCTTGATCAGCCGCCGTAGAAAATTCACTAAAGGCTGCACGATAATTTTTGGCATTATATGCCGCGATACCTTCATCGTATCCTGCGCTAGCTGGCGTTGAGATTAGGCCTGAAAGGAGTAGAGTAAATAGTTTGCGTTTCATTTTTATCCGTTCTATTTTAACTTATTAATTGGCTTTTTAAATTGTTAGGTTTTTTGGTAGTAACTGTTTTACCTTGGTGTTTATTTTTTAACTCTTATTGCGCAAAGAAAGTGTTCGCGTAACTTAATGTTGTATTTGATTTCTATTAAAGCGGACTCAGTGCAGTAGATTAGGGTTTCGTTGTGTCTGTCGATCAATTTCCAAGTAAATTCTTCGTTTTTGTCGTGGTCTATTTTTCTTTTTATTGTGTAGAATTTCTTTATTTCTTTTTCCTTTTCAATTTTTCTTGCTTCTTCCATTTTTTCGTCGTTTTTTGCGGAGTTGCTAAGTTCTTTTAATGCCGCTAGGTGCTTCTTTTTGTTTTCTTCTGTTTGGATAGAGTCAGTTGATTGTTGTTTTTTTGCTTGGTCTATTTGGCTTTTACTCGTAATTATTGAAATTGAGATTACTTTTGGATTTAAGAAGATATCAGTAGGGCTTGATATACTGGTTGAGCGTGAAGCTCCATCTAGTGTTCTTACGGAAACATTCCATTTTACTGGGTATACGCATTTTTTCTTTTCGAGACTATCACAGATACCTAAAAACTCAAGTCGGTAAGTTGGGTCAGAAACATAGAAACCACTTGGTGAATTTGGTGTTCTGCTTATTAGTGTTGAGTCTAGATTTGCTAGTGTTGAAATGAGTGGGTATTTTTTCGGATCGCCCATAAATGGCAGGTCTAACTTATACGCTGGTGATTTATATACATGGCCAGTAGCACTTCCTAATCTGAATCCAATATTAGTAGCGCCATCACCCTCATAGCTTAGATCAGGTCTAAAAGTGTAAATTTCAGTAATGATTGCATCATAGCCTGATACGAGGTCATAGCCTGATGCGCGGTTTCTAGATTTTCTATCCTCTTCTATTTGGTTAACGGCTGCTTTAAGAGTATCGTCTGGAGTTGGTGCTGCTAATCTTGGGAAGTTGCTGTTTATATCGGTTATAGCTATTTCTTTGTTAGCTTTAATTGTTCTAGGTTCCAAGCGACGAACTAATATCTGCACCTCATTTTCGTTTGCAAAAGTGCGCAATGATGTCTTTGTGATGTTGGATTGAGTTTTTAGATAATCTTTTGGGTATAGAGCTGGGCCTGAGCATGCAGATAAAGTAATTACCAAAGTAGGTAGAGTTAATTTTAATCCAATGGTTTTGATATATGTCACTTGATGTTCTCTTTTAAAAAGTAAAGGGCTGTTGAGTGGAGCTAATGCTATGAGTAGCTTTATTGAAATATTTGCACAAAAGATGAGTCGATTTAGATTAAGTTCCTGAGATAGGTATCAATTGCGCGTTTTAAATTATTGGGTCTGGCGATTTCTTGGCTGAGCTGCTTTGCTTCTGCAAGCTCTTGCGGGCTTAATTGCTCGGCTGCGAGTGATTTGCTTTTGGCTGTATTTGTGGTTGAGTCTTTGGCGGCCAGACTAAATAGTGCATAAGCCACTTCCCCGCTTTGCGGTACACCTTGCCCATCCATATACAGCTGGCCGAGATGGGCTTGCGCGATTGCCATACCCTGTTCGGCTGCTTTGCTGTACCAGTGAGCGGCAAGGGAATTATCCTGTTGCACGCCTTGGCCTTTGGAGTACATCAATCCAAGGCTAAATTGTGCTTTGGGCACTCCTTGTTCGGCGGCTTTGCGACACCAGCTTGCTGCTTGAGTAAAATCTTGCGGTACACCCTGACCCTTTGCATACATCACTGCGATATTGTATTGCGCTGTGTTTTCGCCTTGCTCAGCGGCTTTTCGAAACCAATTAAAAGATTGGGCATCATCTTGCGGCACTCCTTGCCCATTCATATACAACACACCAAGGTTGTATTGAGCAGTGCTGTGGCCTTGTTCAGCAGCTTTGCGATACCAATGGGTGGCTTGGGTAAAATTTTGTGGTACGCCACGGCCAGTCGCGTGCATTACGCCAAGGCTGAACTGCGCTTTGGGATTGCCTTGCTCGGCGGCTTTGCGAAATTCGCTAGCCGCCAAGACAAAATTGCTCGCATTATGTGCAGCCATCGCTTCATCAAAGCCAGCATTCGCTATATTGAACAGCAAATAAGCAAGTAAGACTGGCAGTAATGAGTGTTTTAAGTGCATTGCTTACTTTTAATAAATTAATGTGTTGAGGTTTTTAAGTGGTTGCTCATTTATTTTATTGCAGATGGCTTTTATTTAGCTCATGTATTCAATTCGCTTTGATGATATTAAATAATTACTTTCCCGTTAAAGATTTTAAATCTTTTTGAAATTGCTTCTCTTGCCATATCCATGCGTTTGGCGTGTTGCTGCCACCTTTGTCGTATGTTCTTAGCTGCATTGCTGTTGGGCTTCTATCCAAGGTTTGTTGCCAGTTTGCATCTTCTGCACATTGTTTTTGGCAAATAACCAGCGCGCCTTCTCGCCTTACTGCCATCACCTTACCGTTATTGCACATGTAATCATTGGCTTTTAGTTTGACATTACATTGTTGTGGATAAGTTAGGGAGGTTGGTTCAGGTGCATTAGGGTCTTTGACTGAAGATCCTAATCCTGAACATCCTCCTAGGTGAAATGCTACGATACAAGCAAATAAATTAAGGAGGCTGCTTTTTTTCACGTTATGTGTTCTCAATAAGATTAGTAGGTCTTATGAATTTTGGGCTGTTATTGGATGTGATTTTTGTTCTTGCTTCCATTTTATCCAGATAAAAAGCATTAATATCGTAGCAAAGATAGGAATTGAGAAATAAGCAATACCATACTCAATGGTCATACCATTGTTTAACGCGTCAGGATCTCTTAGAAATTTAGTGTGTTCAGTTATGGGGTAGATGATGGTAATTGCAATTAGTGTGGTAAGAAAAGATGCTGCTGATTTGTAAAAAATGTGCGTTAGTTTTGGTAGGGTTGGAGCAACGATTAAGGCTAGTAATGCAAGTAATGCTAAAAGGCGAATAATTACAGAGTAGTCGAAGAAGTTGAAATTCATTGTAACTGTTTTTCCTAGTACAGTTACATTAAAAATGCTGCCTTCTAGAATTAAGACATACAACAACGAAGTGCATAAAATAAACGCGATGTCTTTTCGTGTGTAAGGGCTTAAGCTTGATAAATTATTAATGCTTTCATTTTTTTCATGAAATAGGACTATTCCGAGAATTAAAAAAGATATATATGCAAATAGTTGTAAGTATATGCTCCAGCCAGCTGTAGACCCTAAAGATCCAGAGTAACCATTGAGTAAACTTATTGCTTGCTCTTGGACTATAAAATTTAATACGATGCCAACACTTGCAATTAAAACTGTCCACCAGCCTAAGTCGCTAATTTGCTCTCGTTTAAAGACCCGTAAAAATCCAGTCGCGATTGCCAAGAACGCTAAAATCGGCATTAGCCAAGAAATTCCGCCGACATGACTGATGTTGTTATATACGTACTCAACTTGTCCGTATGGTGTTGCTTGATAAGCTAGATTGCCAGAGCAAGCAATCAAAGCAATAAACCCTAAAGCTACAAAAATATAATTGATACGATTCATTGTGTTTATTCCAGTAAAGTCATGAAGGCGTGTTGCAAAGCAAATTGAAACTTTTCAGTTTCGCCATTCCGACGTAAATTTTTTATTAAACTTATCCCATAATCCGAAGAAAATACTATCTAGCTTCAACGGACTACTCGGATAAATAAATTACATGACTAGCTAGCCCCAGCACCTTTCAAAATGGCAATCACTTCTTCATCGGTAGCATAGCGGGATAAGGTTTTGCCGCTGGCATCTGCTGATTTCAGATCAACGCCGCGTGCTTTGACAAACAGATCGACGGTAATGACATCTCCCCGTTTGATCGCATCCACAAATTGATCTCGGCTTGAGTAGGTCAGCCCGATGCCTGTCAGCTCTTTACGAGCAGCCAGTGTTGCTTGGGTATTGCTGGCAGATTGCTTGTTTTTTTGCAGTTGTGCAGCTATAGGGTCTGCACTGACTATTTTGCCTTCCATCGCGGGTTGCAACTGGATCAAGGTTGCTTGCAAGCCCATTTTCTTCAAATCAGCGTCGATTTGATCCATTGTTGAAGCAACGAATTTGCTGCTGTCGCCTAGACCAATCGCCTTAGTCAACATTTTTCCTAGAAATGCTCCTGAGATTAATGAACTGGTGCCGACTTGCTCAGAAAAGCGTGCGTAATAGTTGATACGCATTCCAGTCTGATATGGGAATACGCAGGCCATCATCATGGTGCTGTCGCCAAATTGCGCCATGCTGTTGTCCATGGTGGTGATTTGGAAGTTATGACCATTGCAACTTGGCATTGGGATGGTGATGCCCATTACAGTGATACCTTTGAATTCCATTTTGCTCGGAAATTCTGGAGGTTCAGCGGCTTGTATTGGGCGAGTAGCGTGGGCTGAGGTGGCCTGTACGCGGATTGAGTCTTTTAACTGGTCGTAAAGGGCATCAGGATTGGTGACATTCGGAATGTCCCAAATCGCAAAGTATTCTTTGCTGTTGTTGGTTTCTTTGGTCACATCATCAAGTAGGCCAGCGTTTGCGCTAGATGCCAGTGCAAGTAAAGCTGCGGTGCGCAGGATGTTATTGTATTTAGTTGTGATCTTTCCCACTGTCCCATCTCCGAAAATTATAATTTTTGAAAACTTAGTTGTTGAATTCAACATCTTATGCTTTGTTTCTACAGTGCGTGAGCTTACATCCGAGAAAGAAGAAACTCAACATATGATGTTGAAATAATCGGATTGGCAACATGGCGGATTTAGCAAAAATTCTGGGTGAAAATATCAAGAAAGCTCGACAGGCTGCCAAGTTGACGCAAGAAGTACTGGCTGAAGCCATCAGCCTCGATTCTCGATCTATTAGTCGGATTGAGCGTGGCAATGCTTTGCCTAGCCTGAGTACGCTTGAGGCAATTTCGATTACGTTAAATGTAGGCTTGGGCGAGCTGTTCGAAGGCATGACGAAATCAAAAAGTGAAATTGCACAGGAAATTGAGTCCTTGCTAGCCACGCTACCCGCACAAAAACAGCAAGGCTTGCTTGAGCTGGTGCGTTCTATGGTTCGCATTGCAAAATAAAGTAGTAAATTCGGTTTTAAGCTCTGTGTATGCCCCTTGCGGGGCATTGCAGGTTTAGATACATGAAGCATTTGTTACGGTGTATGTGTCGCTACCAAAACGAAACTCGGCCAGATCGCCGTTGAGCTCACAATCGCGTGCCAAACTGTCATAGTCGATGTAGTTGCGTACAGCATCAGGAATGCTTGTTAGATAACATTCATCAAACAATTCAGCTGCGGCATCTTTAAGGCTGCATGTGGTAATGCAAACCTCGTCTATTTTTGCGATTGCGTCGTTAAGACAATAGTTCGCTTCGTGCACTAGATAGAACAGCGCCACTTTTTCGCTGGCGCTCATATCTTCGATTTCGTCAAAATATTGCGCAACGCTCGATTGATCTAGTTGCAGGGCGTTGATTAGTTCGGCATCGTCCGCTTCATTTAATTGAATTTCGTATTCTTCAACGGTATTTCCGTAGCAATCAATGTGCGACGCTGATTTAGCGGCAAATTCAGCAGTAGACGAAAAGTAAAAACCAACAGCTGATGTATTGTAAGGTTGAGCGAAAAAAGTAGTAGTCATGTCTGAAGCCCTTTGCGATATTGAAAATTGTTGCTCTCGCTTCGTTCTTCTCGCTCCCATGTGGGGGACGGGAGGGGCTAGTTTTGTTGGTGAGAAATAAGTAATGGCCGACGATATGCCAGCCATTTTGTTTAGTTTGCCCACGAAAGCCCCTCTCATCTATGAGTCGAGGGGCATTTTGCTGGGCAGATAAATGGTTGGCCGTTGGCTTGCTTCGATGATTTTGGCTGAGCTTCGAGTGTCGAGAGGTGTGCCACAAAGCAAAGCGGCTGGCGCAGCTGTTGACTTGAAGCGAAGTGCTATTGCAGTTTTAAAGCCCGAAGGGGCGAATTCCGCAGCAAAAATAGCCCGCTTTATGGCTATTTGCAGCGTCGTGGAAGGCGATGCTCGACGCCTACGACGAGTACGTGCACGGAGGAGCTAATGAATTCATTAGGTTGAGCAATAATTGAGCTTGCGAAATTTTGCGACTCCTGATGGAAAGCCATCCCAATGGCTGGTCATTAGCTATGGTCAGCATGACAGGGGGGCTCCGCCAGACCGAGACAATGTTACGGAACCCAGTTTCCCCGGGGAAAATGAAGGTGAGCGTTAATTGATGATGGGCTTTGAGTGGAATTTCTCAAAGCCCATCGTCATATGTGACGAGGTCTGGCCGCCCCCCTTGGCAAAAAACTAGGTCGCTGAGGCCCCAGCCGAATTCGAGATGCCGCGTCCAGCGGAGAACATCGCGATTGCCCGACGTTTTGCGCAGCAGGTTTGTTTAGCTATGCCCGTATATCAGCTCGACAGGGCTGTTTATATTGAGGGGGAATTCGGGATTTTGATTTTGACGTGTTTTCCCTGCGTTTTTTCAGCTCATTTCATGTGATTTGCTTAGAAGCGGCAAGGCTCCGATGTTTGTTGCTATACGTAGTTTCAACAAGATTAGGAGATTCATATGCAATACATGCAACTTACCCCTGCCGATAGAAAGGTAAACCTGCTAGCGGGGTTTGCTAAGTTTGGTTTTTTAAGTTTTGATGAGGCATGTGCCATTCAGTGCGGCAATATCAAAACGACAAGAAGTGATTTGGCATACCTTTTTCGGCAAGGATTATTGGCAAAAAGAAAAATCACTGGCTTTAGGCCAGACATCATTTTCATTACGAAGAAGGGCGCAAGTTTCGTATCTACGCATTTTGAAACTGGTGTGCAGCATTATGCTGATTATGCCAAGACAAGCATGGGGCGAGCGATTCATAGGGTTTACACCGCAAATATTATGTTGGCAAGGCGATTGCAAATCACTGCCCGTCGGCTAGAAAAGACAGTGAATACCTCGGTAAGCGGAGTGGATGCACTCAGCAAGGTTAATCGACTGCTGACAAGAATATCGCTGGTGTCTGAATTGGATTTTTATGCGGATAAGAATCGGTACATCTGCAAGGGTAAGCTTGCAGATGGCCTCATCGTGACGCAGTCTGCTAATCCGAGTGAACCTGCCGCAGTGACTTGGATCGAGAACGAAAAAACACCAAAAGGCCAGAAACAATTTCGTCATCTGGTTACTTTTTTGACCGGTATTCGACTGGATAAGTGTCAAGCTATCCAAGGCAATCGTGCATCACAACTGCAGGCTAGTATTCCGCTGCTGCATGGTGCAGCGCAACTCAAGAGTGTGGCGTTTTACGTGAATTCATCACCTCTAGGTGCAGGGGATTTTGCTGCTAGGTTACAAAGCAGGATGGATGACGAATCCTATGCCTATCTTACAAAAAATCAATTTATCAAGTTTGTACCATATCGATTAACAGATTATTTGCATCATGCTAGTCCAACGGCTGCAGTGATCGCAGCAAGTCCATTGCTTGATAAGAATTATTCTTTGGTCTTTGATTAAAAAATAATTCTTTCCCTATACTCAATAGGCCATACACTGCAATGCAGCTTAATTTGATTGTACGCAGATATTTGATTTCGACTTCGTGTCGGTAATAGCCCCGCCAAAATTGGCGGGGCTATTATTTTTGGCTAACTTCATCATGAACAAAACTTCTGGCATATACTTTCAATTGCAGCAATCAAATCTAGAGAGATTTTAATGAACGCGCAAAAAAACACCAACCACCTGTCAGTGGTTGGATCGAGGGAGGGGCGGAAGTGAGGGGAATCACGTCTATGTAGTGTAGCGATTACTTGGCGTTTTCAGCGTTCCACCCCCAATTAAATAATCCAAATGGAGGGGAACTATGACTAACGATTCAAAATACAAATACATAAACCAAAGCATTGTTGAGCGAACTAACTGGGGTAGGCCTGAGATCCGAGCTGCCGCGATTGAAAAAGCCAATCAGTCTCTTGAGTATATTCAAACCCATTTCAGCCATCGTGAACTGGAAAACGTAAATTTCCTTATTCCAGAGCATCACATCTTGCGTCTAAAGGACGAGATTTTTGACTTATTCCCGTCATTTGCGAGTCTGTACCAGCAGAAAATTTTTATCCCGCCAACATTAAAATGGTTGCTCGACAAAACGACAAATCCGAAGAGCTGGCGAAGGCTGTACAGGGCGAATGTGCTGCAAGCAGTTGAACTTGCCGCGCAAAAAGCAAAGCAGGTCGGTGGTGATTCAGGTCAGTCTTACGCCTCTAAGGCGGCAATTGCCCATAAGAAATTGCAAATCGATGCTCGTCGTCAGTTTGCTAAAAATCGAGTCCTATTCGACCCAAAAAAAGCGGCAAAATGTGTAATTACACAGCAAAAGCCGGATAAAAAATTTGCTGAATGGTATTGCCAATTGCTGGCAATGAAATTACTCGCCGAGCATCAAGGTTTGACTTGCGGGGGTATGATCACGATCAGCCTCCCTCCGGAGTATCACTCAAATCCCCAAAATGCCAAAGATGACTCTAGTCCCGTGAGATGGACTTCCGAGTATACGATCAAGCAGGGCGCAAAACTGATTACGGACTATTTCAATGCGGTCAAAGCTGCGTTATTGAAGCGAAAAATCAAATTGCTTGCCGTCAAAGTGGAGGAACCACAAGAGGATGGTACTCCACATTACCATATTGTCATTTGGTATAAGCCTGAATGGTTTGATGACATTAAGTACCAATTGGTGATGAATTTACCAAGGCTATATGGCGATAGGTGCAAAATTACAGGGAAAGGTTTCAGCTTTAAAAACAATATAGGATTGGTTATTGCTACGCGTTCTGCTGATATTGTCCAGCGTAATGATAGCAAGTTGAAATATCAAATCAACAATAGGCAGGGGACTGTGTACGGCATTCACAATGACATGCCATCACAAGGCTATGCTTTTGATTTGAACAAAGGTGGCGGCGGGGTAAGGTTTGATTTGGGAGCAACCCCAAGCGGAATAATCCCACCTGAACAGCTTTCGCCAATATCTGGAATACAGTCTTTGATTAGCTATTTGATTAAGTACATATCGAAAGGGCTTCCGAAGTCTGGAGAACTTACGGAAGATGTTCTGGCGGTGATGGCACATAGAAGTGCTCACGGACTGAAGGCGATGCAAGCATCGGGGATTCCTGATGGTTCGCTAGGTATTTGGGATGTGGCGTTGCATACGCCTGATCATATTTTAAAAACTTTGGAAGATAGGCAGACGAAAAATAAGCAAACTGAAATCTTGATCAATGTGATCAGGCATTGCAAAAAGCTTCCTTCGGCATGGTCGAACCCGAATGATGAAGTGCAGTTTCATACTAGGCTCTTCGAGCTTTGGGTTTGGATGCTCGATAATGCGGATACGTACAAAATTGAAGTATTGAAAGATATTCAGATTGATAAATCACGTAGCAAGACCATTGGCCTAATGGTTTACAACGCGAAAACACTTGATCAGTTGATGCATAGTAGTTCTGCAAAAATTAAAGTCAGTCAGCTACAGAGGGAGATGAAAAGCTTACATAAAAAAGTGCTTGACTGGACGGAAGCTAAAAAGGACATCTCCTCTTTGCAGCAAGAGCTGTCAAAGAAAAGACTACAGCTTAATCAGCGTAAGCACAGGCTTCTTGTTCGAAAGAATAAGCAGAAATTAGCTATTGCAACTACGGTTAAGACCAAATTTGGCGATTATCAAATTACTACGAATAACCATCGTGATGGCTATATGACGTATTTAGAACAGCTACGTACATTGGCAACGGAATCTGATAATCAAAATAAGGGCGGTAATGTCGTGTCCGTTTTAAATGAGCCAAATTATACAAGTGTGGGGCAAGACTCAGTTTTAACAATCAATCATACACAATCGTTGATTGCACATGCAGTTCTCGGTACGTGCGCTGATTCAGATTTAGCTCAGCAGGTTGCTATTCATGCGCCTATTGGTAAAAACCATGCAATTATGGCTGCAGCGGGTTCGGGAAAGACTTATGTGCTAATCCAAAGAGTGCAAATCATGATGAAAGCTGGGGTATCTGCTTCATCAATACTTGTCACGACGTACACAAATGAAGCGGCTGACGAATTAAAGAAAAGATTGGCTCGATTTGGAATAACAAGAGTGAGAGTTGGGACTTTGCATTCTATAGCCGGATCGTTGCTTACAGAGCATGGTAGCTCTAAAAGTGTTATTGGGTATGATCAACTTATTGAACAAGCAGCCAAAATTGCGGTGCCAAGATTTCATATCCTCGCTGATGAAGCTCAAGACTTAGACGCCAATCAATGGCAGTTGCTGCAAGCGATGGGAATGTCGATCTACGCAGTTGGCGATACAAGGCAATCTATCTATGGATGGAGAGGGGCGAACTCTGCCCAGTTCACTGATTTCCTTCATTCCTGCGGGAGTGACTTTTTCGGTACATCTGGTCGTATTGTGATGGCGCACAGCAGAAGGTCATGCGCCGCTATTATTGGGCTTGCCAACAGGCTTTCGGAGCAATATACGCCTTCTGTTGCGATAAAGCAGGGAGGCTCAGTAATTACCAAGCAGTGTAAAAATGAGGCCTCTGAGCATGAGCAGATATTTGCCTTCGTTAAGGATAGTCAGGGTAAATCATTGGTGGTAACGAGAAGCAATACTGAGCGATTGCATATCAAAAAACGTCTGTGGTCAAAAGGCTTACTGGACAAAGCTGACGTTATGACTATTCATGCGGCAAAAGGAGCGGAAGCCGACAATGTTGTTCTGCGTTGTGGACAAAGGAAACGTGCAGAAGTCGATGGTCTTGAAACAACGAACGAATGGTACGTGCGTATCACAAGAGCAAAGACGAATTTGTTGATTACTGCGGTGGGGGGCTTACCGGTAGCGATTTCGAAGGCTTTATAAAAAGTAATTTGGGTGCTTTTTTGTAAAAAGAGCCCATGCTTACGTACTCTTGGCCAGTTAGCTATCCGTTCTTATCGGATATCGGCGCTAGCAACTGATGCATTTATTCAGTGCTTGAGAGGCAACACCCGACCCACTGCTGATGCTAATGCATCGAGACCACGAGTGGCTAGTTGGGAAGTAAAGCTGCCGCTCAGAGTGCAACTCTCAGCGGCAGTGCCTCGGCCTTAGCAGAAATTTTCGCGAGGCTCGACATTGTCTAGTCGTCAAAAAACTACATTTTATCCCGCGAGGAGCGAACTGCAGTCAAGGAAATCACGTTATTTATTTTCGGTGTCTGGAATGCAGAGTCACCAACAAATTCAGCTAGAATCTCTGGAGTTACTCCCAAGACAAAAGCCAAATCACTTATAGAAACGCCAAGCTTTTCATTTAGTGCAGCAATTGCCTTGTGAATTAATTGAGGTTGCTCAACCAGAATAAGGTCATCTCCTTCCTCTTTAGTAGCTTCTCCTTTTCTTTTTAATCTTATCACTCCCGTCTTGTACTGTTCTTCAGTTAGAAGTCCAAGTTGTTTCGCTCGATATAGAATCGCAGCCTTGCTAACCTTCCAAGTCTGCTTGAACTCTGAAATACCAGCCCAGTCAATTCGACCACTTTTGGGTCGAGGAAATAAACTCGCCATCGAGATGCGTGGAAGCAGGAGAGCAGAGGCAAAACGATTTGCCTCTGACTCTGTAACACGATCTCCAGTAACAACTCCCTCGTGCATGACCAAGTGCCCCACTTCGTGCGCAATGTCAAAACGAAGGCGGCATGGAGACTCTTTGGCCAAACTACGAACAATTATTGGTCGTTTAAGAGGAATAGAAAGAGCATCTATTTCTGTTGATATCGAGTCAAAAGAAGTAACAAATGCACCCATGCGTTCAGCCAGTCGAGTCATATTGGCAATAGGGCCGAAACCCAGTCCCCATTCTGTTCTGCATCGTTCTGCTGCTCGTTCGATATCTTCTGTGCTTGCAACTCTTATCGAAGGAAATGCAACGGGTGGCAAAGTTAGTTCTGAATCAAGAAAATCTACCAATCTCCTAAACACCTCAGCTTTAGCAAGAGCAGCAAGCTTTGTTGAAACTTTGGTGGAGGATAATTTACGAAAATGTACTTTCTCTTCGCCAATCAGCGGGATCGACTTAGGAATAAAAAAAGATGGCAAAACCCCTAGAGATTTTGCCAAAGCTTCATTCAATTCATCGGTTGGCTCAGTACTACCCATTTCTAGCTTATGAATATATTGTCGAGTTTTTCCTGTTTGCTCGGCAACATAGTCAAGAGAGAAACCATGAAACAGTCTGGCCAATCTCAAATTTGACCCATCAAAGGATTTCATAGCATCACTTCATTACTCTGAACCGGTATTTTTTTCTTCTTTCCGGTATTGTTTCCCTACTTCAATCTCATCAAGCATAATTTCAACTGACTCTGGTGCAGTTGAATCGACAGATTGAAGAACTGTTACCCTGTCACCATAAACCCAGTGACTAACTGGTTCTTCAAAATCATTGTATCCAATGAAATGAACACGAGCCTCTTCCTCATCATTTTCTGGTTTCTCTATTACAAAACGATGGAGACTTGGAATGTCCGAACTAGGCGCAAAAAGACAATCAACTGCATTGTGTCTGAAAAAGCCTCGTTTCTTTGGGCTATCAGGATTGTCTGAGAAAAATCGAACAGGTATACCATTAATCTCAAACGTTAGATCCATGTTTGGATTAGTTAGCTTCAGCCAAGAATAACGACCCGAAACGCACATCTCAGTGAGACGATTCTTTTGACGAGCAAAGGTAGTAGTGCCTCTTGAATAGTTATCATCTAGTGGTGTGCTGAGCTGCTTTTCTGTGTCATAAAGAACATTCAAGAGTTCAGTTGCAACCACGCGAAGGCAGTTTTCTTCAAGGCTGGGAAGAAGCTCCCAAGGAAGTCGAGTATCTGCCATGCGCAACATCTCCAATTGGTGCAGGTTTTAGTGTTTGTCAACCAGTATAATGGTGCAACTTCAATAGATTGTCAACCAGTTATATAGTAAACCTGTAGTGGCACACTGATTTCGGCCAGAGAAAAGAAATGCATAGGTTCTGACTGGCCGCTTTGGCCGAGGTGTGGTGAATAAAATTTCGCACATGCTGATTGAGTTGCCAGCTTCCAATATGGATCTAAATGACACCATCCAAGCAAGGGTAGCATACAGCTTCAATCGCATCTTTAAGCATGGGGAGCGATGTTTGATTCGCGTAAATGCCTGAATTGACCCCTGTCGGAGCATGGCCTGAGGCGGCTTCTCGAATTTCCTCGACTACACCATTATCTTTCATTGATTGATTAAAGTTTTTGCGTAGGCTGTGAAAAACCTTGTCGGGGTCATCGATGCCGTACCGTAATTTGTATCTGCCAAACCATGTAGATGTTGCGCCACCCCACTTGTTTTTCTCTGTCCACGTCAATTCTGGAAATAGTCGCTCTGTTTTGGGTTGTGAGCTGACATAGTCAAGTAAACCCAGCTGGATTAATTTTGAGTGAAGCGGAGTAAGTCGCTCGCTGTGCTCAGTTTTAATGCTTTGATCATCATCGGCTTCTTCTTGTACGCTGAAGCACCAAATGCCTTCATGTTGCGCAATATCTGCGACAAGTAACTGACAAGCTTCATTAAGCCTCAGACCCGCATAGAGTCCGAGCAGCGGAACCCAATACTGTGCTGGGTGCTTGATGTCGAATTTAAGATGATTTGGCGTGAACAGGGTCACAAGTTCAGTGTCACTGAAGGGTTTATATATTTTCCTCTGCTTGTTTCGCTTGTCGTTTTTCTTGAAGCGAACACCTTCAAACGGTGATCGTTTGAAGTAGGTCAGGGCAGAGTTTGAGCTGAAGATATCCAGCACGGTCAGCCATTTACGTTTTATCGTGGTGAATGAAAGTGTACCTGCCTGCTCTCTGGCTTGGTCAATTTCAGTTTTCCAGTCTGGGGTCAGTGTGAATTTTTGAGGTAATTGCTGGATTAAGGTAAATAGCTCATGGACACGCTCGTCTGTTACGTCCGAGCACACTGCTTCCGCTCCAAAGAACCCAGTCAAGATGCCATAAATGACTTCCTTCAATGAGGTGATTTGTGCAACACCAACGCCAGACAGCGTTTTTTCTTCAATGTACATCTCGTAAATTTTGCTGAGCTTGCCGTCTTGTTTAATGTTCATCTCTACACTTTTCAGTGTTTTGACCAAATCACTGACTAACTGATTCGAAGTGGGTTGAGCCGCCGCTCGTCTTTGCTCTTCCTCATGCTTAGCAGCCATAAATGCCATGCCATCACGGCGAGCTTCTAACTGTTCGTAATGACGAGTAAATGTAGCGTGTTCGGCATCAATTGCTGTCATTTCTTCTTGGCTTGGCTCTGTGTCTGCTTCTGGTGCAGGAGCAGTCCAACCTTCCCAGAAGGTACCATTTTGCATCGCTGCAACATTAGCATCCTGCATTTCTTGTGCAAGCATTTCTTCAACGGTTGGAATTGATTTTGCCATATTGAGTATCAGCCTTTGGAAGTCTAGCTGAATTTTCGCACATCTAATGATTGCAGTCCTGCGGTCGGATGTCCGTAGTGACTTCCATATCTCAGTTTTTTTGAAGCGGCTGATTAATGTACTGGGGATACGGCAACGGAAATAATAAATCCCATTGCGTTTCGTGAGATAGCTCATGTTTCGCGATCCTTTGTGTAGCACGTTGCGTAGCACCGTGTGTAACAAATTCAGCGAGAGAAATTTTAGGCAATAAAAAAGCCCTGATTCCTCAAGGCCTTAGTATTTTATTCAAGTATTTGGCGGAAGCGCAGAGATTCGAACTCTGGGAGGACTCACATCCTCGACGGTTTTCAAGACCGCTGCCTTAAACCACTCAGCCACGCTTCCGTTTCTTGAACAGGTGCGCATAATAGCAAGCTTTCGCGCCCTTGTCTCGTTTTTTTGTAATAAATCTTATAATTTTTCTAAAACAGCAAAATTAGCCAGTGATGCGTTAGCCGTATGTTCGATTGCAGGCGAAAGACGAATGCGATAACTCTTGCCTTGCGCGGCTAGGCGGAACTCACGATTGTCGGCAAAAAAAGCCTGTGGCAGGACTAGGAAGCGGCTTTGATTAATTGATGTATTTTCTGGTGAATACACACCAAAAAAGCTGCGGTTGCCAAGTAGCGGTGTGAGCTCAACGATAATTGGCGTTTGTGAAATAGTTTCGATCCCCACATTCACTTGGCCATCGCGTTTTTTAGTGATACGGCGAACAATACCGACCGACACTGGATTCATTCCCACGCCGTCTAGACCAATAATTTCTCCGACTTGTAGTTCATCATCTCGGGTGGTTTGATAATTCACACCAATACCGGTGGTGCTTTCGTTATCGATGCTCCAGCGTGAATGAGTGTCGGTAGCTGTATCTCCACGAAGATGTCCAATCACATCATCTAAGCCGCAGGTGACTTTTATGGTTTTTTGCGTTGAGTGGCGCTCTGCTTTACGAACTGGGGCTGGCGTGTCGCGCGACCAAAGGTTAATGAGGTGTTGCATTAAATCGATATTGGCGGCTTGATTTGATTCTGCTGGTAAACCAAGTTCAACGGGGTCTTCGCCTTGTTGCAGTTTTTCTATGGTTTCTTTGATGTGTAGCGTTAAGGTTTCAGTAAACCAATAGCGCCAATTTTCACCAACCATGTCACGACGCAGGCGCTTTGGTGGCGTAGAGCCTGCAATATTGATTGCAAACAGCTGGCGATTGGGTTTTATTTGGCTTTCTAGATCGACACGACTGGCCCAGCGTTTTAGCCATTGGGTGACTAGATCGATTTGTGCGGGTTGTAGTTTTTCTGGAATAGCCAACGACAGCATTAGCAATTGCATGAATTCACGTCGAATGTCGGTGATTTCGGCATTCGGGTAGGGCTGCAGCGGTTGTGTGGCAAAGCCTTTTTGTTCGGCAAATAAGTAGAGGCGATTCAAATTGCGCCAAGTGCGGCTGTCCATTTCCATGTAACGCAGGTAGGCCCAGCGCGCTTGTTCGGAAAAGTACATTAATCCACGTAGCGTAAAGAGTTGTAGTTCTTTGTCGAGTCCGCGTGGCGCATTTTGCGTGGCTTGTTTAATACAAAGGCGGTAGCCATCGCCCATATCATTCCAGAACGCTAATAGAGTAGGGAGCACTTGCTTGGGAGTTGCGCCGTCGTCCAGTGCATTTCCTTGATAGATGGCGACTAAGTGATCTTGCAGGCTACGCGCTTTCTCATCGAGATAGGGAATGGTTTTAAAGCGTTCTTTGATATTGGTACGCGGATTGCTGTTGATTTGCTGCAATGCTTTGATGATTTCGATCTGCGCTTGCAAAATATCGCTCTCTGGCAGCTCTTTCATCATCACTGTGGCTGATTTTAAATCGTAGACACCCTCGTTCTTGCTATTGCCGAGGATGGCGCTGATGAGACTTTTGAAATCAAACATTGTGGTGGTTTTCCTGGCTACGTCGTATGCTATTTAATATTTTATACTGTAAAGATAAACGGTTGCCCTGCTATCGAGCAAGGAATAAGCATTAAATCGTTGTATTCGTTGTATTTTTTGTGAAGATGGCCGCATTTTTTACTGGAGTAGGGGTGGCACTTTTACTCAGGTGATTTTTGTGTGGGGGCAATGTGTTAAAATACGCGATGAAGAGTTCCATGCTCGATTCTGAGTGGTGAACTAACCCTAACATCTTACACCTTGCTGGCATTAACATGTAGGCGAGAAGGCCCAAAAGACAATGATTAGTTCGAATGGCATTACGATGCAGTTTGGCGCTAAGCCGCTATTTGAGAAGGTATCTGTTAAGTTTGGCGATGGTAATCGCTATGGTTTGATTGGCGCAAATGGCTGCGGCAAATCAACCTTCATGAAAATCCTGGGCGGTGATTTAGAGCCGACTGCTGGTAATGTGGCGCTTGATCCAGGTATTCGCTTGGGTAAGTTAAAGCAAGATCAATTTGCCTTTGAAGATCTGCGTGTCATTGACGTGGTCATGATGGGGCATGGTGAATTGTGGGCGGCGATTCATGAGCGTGATGCGATTTACGCTAACTTAGAAGCGACCGAAGACGATTATATGCACGCTGCTGAGCTTGAAGGTAAAGTGGCTGAGTATGACGGCTACACTGCCGAAGCCCGTGCAGGTGCTCTGCTGATGGGGGCTGGCATTCCGATTGAATTGCACAACGGCCCGATGTCGGATGTTGCGCCAGGTTGGAAGTTGCGTGTTTTGCTCGCGCAGGCCTTGTTCTCGAATCCCGATGTATTGTTGCTCGACGAGCCGACCAATAACTTGGATATTCACACGATTCAATGGTTGGAAGATACGCTGAATCAACGTGATTCAACGATGATTATCATTTCCCATGACCGTCACTTCTTGAACCAAGTGTGCACGCATATTGCTGACGTGGATTACGGCGAAATTCGTATTTATCCAGGCACCTACGACGATTACATGCTGGCTTCGACGCAAGCGCGTGAACGCACTTTGACGGATAACAGCAAGGCTAAAGAGCGCGTTGCTGAGTTGCAAGCCTTTGCGCAGCGTTTTGCCGCGAATAAATCGAAAAGCCGTCAAGCTACAAGCCGTTTGAAGCTGGCTGATAAGATTAAAGATGGCATGGTCGAAGTAAAACCGTCGAGCCGTCAAAATCCATATATTCGTTTTGATGTAGAAGATAAGCAAAAACTGCATCGCCAAGCGTTTGAATTGACGAATTTGTCAAAATCATTCGACAAGCCGCTGATTCAAAGTCTGAACTTTATCTTTGAAGCGGGTAATAAACTCGCCATCATCGGTGGTAACGGTGTGGGTAAGTCAACATTGATGAAAATGTTGGTGGGTGTGCTGAAGCCGGATGCAGGTACGGTGAAGTGGGCGGAAAAAGCCGATGTAGGTTATTTTGCTCAGGATCATGAAGAAGATTTCGCTGAAGACATGACTTTGTTTGATTGGATGCGTCAATGGTCTGAGCCTGGTGTTGAAGAGCAAGTGATTCGCGGTATTCTTGGTCGTCTTTTGTTCTCTGGCGATGATGTAAAAAAATCAGTCAAAGTTTTGTCTGGTGGTGAGAAAGGCCGTATGTTGTACGGTAAACTGATTTTGCAAACGCCGAATGTGCTGTTGATGGACGAACCTACCAATCACATGGATATGGAGTCAATCGAGTCGCTCAATATGGCTTTGGACTTGTACAAAGGCACTTTGATTTTTGTGTCGCATGACCGTGTGTTTGTATCGTCATTGGCAACGCAAATTCTAGAGCTCAATGGTGATGGCACTTTCCATCACTTCTTGGGTGGCTACGAGGAATACTTAGAGTCACGTGGCTTGGCGACTTAAGCAAGCCCTCAAAAAACCCGATCTGTTGATCGGGTTTTTTTATGTCTGTGGTTTATGCTTGCTAAAGTTTTGCGCATAAAAAAACGAGCCTTGAAGGCTCGTTATTGATGTATTGCTCGCTAGCCATTGTTAAGTAATGGCTATGGCAATATACCCATAGGTATTAACGACGACGGAATTGGTTATTCCGTGCTGGCGCAGGGCGGTCGTCTTTGTGGCGGAAGCTCACACGGCCTTTGGTTAAGTCGTACGGTGACATTTCAACAGTCACTCGGTCACCCGCAATAATGCGGATGTGGTTTTTACGGATTTTACCTGAGGCATAAGCCGTGATTTCGATACCGTTTGTGAGGGTCACACGAAAGCGAGTATCCGGATAAACCTCGGCTACTACACCTTCCATTTCTACAACGTCTTCTTTTGACATTTACTTTTCCAGTTCTTGCACATAAGCAATTAATACGGTGCCTGCCGCTGCAAATTCCCAATGGGGCGCGGTCGGCAGTCTCCCGAAATGCGGGAGTATGATCTATGCGGGAATAGCCGAACTTGCGAACGATCAGATGCCGGACATAGGCTAATTTGCTGTAAACAAGGCGCGGAGCAACTTATTTACCTACGTATAACGGCCCATACAAGGAAGGGCGGTTCACGAACAGCCCTACACTATACAGGTATTTTGTCCTTAGCAACAGTCATCGCGGTTTTTGTCGCCAATTTATGCGTGCGGGTATCCATGCCGACTCAATGGATTCGCTGGCTAGCAGCGCCATGATACGACTTAAGCTGTGCTGGGCCAGCTGGGCGCTGTCTTGCACAATGGAATTTATTGGATGCGGCATGTAATCGAGCAGGCGGTGATCATCAAAACACAATAAATGCTGCGGAACGACTTTGAACTGATCGTGTTCGTTAATGAAGGCGAGCGCGCCCTCTAGCAATGAAATTGAGGCGGCAAAGACCGCTTCGGGGTAGCGCCCTAATTGTTTGAAGCAATCTGCCATCATGGCATAACCACTTTGCTGCTGATAATCGCGGTGAAAAATGAGATTTGCATCGGGCGTTTTGCCAACACTCTGCCATGCTCGTTGATAGCCGCTTAAACGATCGACACTCGGTGATAAAGCCACTTGACCACCAAAATAGGCGATTTCATTGACGCCTTGCGCCAAGGTTTGTGCGATCAGCGTGAAGACTTGTTCTTCTGCATTGGTGACCACAAACGGTAGATTGCTATCGATAACACGCCGATCGACTAGTACCAAGGGCAGTCGTTTGCTCCATTTGGCATAGAGTTTGGCGTTATTACTGCAAGGCACCAGCATTAAGCCATCGACTTGGCGGGCCAGTAATTGCTCAACCGCTTTGGTTTCCAATTCAGCTTGATCGTTGCTGCACATAATAAAGAGTTGAAACCCCGCTTCGCGGCACAGTGCTTCTAGTGTTTGCGCGAGTAGGGCGTGGGCCAAATTGCTCAGCTCTGGGATTACCAAGCCTAGGGTTTCGCTGCGCCGTGAGCGCAATAAACGTGCCGATGTGGACGGCTGAAAGTGATGCTCGGCAGCAACTTGCCGCACGCGCTCGACCGTACTGGCGGCAATACGATATTGTTCGGCGCGACCATTGAGTACCATGCTGGCGGTGGTTTTTGAGACGCCAGCCAGTTTGGCAATATCTGCGATGGTGAGGCGTTGGTAAAGACTCATTTTTATCCCATAAAAAAGCCGATGCTCGCACATCGGCTGTTTCTGTTGCTTGACTTCAATATTACTGTTTTACAAGATCAAGTGGAACTGGAATGAACTTGTCCACTGCTTCGCCTTTGCTGAGTTTAATGGCGGTATCAACGCCCATTTTACCGATTAACTCAGGTTTTTGTTGCACTGTCGCCGCTAATTGACCGGCTTTTACGGCTTTAACTGCATCCGGTGTTGCATCAAAACCAACGACAACGACGTTTTTCAGCCCTGCCGCTTCAATCGCTTTGAACGCGCCGAGAGCCATTTCGTCGTTATGTGCAAACACGCCTTTCACGTCTTTATTGCCTTGCAGAATGTTTTCCATCACGGTGAGGCCTTTCGCACGGTCAAAATCCGCCGCTTGTTTAGCGACTAATTTCACGTCCGCTTTACCATCAACGACAGCGTGAAAACCTTGACCGCGTTCACGCGCTGCCGATGAGCCAGGAATGCCTTCTAGCTCAACAATATTGCCTTTGCCGCCGATTTTCTCGAGCAAGAATTCACCAGCCATTTTGCCACCAGCGATATTGTCTGATGCAATGTGCGCGTTGACTTCAGCGCCATTCACGCTGCGATCGAGAGAAACAACTTTGATGCCCGCTTTCAGTGCTTCTTTGACGACGCCAGCAACGGCATCTGAATCGGCAGGATTAATCAAAATGACTTGGACTTTTTTCTGAATCAAATCTTCGATATTCGAGATTTGCTTGGCCGAATCGTCTTGCGCATCGACGGTGATGAGTTTAACGCCTTGGGCTTTCGCTTCGGCATCTGCGCCATCACGCAGAGCAACAAAGAACGGATTATTTTGTGTGGAAATCGCCAAGCCAATACTGAGTGGCGCGCCCGCTGCGGCGGCTGCCGGTTCGCTGGCGGCTTGGGTATCTGGGCCTTGTTTTGAGCAGGCGATCAGGCCTGTTGCGAGTAGACCGACTAAAAGTGGTGAAAGAATGCGTTTCATGATTGACTCCAAATAATTTTAACGAAAAGTAAAACTAAGGGGTATTGCTACTTATGCACTGCTAATTATTCTTTACAAGGCGATACATCACTTATTTTTATTGGCGCGATCCAGTAATACGGCCAGCAAAATCACAACGCCTTTGATGACTTGTTGGTAAAACGAAGACACACCGAGCAAGTTCAAGCCGTTATTCAAAATCCCGATCAACAGCGCGCCGACCAAGGTGCCGAAAATCCAGCCACGGCCACCTGTTAAGCTCGTTCCGCCGAGCACGACTGCGGCAATTGCATCCAGTTCATAGCCAGTGCCCGCTGTGGGTTGAGCGGAATTTAAACGTGAGGTCAAAATCATCCCTGCGGTAGCAGCCATGGCGCCCGACAAGGTGTACACCCAGATTTTAATACTGTCGGTGTTGATGCCAGAAAGACGAGATGCTTCTTCGTTGCCACCAACGGCGTAGACGTGGCGACCAAAAACGGTGTTCTTCAATACAAACCAGAAAATACCAAACATCACCAACATAATGATCACAGGAACGGGAATGATGCCTGCGACATAACCACCGCCAAGCATGGCAAAGAAGTCACTGTTTAAGCCGGTAATCGGGCGGCCTTCAGAAAACACCAAAGACAGGCCACGCAAAATCGTCATCATGCCGAGCGTGGCAATAAATGGAGCGACTTTACCCTTGCTAATGACCAGCCCGTTCAGCATACCCATGCCGGCACCGGCCAAAATACCAACGCTAGTGGCGACAATCGGATCAATACCGTGACTGAGCATCAGCGCCGTCAAGACCGACGACAGCGCCAAGATTGAACCCACTGACAAATCAATCCCGCCGAGCAAAATGACTAATGTCATACCAAAGGCAATCAGCGCATTGATCGAAACTTGACGGAATACATTGAGTAAATTGCCCATGGTTAAAAAGTCAGGGCTGGTAATCGCGAGGCCGGTCGCCAATACCAAGAGTGCCAAGAAGGGGCCGAGTTTTTGTAATGTGGCCTTGTGTTGTACGTTCATTTCAAACCTCCAGTTGCTGCAGTCATGATGGTTTCGGCGCTGGCTTGGGCAAAAATCCCTGCCTGTTGGCCTTGATGCATAACGAGAATACGATCGCTCATTGCTAAAACTTCGGGCAGTTCAGACGACACCATCACAATGGCGACGCCCGACTGAGCTAGTTCGTTGATAATTTGGTAAATTTCAGCCTTGCCGCCCACATCGACACCGCGTGTCGGTTCATCTAAAAACAGCACTTTTGGTGCAATGCCAAGCCATTTGGCAAACACCACTTTTTGCTGATTACCACCGGAAAGCGATTTCACTTCCAGCTCGGCGTCGCGAGTACGGATGTGCATTCGATCAATTTCGTTTTGCACCACACTCATTTGCTGTGTTTGATTGATGACCCCAAAACGGGCGTAACGAGATAAATTGGCTAGGGTCGCGTTTTCTCTGACCGACAAGCCCAGTACCAAGCCTTGGCTTTTACGATCTTCAGTGACAAAACCAATGCCAGCAGCAATCGCATCGCTTGGTTTTTTAACGTGTAGAGCAACACCATCTAGTTCAATATCGCCCGAGACTTTGTGGTTGATACCAAAAATGGTTTTCAGAATTTCGCTGCGACCTGCACCCATCAAACCTGCGATGCCAAGTACCTCACCAGCGCGCACTTCAAAATTGATATTGCTAATGCTGGCATCGGCTAAACCGCTGACCTTGAGACGAATGTCACCCAAGGTGGCATTTCGAGTCGGGAAGCGTTCGCCAATTTCACGGCCCACCATCATGCGGACGATTTCATCAAAGCTGGTTTTAACGATTTCTCGCTCGCCAACAAATTGCCCGTCGCGTAGTACTGATATCTTGTCGCAGACTTTGAAGATTTCTTCCATGCGGTGCGACACATACACAATCGCCACGCCACGGGATTTCAAGTCGGCAATAATCTCAAACAGCTTTTCGGTTTCGCGTTCTGACAGGGCGGCAGTGGGCTCATCCATAATCAGGGTTTGCGCATTGAGCGAGAGCGCCTTAGCGATTTCGACCATTTGCTGTTGGCCGATGGATAAGCTGCCCGCTTCGACATCAGGATCGAGATTTTCAATGCCGAGTAATTTGAGGTATTCCAGACAATCAGCGCGCATTTTGATCGTATTAATAACGCCAAACCGTTGCGGCTCACGTCCTAAAAACATATTCTCCATCACCGATAACTGGGGAATCAGGTTGAGTTCTTGGTGAATGATGGCGATACCGAGCTTTTCGGCATCGACTGTATTTTTTATTTGGGTATCTTTCCCATC
This sequence comes from Deefgea tanakiae, assembly GCF_019665765.1. Taxonomy (GTDB): domain Bacteria; phylum Pseudomonadota; class Gammaproteobacteria; order Burkholderiales; family Chitinibacteraceae; genus Deefgea; species Deefgea tanakiae. The sequence continues at coordinate 421,751 of NZ_CP081150.1, forward strand.
GACAGCAATACTGCCGCTATCAGCTTGATACACCCCACAAAGGATCTTCATTAGTGTGGATTTTCCCGCGCCATTTTCACCCATTAGCGCGTGTACCTCACCGCGATCAACCGAAAACTCGACGCCTTCGAGTACTTTGACGGGGCCAAAAGCCTTGCTGATGCCACTCATTTTGATCAACATCGCCGTCTCCTAACTAATTACGTGCGGTAACTGAATCGGGGTAAGTACATTCTCGATGCAATTGGTTTTAATCAACATCGTCATCCCCTAAAAAATCACGCCGGAATACAGCACGATATTGGCGTAAGGGCTGGCTTCGCCGGTGCGGATAATTGCTCGTGCTTGCTGGGTGAGCTGCTTGAATTCGCTGTGTGGCACAAATTCAACGGTAACGCCTGACAGGGTTTGCGCTTGCGCAGCCACGGCTGGATTTTGGCTTTGGCATTCGCTCGCCAATACCGCGCGCTCGACTTGGAAATCTTCCAAGATGCTGTTGAGTACCGCAAAATACGATGGCGTACCACGACCAAGAGATAGGTCAATGCACTCCACATGCGGTGGAATCGGTAGCCCGCAATCGGCAATGACGATGCAATCGGTATGCCCCATGCTGGCAAGAATGCGACTGATGTCGCGATTAAGATGACCGAGCTTTTTCATTTTGTGTCTCCAGCTAAAAACGAATTGAGTTCAGCTAAAGTTGGCATCCCGCCTTGTGCTCCTGCACGCGTTACCGACAAAGCGCCGGCAGCGCAGGCTATGCGGCTGGCTTCGCTTAATCCCAAATGCCAAAATGCAGCCAATGCACCATTAAACGTATCGCCAGCACCGGTAGTGTCGACCGCGTTCACGTTGAAGCTTGTTTGTTGACGCAATTCACCGCTTTCAGTGGTGTACCAAACGCCGTCTTTACCTGCGGTCATGAGGATTTGGCCAGGATATTGTTGTAGCGCTGCTTGCCATTCGTTCTCTGGCGTACCGAGTGCGATGCTGAGTTCAAATTCATTCGGTGTTAGTAGCGCCACTTGAGCCAGTAATGCTGGAGAGAGTGGCATCGCTGGAGCAGGGTTCAGAATGAACGGCTTGCCGTGGCTTTGTGCCAATTGCGCGGCCATCTCGATGGTGGCGAGTGGCGATTCAAACTGGGCAATCACCACATCACAGTCTCGGAATGCATTTTCGGCTGCAAGTAGATCTTCAACTGATAAATCAGCATTAGCACCTGGCACGACAATAATCGCGTTATCGCTGCCTGCGAGCGTAATCATCGCAATGCCGCTGGTGGTATTGGCGCTACGCTGGATCCATTCGGTATTGACGCCTTCGGCGATGAGTGATGCTGTCAATTCTTGTCCAAACGCATCGTCACCCACACGGCCTATCATCGTGACTTCAGCACCCAAACGCGAAGCAGCGACCGCTTGATTCGCGCCTTTGCCACCGTGGTAGGTTTTAAAAGACCGACCAAACAAGGTCTCGCCCAAACGAGGGAATTGGTCGACTTGAGCGACTAAATCCATATTGATACTGCCTACTACTAAAACCTTACTCATAGCGCCTCCGCAATCCTTGCGTATCAGATCGGTGATGAATAAATCATCAATACGGCCATGCTAAACCGTAATCAGCACAAGGAATTTGATTTATATCAAATTTGTGTAGTGAAAATAAATACACTACATCCCTAGTGCTAGAAATCGCGATAGTGAAACTACTGATGATTTGAATGGTGATGTTTGATGACATTAAGTCATTGATTTAGTTGAAAATTCAACTTAAATCGAGCGGAGACTGAACTTTCCCATGCTGTGAGGTAACGGTTTGTATTATTGCTTGCTGTTCGTGGGAAGTTTTTTTAAGCTACGCGATTAAGCAAAAAAGGTTTAGCTCATGTCTTTACGTAGTCTGGCAGCAATCAGTTTCGGTGGTGTTTTAGTCGGGTGTGCTACGCCCAGTACAAGCCCCGTGCCGACTCCGCAGGTGACAGCTACGCCTGTTGTTGCGGTTACGCCAATACCACTAACCAGTCCAATACCGCAGGTTCGTGTAGAGCCAAGTCCAACACCTACGCCAGTAGCAACGCCTAGCCCAAAGTCTTCGCTGACTACTAATGAAGCGCGAGCCTTATTGAATCAACTGCTGCCACCAAAAATGCCAGACCGAGCGGGTTGGAATGCGGATATTTTGGATGCGTTTACTGCGCTGAAATTACCCTACACTGCTGAATATTTCTGCGCTGCTGCAGCAACGATAGAGCAAGAGTCGAGCTGGCAAGGTGACCCAACGGTGCCCGGTCTACCAAAGATCGTCTGGAGTGCGATTGGTGAACGAGCCGAGAAATATCATATTCCCTTGATTGCTGTGCAGACGGCGCTGTTAAAAACATCGCCAACCGGCCGAAGTTACAAAGAGCGTATTGATACGCTACGTACAGAGCGCGAGATGAATAATTTATTCGAGGATTTAGCGGATGAAGCTGAAAAACTAAAGTTACCACTGAATATGAAAAACCCAATTCGCACCGGGGGCCCGATGCAAGTTAGTGTTGAATTTGCGCAAGGGCACGTGAAAGCGTGGCCTTATCCCTATGCGATGAAAGGCAGTGTGCGCAATGAAGTCTTTACCCGTAGAGGGGGGACGTATTTCGGTGTAGCCATTCTGCTGCAATACCCCGCGCCATATACCGATATGGTGTACCGCTTTGCTGATTTTAATGCTGGGCGTTATGCCAGCCGCAATGTGGCTTACCAACAAGTGGTAAGCAAATTGACAGGGCAAGAGCTGGTGCTTGATGGTGATTTGCTTCGATATAGCGGCGGCGTACCCACCGGGGTCAGTGGCACGCAGACAGCGGTATATGGCTTAAGTGGCAAGCTAGGCATGAGCCAAGACGCCATCTTGCGAGATTTGAAGCAAGAAAAGCTCGCTGCTTTTGCTCAGAGCGAGCTATACAAGAAAACCTTTGCGCTCATCGAAAAAAATGGCCAAACCCACGCTCGTGCTGCGATGCCACAGATTGATCTAAAAAGCCCAAAAATCAGCCGCAAGTTGACAACGGAATGGTTTGCGAATCGAGTGAAGTGGCGGTTTGATACGTGCATGGCGCGTCGTTAATTTAAGCTTTAAAAAAACAAAAACCCAAAGAATTAATCTTTGGGTTTTTTATTGCCTACTCGGTGCGTGATTGGTTTTTCTGTGCGTGATACGCGCGCTTGCGGCGTGCGAGAAGCAAACCAGTTAGCCCAATTGCCATTAGTGCATAGGTTTCTGGCTCAGGTACGGCAGGTATTATTGGAGGAGGAATCGTAGCAGTAGGGGGCGCAATAGGTTTCGGTGGTGTGGTCAGTGTATCAGGAAAACTGAATGCAGATGGTGTCCCTCCTTGCTTTGAACCACCGAACAAAGTGGAGCTACTCAATGGTGTGCTGCTAGCTAAAATATCCTGTGCCTGAGTTGTATTTGCAGTAAACAGTTGCTCAATCGCGACATTGCCATTGTCCTGCTTGCCTGCAAGTACGGAGATGGCGGGCGCATCAACGACAACCTGTTGCTGAAGAATCGATGCGTGAGATTGCAAGCATAAAAGAACTAAAAATACAGAAGAAATAAGTTGCAACATTGGACAGCACTCATTACGAATTGAAAATAATAGATGTTAAAAAAGAAGCGATAATTCATATCTTACTGCATGAACATCCGTGAGCAGATTTAGTATGAGTTTTAATCTAGGTATATTAGTATTTTATTTTAAAGTGATTTTCAATTTTATAAGTAATTTTAAAAAATATAAAATGAGTAATAAGTATATGATATATCATATGCAATGTGGTGAAAAATCAAAAGACTGTTGCTAGCTTCTTTGCCGTTTTTTGAGTGATTGTAAGTTTATTTTAGCAGATGGTAACGAAGTGGCTTAGTTGCATAAATTCGAGTTAGCAATGCTGCTGGTAGAATCATCGGTATGACCAAATCAGCACCTTTTCCAAGTATTAGCAAATAGTTAATTATTAAATCATTATTTGCTGATGGTTGGGTTGTAAAATGAAACTAAATTGAAATAAAATTGTAGTAGAATTAAGATCGACTATTGTTCACAATCTCAGCAACTGGATTTGATGTTAATGTTTAAAAACAAACTTATTTTTTTGAGCGTACTTACGATTGGCAACTCGCAAGCCGCGTACGATCAGGAAGATACGGTTAAATTATTCGCTGATCTTGCCTATGTATACGATTCAAACGTATTCCGGTTGTCGGATCAGCAAGAAAATAACTCAACCCGCAGACACCAACAAAAAAGTGATTCGAGCATCACAACGGGCCTTGGTGGTCGCATCGATTTACCGCTAAGTCGGCAAAATGTGTATGCCACCGCACAAGTTTCATATAGCAATTACTTAGTTTTTGATGAGCTCAATGGCCCCGCTTGGGATTTGGGCTTGGGCTGGAATTGGGTGGTGGGTAATCAGTGGAGCGGTAATTTAGCAGCCTCTACGAGTAATGCCCTGTCTTCTTTTGACGATGTGCGTACCTCAGTCGTTGATACCGTACAAACAAACCGTGTGAGCTGGAGTGCGAATTATCAACTGCTCAGTAATTGGGCGTTGATTGCCAATGCGGCATACGTGCAAGAAGACCATGATGTACGCAAATACCAAAATGCGAATAATCGCAACTTGGGTGCTGGCGTGCGATACACCTCAGATCGAGGATTTGCACTGACCTTGCTGCACAATTGGTTAGAACACAAATACGATGAGAATTTCATTATTCCTGCTGATTTGCGGGGATATACCGAACAAAATACCAGTTTGGGTCTCAATTGGCCCGTGACAGCAAAATTTAATGCCAATGTAACGGCGGGCTACACCCAATGGAAATCGGACTTCAACGGGCAAAAGAGCACAAAGCCAACCGGAGCCATTGATTTAGTCTGGAAAGCCACCGCAAAAACAACGCTTAGCACCGGCGCAGGGCAAAACTTTGATTCATTCGGTAGTAATTTTGTGGGGCGTGATTTAGAGCGTAACGCTTATATTGCTGCGGATTGGCAGTTTTCTGATAAATCCAAGTTTGGGGCGCGCTACAACTATCGCCAAGTAGAGACAGAAACATCGAATGGTTTGCGTACTCAAGATTCAATCTACGACACATATCAATTGTCGTATGACTACAAAATACTGCGCAGTATGTTGATCAGATCGTATGTGCAGTTTGAAAATAGGGATGAAAAAATAAACCAATTTGATTACAGCGATGAACAAATTGGCGTCTCTCTTAAATATAATTTTTAAACTTTAAACCAATAGGAAAAGCCCGTTTTGCACCAAGATGTCCCTGAACGACTCAGTTTGAAAGCAAGCACAGAACAAGATCAAGCTTTGCGCCAGCCCAGCTTGCTGGGTGACCGTTTTCGTGAGTTTAGTAATTCATCTCCGGTCATTGGATTCTTTAAGCTATTTTTAGACCCGTTTCTTGCGGTAGCTACGCTCTATGCTTTAACCATACCCTTTGCAATTGCGCATGATGGTGTATTGGTGTTGATGGCCGTGCTGACGTTTTTGCTCACGGCAGTTATGCTTGATGGCGTATTTTTGTTTGTGCCAGGGTACTCTAGGCCTTTACTGGGCTTGGGGCGTTTTGCAATCGAATGGTTTGCTGTTCTAGTCACCCTGTATTTAATTGGCATGGTCTCTGGGTTTAACGCTTATATACACCCTCCTTATTTTGTCGCATGGGCGATCAGCGCACCGCTGGTGCTGGTCTCTACGCATTTGTTATTTCGCTTGTTTGTGCTGCACCCTGGTAAGCAAGATATCAAAAACGTCGTCATTATCGGTGCGAACACACCAGGCCAAGCGTTGGCAAAAAACATCCAAACGTATTCATATTTAAAAATGAACTTTTTGGGGTTTTTTGAGGATCGTGAATCCTCGCGCTTGGGCGATATCAATAAAAAAGAAATTATTGGTGATCTCACCGCCTTTCCTGAGTTCGTTAGCAGACATAATGTGCAGCAGATTTATATCACACTACCAATGACTGCTCAGCCGCGCGTGATGGCGATTTTGGATTGCCTGAAAGACAGCACGGCATCAGTTTATTTTGTACCGGACTTGTTTGTTTTTGATTTAATTAATGCCCGTTTTGATCATGTTGCCGGTTTGCCCGTGGTCGCGATTTGTGAAAGTCCATTTTTGGGGCTAAGCGGTGTAGTGAAGCGTATCAGCGATATCGTATTATCGCTGATGATTTTGGCTTTGATTTGGCCGGTACTTCTGGCCGTTTCAATCGCTGTTAAGTTGACTTCACCTGGGCCGATTTTCTTTAAGCAAAAACGCTATGGTGAAGATGGTCAGAGTGTCTTGGTGTATAAATTTCGCTCGATGACGGTGATGGAAAACGGCGATAAAGTCATTCAAGCCACCAAGAATGATGTTCGATTAACACCGATTGGTGGCTTTATTCGTAAAACTTCACTGGATGAATTGCCGCAATTTATCAATGTATTGGAAGGCAAAATGAGTATTGTCGGCCCACGGCCGCATGCTAATGCTCACAATGAGCAATATAGAAAACTCATTAAAGGTTACATGATTCGCCATATGGTCAAGCCTGGAATCACGGGCTGGGCGCAAGTCAATGGTTTCCGCGGTGAAACCGATACGCTAGACAAGATGGAAGGGCGTATTGCCTACGATTTAGATTATTTAAGGAACTGGTCGGTCTGGCTAGATATAAAAATTATCTGGATGACCGCCACTAGCATGTTTAGAGATAAAAACGCATTTTAGAAATTTTTTTTGAACAGTAATTTAAGGATTCAAAAATGAATAAATTAAGCCCTATCGTACTCGCAATTTCAGCCGTACTCGTTTTGACTGCTTGTGGTGGCAAAGAAGAGAAAAAGTCCCCTAGCCAAGTATTGGCTAAAGTGAATGATGCCGAAATTACCGTGCATCAGCTTAATTTTGTATTAGCGCAAGCACCAAGCGCCAGCCCAGAACAAAAGCAGCAAATTTTAGATCAGCTGATTGATCAAGAATTATTAGTCGAAAAAGCAACCGAACTGAAATTAGATCGTGATCCCAAAATTGTTCAAGCTATTGAAGCATCTAAGCGCCAAATCTTAGCGCAAGCGGCTGCTGAGCGAGTGATTGGCAAGCCTGCTGAGCCAACAAAAGCAGCTGTGGATGAGTTTTATGCCAAAAATCCAGGCTTGTTTGCCGACCGAAAAACTTACGAATTCGTCATGTTTGCTTTTGCTAAAGACAAATATAGCGACGTCATCGCAAAACAATTAGATACCGCCACGACCCCGATGCAAGTGAAGTCGGTACTAGATGCCGCCGGTATTCAATTTGAAAGCAATGAGAGCAACCGTTCTGCAGAGCAATTGCCGATGCCAATGTTGCCCAAGTTTGCCGCTATGAATCAAGGCGATATTTTGGCAATGAATGAAGGCGACAAAATGGTGCTGTTGCAACTGAAAGCTAGTACTCCTGGGCCAGTTAGCCCAACGGAAGCAGAGCCGATGATCAAGCGCTATCTAAGCACGAACAACGCACAAGAAAACGCAAAAGCTAAATTAAAAGCATTGCAAGCGGCAGCCAAGATTGAATATCTACAAAAATTTGCCTCCGCTCCAGCTCAAGCACCCGTTGCCGGAGCGAGTAATGCATCGGCAACCGATGACAGCCTTAAGGCCGGATTGAAGGGGCTTAAATAATGATGAAAAAAATAGGCTTACTGCTGTGCTTTAGCTTGCTCAGCCTGCTGGCTTCTGCCTCATGGGCAAAGCCACAGGGTGAGTATGTCTTGGGGGCGGGTGACGTGGTGAAAATCCAAGTTTACGACCATCCAGATTTAACGACAGAAGTTCAGCTCAATAATGAAGGTGGTTTGGCATTTCCATTGATTGGTGAGGTCAAACTGTACGGTTTGGATTACACCCAAGCAGAGGCACTCATAGCCAAAAAATTAACGGAAGGCAATTTCATTAAAAAGCCCAATGTGAATGTATTGATCGTGCAATACCGCAGCCAACGCGTTGCAGTATTGGGCGAAGTGAACAAGCCCGGCCGTTATGCGCTCGATAGTGCCACCAATATCATCGATTTGCTTGCCATCGCGGGCGGTATCAGCCCTGCTGGCGGCGACACCATTGTGATTTTGCGTGGTGAAGAACGTATTGAATATCGCTTAAGTATATTGACTCAATTATCAAATCCAGAAAAACGTCTAATTCAAATCAAAAATGGCGACACGGTATACATTCCAAGAGCGCAGCAATTTTATGTGTACGGTGAAGTGGCTCGTCCCGGTGTTTTTCGCTTAGAGCCAAAAATGACCATGATGCAAGCGCTATCTGTAGCGGGTGGATTTAATCAACGCGCCTCCCACCGTAACCTCCAAATTCACCGTGTTGCAGCAGATGGTCAAGTAGAAAAAATTGCAGCAAAACTCACCGACTTAATTCAGGAAAATGACACCGTTTTCGTGCAGGAAAGTTTGTTTTAACCGCACCCTACATTGCTGAGTAAATTCGATGACTTTAGAACAATTTTTAAATATATTGCGAGCAAGAAAATGGATCGCGATATCTGTATTTTTTACGGTTATGCTCGTAACGCTGCTTGTTAGCTTATCGCTACCGAAGCAATACACCGCAGAAGCTGCATTAGCTATTGATGTGAAAGCCGCTGACCCCGTCACAGGTCAGCCTATAGCTGGGTATATGGCGCCAAGCTTTATGGCCACACAGGTGGATATGATTACCAGCCAAAATACTGCTCTCAAAGTGGTAGATACTTTGGGATTTGCTAAATTGCCAGAAGCGCAAGCGCAATTTATGGCTGCAACCCAAGGCAAGGGTGAAATTCGTAGCTGGTTTGCTGAGTCTTTACTTCGAGGCTTAAATGTAATTCCTAGTAGTGAAAGTAATGTTATTACACTAAATTACACGGCCGCAGACCCTAAGTTTGCTGCAACGCTCGCCAATAACTTTGCTCAAGCTTATATCCGTACCACGATAGATAATAAAATTGCCGCAGCCCAACAAAATAATGTTTTTTTTCAAGAGCAATTGAAAACATTACAGCGAAATTTAGAGCTGGCGCAAAATAAACTTTCTGAGTATCAGCAAACACATGGCATCGTCGGTTCCGATGAGCGCTTAGATGTAGAAACTCAACGGCTTAATGAATTATCGAGTCAAGTCGTAGGTGCACAAACACAAACCTTTGATGCTCAGTCCCGCACACGCGGTGGCACAATAGCGCCCGATGTATTAAATCATCCACTTATTCAACAGCTGAAAGGGCAACTAGCCGCTCAAGAAGCAAAATATCAGCAGCTTTCTGAAAAAAATGGTCCAAACCATCCACATAATCAGCAGGCAATGGCTGAACTTAATGCAACACGCAGTCAATTAAACGAATTCATGGGGCAATATGCTGGTGGTCTGAGCAGCGCAGCAGGTAACTCAGCCTCACGTCAAGCAGCACTGAATTCAGCATTACTGGCACAAAAAGAGAAAGTTCTCGATTTGAAATCGCAGCGCGCAGCCATCGATGTATTGCTTCGTAATGTAGATAATGCACAGCGTAGCTACGATCAAGCTTTGCAGCGCTTCAGTCAAACTATGCTCGAAAGCCGATTAGATCAAAGTAATATTTCAATTATCAAATCAGCGTCAGAGCCGATCAATCACTCAAAGCCAAATACACCACTCAATATGGTGTTGGCTGTATTTGTAGGGGCATTATTAGCAATAGGTTTTGCTATGTTAGCTGAATTATTAGATCGTCGAGTGCGAACCAAACATGATATTGAAAATGTGCTGGATTTAGTTGTATTGGCCGATTTGATCCAACCTAAGGCTAAAAAATATAGATTGGCTCGCCTATACGGAGTGAAAGCATGAGTAATAATGAAATTCAAGTTTTGCCAAGTTTGGCAAAAGGAAATATCGGCCAGCAATTACTTGACAGTGGAAAAATTAATACAAGCCAAGCAGAAAAAATCTTGCAATTGCAAAAAGAGAGTGGGTTGCGCTTTGGTGAGGCAGCAATAAAATTAGGATTAATTACGGAAAGCGATATACAAGATGTTTTATCACAACAATTTGAATATCCATATCTCTTATCCGGCCAAAGTACAGTAGATGAAAGTCTGGTTGCTGCATATTCACCATTTGATTCGAGGGTAGAGACTTTACGCAGCTTGCGAAGCCAAATCATTTTAAGATGGATGGAGAATGGTCATAAATCAATTGCCATTTCTTCTTATGATTCCGATAGTGCGAGTGATTTATTAGCTGCAAATTTAGCCGTCGTATTTTCTCAATTAGGCGAACGAACCTTATTCGTTGATGCGAATTTGCGATCAAATAGTAAATCCAATCTATTTGGCCTAAAAAATAATTCAGGACTAAGTGATTTACTTGCAGGCCGCACTGACCTTTCGTGCATTCAAAAGATCGCAGACCTTCGCGATTTATCAGTATTAAATTCAGGCACAGCGGCACCAAATCCTCAAGAATTATTATCAAGAGACGCATTTGGTCAATTATTTCAACAATTAGAGTCTCAATTTGATGTCGTAATATATGCGACATCAAAGCTAGAGACGGCGATGGATGCGCAATTTATCGCCTCCAGAACCAAAGGCGTATTACTTGTTGTTCAAAAAGATAAAACGCCTGTAAAAGGGCTCGCCTCTTTAAAAGAACAATTCAACGCCAATAAGATCGAGATTATTGGTTGCGTCCTAACTGAGAGTGATAGTTAGAATGAATTTATCGTTAAACAAAGATCAATTTGCTGCGGTGAATAAAGTTTGGCCAATTTTGATTGGTCTACTGATCATGTTTGTTCCTGCATTTTGGTGGCTTTCTCAGAATAGCTGGAGCCAAGAAAACCAAGGTCATGCACCAATTGTATTTGCGATTGCTTTATGGCTGATCTATCGATCCAATAATGCTATTTGCCGTTTGATTATTGAAGCAAAAACTAATCCATTCACAGGTTGGTTAGTGTTATTGTTTGGTTGCTTGTGCTACATCCTAGGAAAAGCACTAACGATAGATTTAATCATAGCGTCATCATTTATTATTGTATTGATTGGGGTTTTACTACTTATTGGGGGATGGGCTGCCGTACGCGCATTATGGTTTCCACTGTTTTTCATGTTCTTCATGCTGCCGTTACCAAATGCCTTGGTGACGGCATTGACTCTGCCAATGAAAACGGTAGTGTCTTATTTTTCTGAAATTATTCTCTATCAACTTGGATATCCTGTTTCACGTTCAGGCGTGATTATTCAAATTGGCCAATATCAAATGTTGGTTGCAGATGCTTGTGCTGGCTTGCATACATTATTTACATTAGAAGCAATTGGTTTGCTCTACTTGAATTTAATGGGCTACAAGAATGCACTGCGTAATATCATTGTTGCATTAATGGTTATACCAATATCGCTGGCAGCAAATACAGTGCGAGTCATTGTATTAATATTAATAACATACCATTTTGGTGATGAAGCTGGCCAAGGATTCTTACATGGTTTTGCAGGTATTGTGCTGTTCGGTGTAGCCTTATTCTTATTAATGTCTTTTGACGGATTGCTTGGTGTTATTTTGAAAAAAATGGGAATTCACGATGCTGGACTTAAAAAAAGCAAATAATTTAAACGTGATTTCCATTGCGATGGTAATGGTTTTATCAGCGTTTCTTAGCATTTATTTTTCACCTAAGCCAGCAAAAGGTAATAGCAAGCCTGCGATAGAACTAGAAAAAAATATTCCTCAACAGTTTGGTGATTGGAAGGTAGATCAGTATGTTTCACCCATCACGGTGCCAGCAGATTTGCAAAGCAAATTAGATGAGTTGTATAGCGAAGTTTTATCACGAACCTACATCAATAGCCAAGGTCAGCGTGTGATGTTGTCTATAGCTTATGGTCGAAATCAAGGCGGGGAAAGTACTCAAGTACATCGACCTGAAATTTGTTATCGAGCACAAGGCTTCACGGTTGGGAAACAATACGCTGATATATTAAAAACCCAATCAGTTGATATTCCAGTACAGAGACTGATGTCATCAATGGGTGAACGGCTAGAGCCCATTACTTATTGGATTTTGCTCGGTGAGCATTTAGTTAAATCAGGTTTAGATCGTAAAATTTGGCAAGTAAAGTACGGCTTCCAACGCAAAATGCCAGATGGCTTACTGTTACGAGTGTCCACTATTGGTGCTGATAGAGAGGCTGCATATCAAATACAGGATCAATTTGTAAATGAGATGTTGAATAGTCTCTCGCCAGACTATAAGAAAGTTATTATTGGGAGTCGTTCTGACGAATGAAAATACCAAAATTAGCCGAAAATGAATTGGTATTGACAGTAGATCAACGCGCAAACAAATTCGCCTTATGGATTGTTGGTTTTGCAACAGTCTACCAATTCATCCTTTGCCTTGCGATGTCATTTAGAGCGCCAATGGGCTCTAGCGTGTTAATGCTCGCTGAGCTTATTGTTTACCTTTTATGTTTTTATGTATTTTATGAGCGAAGATGGTCAGTTAATCAGCTTGCTGTATTTTGGTTTGCGATAACAAATTTATTTTTATTATTTTTATTTCGATCATCACTAGACTTAAAATCAATTCGGGATGTACTAATCCCGATTTTGTTTTTTATACTAGGATTGCGATTTGCTCAGTATGAAAAAACAGATCGATTCGTATTTGGTTTGACAATAGTATTGATTGTAATCGCTATTTTTGAAATGTCTTTTCCTACGCTCTATGGGAAATTTTTACCGACATTGCAATTTCAAGCCAGTACAGGCGCGGTAAATCCAGCTGGAGCAATGCACAAAGGGCAGATGCTTACCTTGAATTCATTCCGACCTGAAGGTATTGGGCGGACTTGGTTCCCCGGTTTACTTAGTAATCAGCGAGCGGCTTCAATGTTTATCGAGCCAGTCTCTTTTGGTAATTTTGCAGTAATTCTATCTGCTTGGGGTTTGGCAAGACCACTAGGCAAAAGAATGTGGCAATACTTAGGCTTGGTATTGGTCATTTTGATTTTAACGGATTCCCGTTTTGCTACTTTGTTAGTTGCATTATTAATGGTAATTCGATTTACCCCTTTGGGATTGATTAAGCCGATTGTTATCGCAAAGCCAGCATTTATTATAATTTTATTATTATTGATCGCTAACTTGGGTGAGTATGCTGGTGATAATTTAATTGGGCGTTTATTTATTGCAGGAAATGGATTGAAAAACACACCACTATTAGAACTGCTAGGGGCCACACGATATGCAAGTGGCTATGGTGATTTAGGATATTCATATGTGATCTCACGGTTTGGTTTGATTTTTATAACGATTGCCTGGCTTACTTTATTTTTCGCTTTTAAAGGGAATACCCGAGCCGAGTATTTCAGAATCATGCTAGGCACCTACTTTGCTTGTATTTTGGCGGTAAGTGGTACATCGCTATTTGCGCTTAAAACTGCGGCACTCGCTTGGTTTATGCTCGGTGTTGTTTTTGCATTTAAAAAAGAAATTAAGTTCAATAGGTCTAATCCAGCATGAAAATAGCCCACGTTGTACGCCAATATCATCCTTCTGTTGGTGGTATGGAGGACGTTGTTGCAAATTTAGTCAAATACCAAAATGAGCAGACTCAATATCAACCGACTGTCATTACGCTAGATCGACTATTTCGTAACTCGGCAGATAAATTGCCAAAAAATGAAGTCGTTGAAGGGATTCCCGTCATCCGTTTGCCTTATTCTGGTTCGTCTCGCTACCCCATTTGCTTGTCTGTTTTTAGTCTGATGAAAGATTTTGACGTTATTCATGTGCATGGCGTTGATTTTTTCTATGATTTTTTGGCCTTGACTAAGTTTATCCATAAGAAAAAAATTATTGCCTCTACGCACGGTGGGTTCTTTCATACGCCTTATGCTGCTGGTTTGAAAAAAGTCTTTTTTAATACCGTAACGGGTATTACATCTGCGCTATACGATAAGGTGGTTGCTTGTAGTGATAATGATTTCGCCATTTTTTCACAAATTGCAGCCGCGCCACGATTAGTGTTAGTTGAAAATGGCGTTAATGTAGAAAAGTTTGAAAATGTGGCTTTAGGTCATGCTCAGTCACAAATCGTTTATTTTGGCCGCTGGTCGGTGAATAAGGGCTTACCAGAGCTGATTGAGCTGATTGCGCAATTACAAAAAATTAAACCTGAATTTTCTCTGGTGATTGCGGGGCGTCCGTATGATGTCGATGCCCAAAAACTAAATGATTTGGTGAGCCAAAATGGGTTAACAAATATCCAAATAATAGAAAGCCCAAGTAATGAGCAATTAAAGTCGATTATTGCCTCCTCCAGCTATTTTGCGTGTTTATCGCATCACGAAGGCTTTGGCCTTGCCGCAATTGAAGCAATGAGCGCAGGCTTGATTCCGATTTTATCTGCAATTCCTCCGTTTGAAAAGATACAACGCGAAAGTCAATTAGGCTTTATTTTAAAAGATAAAGCAGAAGTAAAAGAACAGATCAATAGTTTGGCGCAATTTATAAGCAGCGATAAATCAGAAGTGATTCAGCAGAAAGAAAAAGCGGCAGAATTTGCTAAGCAATACTCATGGACTAATGTAGCCAAGAAATATATGGAGTTATATGAATAAAATTTTAGCCATTATTGCTTGTTTGTGCGTAAGTGGTGCAGTTCAAGCAGCAAGTAGTTGCATCAGTGATGTTCAATTGAACGGTATCAATTTGGCGGGGGCGGAGTTTAACTCAGCAGCCATACCAGGTGTGCAGTGGAAAAACTATGTATTTCCAACGACAAAGCAGCTGGAATATTACCGTGATAAAGGTGTGAAATCGATACGACTACCGATTACTTGGAACCGAATGCAGCTTGAAGCGTACGGTAATTTGGAAAGAGGCTATTTGGCCGAGGTAAAAAAAGTTGCTGACTTTGCTGCACGCAACAATATTTGCTTAATTATTGATTTGCATAATTATGGCGGTTTCAAAAGCAAAGCGCTGTCTACCTACGCCAATTATGATTTAATTTTTTATGATTTTTGGGCAAAAATGGCCAGAGAGTTTAAATCAGACTCGGTCGCATTAGGGTTAATGAATGAGCCTGCACATTTAGATCGAAGCACATGGCGCGATTTGGCGCAGACTACGGTAAATAAACTGCGCAGTGATCAAATTAGCAACTTGATATTAGTTTCTGGCGGCGGTTGGAGTGGTGCGCACAGTTGGTTTTCAGGCACACCAAGTAATGCAACGTTGTTTGCTAATTTTCAAGACCCACTTAATAAAATGGTCATTGAAGTACATCAATATGCGGATAGTAATTATTCAGGCACCAAATCAGACTGTATTGATAGCGCCAAAATGACACGATTTTTGCAAAATATAAGTGTTTGGGCGCAAGAAAACCAAAAACGTTTGTGGCTGGGTGAGTTTGGCTTTGCGGCCACTCCGGATTGTATGCAAACGATGCGTACAAAATTAGATTTTATTGCGGTAAATAAAATGTGGGCAGGCTGGTCATATTGGGCAGCTGGCGCATGGTGGGGAAATTATCCATTTTCGATAGAGCCTAATGGTGGTGTTGATAAGCCTCAAATGAACTATTTAGAAAAGAGGTTTTAATGAAAGAGGGTGATAATTTGTTGGAAGGTCGTTTTGTATTTATTGATAAGATGAAAGCAATTGGTATTTTGCTAATAATGATTGGCCATGCGCCTGGCTTGTCAAATCAATTTAAGATTTTTATATATGCGTTTCATGTTCCGCTTTTTTTTATAATCTCAGGATTTTTACTTTCTGAGCGTTACATGGTATTAAATATAAAAGCTAGGTTTTCAAAGTTATTTAAGTCTTTGCTGGTCCCGTATTTTTTTTTCTTTTTCGTCTCATGGTTGTATTGGTGTTTAACAAAGCAATATGCAAATTTGTCAGTATATCTTAAGGATAAAACGTTTTTTGATGCTTTTAGCGGCGTATATATTGGCACTGTAAGTGCTTTGTTTGTAAATCCTGCACTTTGGTTTTTTGTTGCGCTTTTTTGGATTTCGCTTGTATATCACATAAGTGCAAAACTTATTTTTAGTAAAATCGTGCTGTTTATATCTTATTTAGTTGTTTTTCTTGTCTCGGTTTTTGTTTTTTATGGTGAATTAAATAAGCCAGATATGGTTACTTTGCAGGTGATAACGGGGTTGGTCTTTTATTCATTTGGAGTAGTGCTAAATGAATACATGACTAGACTGGATTTTTCTCGCTATCGTTTTTTTATTTTGTGTGTATTCCTGCCGGTTTTCATCTTCTTGGCTCTGAAAAATGGGCCTCTTGATTTAAATTTGTCAAGATTTGGTTTTTCGCCATTTATTTATTTGCTTGTTGCAGTTGTTGGTTTTTTTGTTCTCTATTTTTTAGTTGATTTTTTGCCTTATGGTAGAACCGTTGATTTTCTATCGAGGAATTCATTGCTGATCTTTGCATCTCATATGGTTATTTATAAATGGATTACAGGATTTTTGATGATTTTTTTTGGGATTGATTCTCCTTACTTGTTGGGTGATTGGTATTTTAACTTTATCTATGTTTTAGTTTCTCTGGTTTTTATTTTTTATATGTCGAAGTTTTTTAATAAGCACGTTCCTTTTCTAGTTGGGGCGAGGTCTTGATTTGTTTGTTTTTTAAAACTGTAAAGTAGCGTCTGTATTGTTTATTTTTGCATGGATTTACTTTGTCTTTAATTTCTGGCTTGAGTAAGTCTTCCTTAAAAAATTTATATTCAATCCTTGTGCTTAAATTAGGTTGCGTGTTATGAAATCTAGGTTGATTTTAGATAAAGTTGTTCCTGTTGCATCATATGAAGATGCAATCGTGAAATTTGAGTGTTTTACCAAAAAGACGCAAACTGTTTCCATCGGTTTTATTAATGCTTATCTTTTGGATCAATTTATGCAAAATAAAATTGATCAAGATTTAGTTGATAGTTTCTCAATTTTGTATCGTGACGGTATTGCGATCAAAATTTTTATGCGTTGTTTGTCTTATGCGCCAGGTATCAATGCTAATGGCACGGATTTGAACCCGCTTTTAGTAAAGTCTGCTATTGATCAATCGCTTCCTGTGGCTTTAATTGGTGATGAATCTGAAGTTGTTCAGAAAATGGCTGATAAGGTTTCTTCTTTAGGTGCTGAGCTTGTTTGTGCGCTTGATGGCTTTAGATCTGAGCAAGTGTACCTTGATGCAATTAGCGTATTGCCACGCCATTGCGTGATTTTTCTTGCGATGGGCATGCCTAAGCAAGAAAAATTAGCTCAAAAAATATGCTTGCTATTTCCTGATTCTGGATTTGTCATTGTTTCTACAGGGGCATTTTTCAAGTTTTATACAAATTCTATAAACCGAGCACCGATCTGGATGAGAAACTCTGGGCTAGAGTGGTTGTATCGCTTAGTAAAAGAACCAAGACGTATGTTTGATCGGTATATTTTTGGTTTTTTTAGAATATTTCGTTATCTAATTGAACATAAAATTTCTAAATCTTTTAGGGTTATATCATAAATGAACATTACGATTACGGGTACGGGGTATGTTGGGCTTTCAAATGCAATTTTATTGGCGCAGCATAATAAAGTTATTGCTCTTGATATTGACCAAGCCAAAGTTGATTTGATTAATAATAAGCAAAGCCCGATTGTTGATGTAGAGATTGAGCATTATTTGGCGAATAAACGGCTTAATTTGATTGCCAGTACGGATAAAGCTTTTGCTTATGCGGATGCTGACTTTGTCGTGATTGCAACGCCGACTGATTATGATGTGGAAACTAATTATTTTAATACGAACTCAGTTGAATCCGTGATTCGTGATGTGTTGCAATTTGCACCAAAAGCAACAATGATTATTAAGTCAACAGTGCCTGTTGGTTTTACAGCTCGGATGCGGAAAGAGTTTGGTGTAGAGAATATTATTTTCTCGCCTGAGTTTTTGCGTGAAGGCAAAGCACTCTACGATAATCTGCATCCTTCACGAATCGTAGTGGGTGATCAATCTGCAGCTGCAGTTCAGTTTGCACAATTGCTACAGCAAGGTGCAATCAAGCGTTATGTACCGGTATTGCATACCGAATCAACTGAAGCGGAAGCGATTAAATTATTTGCGAATACTTATCTCGCAATGCGTGTTGCATACTTTAATGAATTAGATAGTTATGCCATTAGCCATGGTTTAGATACGCGTCAGATTATCGAAGGGATTGGTTTGGATCCTCGTATTGGTGATCATTACAATAATCCTTCATTTGGTTATGGCGGTTATTGCTTACCGAAAGATACGAAGCAGCTATTGGCGAATTATCAAGAAGTACCTAACAATATTATCCGTGCCATTGTTGACTCTAATACCACGCGAAAAGATTTTATTGCAAATGAGATTTTGAAAAAAAATCCTCGTGTAGTGGGTATTTATCGCCTTGTAATGAAAGCCGATTCTGATAATTTCCGTGCTTCTGCAATTCAAGGCATTATGAAACGCCTGAAAGCAAAAGGGATTGAAGTGATTATTTTTGAACCAGCAATGAAAGAGTCTGAATTCTTTCATTCTAAGGTTTATACCGACTTGGCCGAATTTAAGGCTTGCTCAGATGTTATCGTTTCAAATCGTTTAGCGGATGAGCTTGATGATGTTAAGTCAAAAGTATTTACGCGTGACCTCTACGGGCGTGATTAATTATTAAATCTATTCTTGGATGATCATTTCATGACCATTACCCCAGTTATTCTTTGCGGCGGCTCTGGCACTCGCATGTGGCCTTTGTCTCGTGGCGGTTACCCGAAACAATTTTTGAGTTTATACGGTGATGAAAGTTTGCTGCAGCAAACAGCAACTCGGCTTAAAGGCTTGCCTGATGTGGCTGCGCCCCTATTGATTAGCAACAACGATCAACGCTTTTTGGTTGCCGAGCAATTGCGTGCGGTGGGCGTGAATAAAGCGAAAATCGTGCTTGAGCCAGTAGGGCGCAATACCGCGCCTGCTGTTGCTGCGGCGGCGGTGATTGCGCTAGAAAATAACCCTGATGCTGTCTTGATGGTATTGCCTTCCGATCATGTCATTGTGCATTCTGATGTTTTTCAAAGGTTAGTTTTACAGGCTGCGGTAGTGGCTGAGCAGGGGAAATTAGTTACTTTTGGTATTAGCCCAACTGAGCCAAATACGGGGTATGGCTATATACGCGTTGGCAAGAAATTGTTTGAGTCAGATACCTCTTATGAAGTTGCTGAGTTTGTCGAAAAACCTAATGCTGAACGTGCAGCTGAGTTTTTGGCGACAGGTGAATATTATTGGAACAGCGGCATGTTTATTTTCCGTGCCGATTTGTATCTGCAAGAGTTGGCGAAGTTCCAGCCAAAAATGCTTGAGCAAGTTAAGTTGGCAGTGAATGCTTCAAAGCGTGATTTAGATTTTGTTCGTCTTGATAGCGAAGCTTTCAGTGCTTGCCCATCTGATTCAATCGATTATGCGGTGATGGAGCAAACCGACCATGCGGCTGTGATCGTGGCTGCTGGCTTGGGCTGGAATGATATTGGCTCTTGGACCGCGCTGTCTGAGGTTTCGCCTTCGGATGAGCATGGAAATAACCTTGTTGGCGATGTAATGGTTGAAGGCGTAAGCAATAGTTATATCCGCAGTGAAAACCGCATGATTGCGGCGCTCGGCGTAGACAATCTAGTGATTGTTGAAACTGCGGATGCAATTTTGGTGGCGCACAAAGATCGTGTACAAGATGTAAAAAATATTGTGAACCGTTTGCAAGCAGCGGGTCGTAGCGAATCGGTCACGCATCGCAAGGTGTATCGTCCTTGGGGGAGTTACGAGGGCATCGATGCCGGTTCGCGCTTTCAAGTGAAACGGATTATCGTTAATCCTGGTGCTTCACTGAGTTTACAAATGCATTATCACCGCGCCGAGCATTGGATTGTTGTGAGTGGTACGGCACGCGTTGTGAATGGCGATAAAACGCTATTGCTATGCGAAAACCAATCGACTTATATCCCAATTGGCGCGACACATCGCTTGGAAAATCCGGGCAAATTCCCACTCGAAATGATCGAAGTGCAATCGGGCAGCTATTTGGGAGAAGATGATATTGTGCGATTTGAAGATACTTACGGCCGGGTTGAGGTTAAATAATGGCGGCGTTGACGTGTTTCAAAGCCTACGATATTCGTGGCCAACTCGGTACTGAGCTGAACGAAGACATTGCTTATCGCATTGGCCGAGCTTATGGGCAATTCCTAAAACCAAAACGCATGGTGGTCGGTGGTGATGTTCGGCTGACGTCTGAATCGCTCAAAATGGCTTTGGCCAATGGCCTGATGGATTCTGGTTGCGATGTGATCGATATCGGCATGACCGGCACTGAAGAAGTTTACTTCGCCGCATTCCATCTCGATGTCGATGGCGGTATCGAGGTGACCGCGAGCCATAATCCAATGGATTACAACGGCATGAAGTTGGTCAAGCGTGGCGCGGTGCCGATTAGTGGCGATACCGGCTTGCGCGATATTCAGCGCCTTGCTGAAGAGAATAACTTTCCAGCTGTAGCGCAGCGCGGCAGCTTAAGCCAGCAGTCGATCTTGTCCGATTATGTACAGCATTTGCTCGGTTATATCGATATTGCTCAGCTCAAGCCGATGAAAATTGTCCTCAACGCCGGTAATGGCGCGGCAGGCCATGTGGTCGATGCGTTAGAAGCGCAAGTTGCCGCTGCCAATGTGCCAGTACAGTTCATCAAAGTTCACAACGAAGCAGACGGTACATTCCCGAATGGCATCCCTAATCCATTGCTGCCGGAAAACCGTGCCGATACTGCCGATGCAGTGAAAGCGCATGGTGCTGATTTGGGTATTGCTTGGGATGGTGACTTTGACCGCTGTTTCTTGTTTGATGAAACGGGTGAGTTTATCGAGGGGTATTACATCGTAGGGCTTTTAGCTAAAGCTTTTCTTGCACATACTCCAGGATCGAAAATTATCCATGATCCACGCTTGACGTGGAATACCATTGACATGGTCGAGCAAGCGGGTGGTATCGCCATCCAAAGCAAAACCGGTCACGCCTTTATTAAAGAACGGATGCGCAAAGAAGACGCGGTCTATGGCGGAGAAATGAGCGCACATCATTACTTCCGTGATTTTGCCTACTGCGATAGCGGCATGATTCCGTGGCTACTAGTGATCGATTTAATGAGCCGCAGCGGGCAGAAGCTCTCTGCGATGGTCAGTGAGCGGATTGCCGCATTCCCATCATCAGGTGAAATCAATCGCGTGATGCCTGATGCGAAAGCGGCGATTGCCAAAGTTCGCGCAGCGTATGAATCGCAAGCAATCGCAGTTGATGAAACCGATGGCGTGAGCATGGATTTTGGAAATTGGCGTTTTAATCTGCGCAGTAGTAATACCGAGCCAGTGATTCGTTTGAATGTGGAAAGTAGGGCGGATATTGCACTAATGCAAGAACAAACAGAAATTTTACTAAGTCACTTAAATTAGGTGAGAGTAAATTGTGACTAAGAGTTCAATTGTTCTAATTAATAATAGGTATAAAAATTGAAGTTGATCTGGTCTTGGATTTGTAAATTATATGCGTTTCTAAAGTGGCCTACTTAATAGCTGTTAGGTTTTTAAAGTAAATAATGTATATTGCCTATCAAATAGGTAACTTTATTGGTGTCTTATGAACTTACCTACGGTTAGTGTTGTTATTTGTAATTATAATTATGCTCAATTTTTAGTAGAGTGTATTGAGTCAGTATTAAATCAATCCTACGCTGCGCATCAAGTTATTGTGATTGATGATGGTTCAACCGATAATTCGATCGAAATCGCTGAATCTTTCGGTGAGCAGATTATTTTAGTTAAGAAAAAAAATGGCGGGCAGATTTCTGGGTATAACGAAGGATTTTCACTTTGTACGGCTGATGCCATTATTTTTCTTGATGCTGATGATGCGCTTGAGCCGAATGCGCTGATATGGGTTGCAGAACGTTTTACGCCTGATGTTGTCAAGGTGCAATATAAACTGAAAGTGGTTGATCAAGATTCAAACCCCACAGGTTCCGTTTTACCCAGTTCATTAGATAGTGGCAACTTAAAAAATGAGCTGCTACTCAAGGGCAAGCTATATAAATCCCCGCCAGGTAGTGGCAATGCTTATCGCGTTGCAACATTAAAGAAGTTATTTCCTTTGCCTTCAGATTCCCATGATTTGCATGGCGCAGATTACTTTTGTATTTATGGGATTAGTTTATTAGGTGAAGTTGCGAGTATCTCCGAGCCACTGTTTCGTTATCGGGTCCATGCTCCGGCTGAGGCGGCAAGAAATGCATTGTCTTTTGGTAATGCTCTTAAAAGTGCCGATCCAATCACACGTGCGAATAAACGCTGGCAGCGATTAAAGAGCTGGGTTGCTGATTGGTCCGAGCAGCAGTATCTAATTCCGGGTCAATTTATCGATTTTACCCAGCAAAAAGTATTTTATGCTGCCGCAATTTTGAAGGCAGATCGTTTTATTGAACGGATTGATATATTTGCTGAGCAATTTGATTGGTTAATGCTGGCGATTAATTCTCGTGATGATTTTAATGTTTTAAAAAAGATAGCTGCATTAGTATGGGTTATTTCGCTACCATTTTGCACAAAATCATTGCGAATTTATTTGTCGAAGAAAATGTGTAATCCTTAAATACTTCTTGCGTATATATTTTTTTAAGTCAAAGAAACTTACCAATCAAATTGGCTATGACGTTTGTCGATGGCCAATAACTCGCGCTTATACGTGATTATTTGCACTACCGTGCGCACGTTGGTATGTAATTGAATTTCTAATTTGGAGAACATCGTCATGATCAAAACCCATCTGATCAATCTAGATAAAGATACTGAACGCTTGGCATTTATGAAAGATAACTTTGATCGCCTTGGCATTGCTGTTGATCGATTTCCTGCCGTTGATGGGCGTTTATTTCCAGTTGATGAATTTGAGCGTTTTGTGGCTGCACGCCCGCGCGATGGTAAAAAAACTTGGATGCGTGGTCAAATGGGCTGCTTTTTAAGCCATTTTGGCGTATGGAAAAAAATTGCAGAAGGTAATGACCGTTTTGCTGCCGTGTTTGAAGATGATGTGTATTTATCACCCGTACTCAGCCAATTATTTGTAGATGACCAATGGTTGACAGACGATATCGATTTGGTGCGTTTGGATACTTCCACAAATCGACTGCTCATGGACCGAAAAGCTAAAATCAATGCAGGGGCGAGAAATTTTTATCGGGTGAAAA
Source organism: Deefgea tanakiae (assembly GCF_019665765.1). Lineage (GTDB taxonomy): Bacteria > Pseudomonadota > Gammaproteobacteria > Burkholderiales > Chitinibacteraceae > Deefgea > Deefgea tanakiae. Next base: position 445,147 of record NZ_CP081150.1, read on the forward strand.
CAACAAGTTGGTGTGCGGGTGGATATTTAATTAATCGTCGCACAGCTCGTCAGTTGGTTGAACTGGCGCCGCATTTTCATCAACCAGCGGATGTGATTTTGTATAACTATGAGCAGTCTGTTATAACGCCGAAACTGACCATTTTACAAGCAAGCCCAGCACTGGTAACGCAGGATAAACAAGAAGGCAGTAAAATTGGCTTCGTTAGCAATATTGAAGCGCCTACACAAACATTGCGTCAGGACCGTTTTATTGATGTGATTCCTGCAATTTATCGCACATTACTCGGTTACAAACGCGTGCCTTACCAAAACTAATCTTGATTTTTCACTTATGCTTTTCCTGCATTGTATTTAGGCGCTGTTGTCGTTTTGCGGGTTGAATAAAGTTGGCTTTGTTTTGCCATCTAATAACCCATTAGGAACGCGATGGATTAAAGGGGTATTAGATGGATCCGATTAGAGAAAAGATAATTCGGGGCATTAATAAATCTGCCTTAACGTTCCATCTTAAGGCGTAATCATGAATGCGCTACGAGATTATAAAGCCGCATTGTAGGATGCTTATTTCGTCGTTTTGCATATTTAGGGGCTGGTTTGTTCATATGGTAATTCTATTAGCAGCATACCGCCTCTAATATGTGCAACAAGCCGACTTGTTTTGGAAAAACATTCAAAAAGGTGAATGGTTCCCCAACTCACAGGTGGCGGCGTTATCGTTTCGCAAGACCAGCTGGAATAGCACGGGCTTAAACTTAAGCTATACCGCGAGTGATGTTGGATGAGTGGATTGCCCCTTATCAGTTGTGCCTATGCATTTATTTTTTGCGTTCTTCAATATTATTGATGATGTATGAACCGATACTTAAAAAAAGTTAAGAAATGACAACTACTTCACATGGCCACGCTCTTATTAATGCGCTTGCTAAAAGTATGGGTGGGAAATATAGCCTGTATTTAATGCAAGTCTTATCGATGGTTGTGTTGGCACGGGTGTTTACCCCAGAGCAATTCGGCATTTTTGCAATTGTTCAAGTTTTTGCAATGTTTTTTGCACTATTTAGTGAAATTGGCTTGGTGCCAGCTTTAGTCAATGAAAAGCAGATTAGTGAACGAATGCGTAATGGTGTATTTGGTTTTACTTTGGCGATTGGCTGTACTGTATTTGTGATCTTTTTGATGTTTTCGCCAGCAATTGCATGGTTTTATGACAATAGCGCTTATCAATATCTAATTCTGCCAGTGGCTGTGTCTATCATTTTCAATGCGGGTTCAATAGTTCCGACTGCTGCCTATATTCGAGAAAAAAAGTTTTTGCATATAGCGAGAGCAGAGATCTTTGCCGAGCTTGCATCATTGGCTGTGGTGCTTGGTTTATTGTCGATGCAGCGGTTTGAAGCTGTCTTGGTATTGGCCTTTAAGCCCTTAACCGTTTCTATTGTAAAATTTATTGCCCTCTGGCACGGTAGCCTAAAAACAGAGGTCGGTCGGCCGATGTTCTCCAAGGAATTTACACAGGTAAAGCCGCTATTTAAGTTTTCGATTTACCAGTTTATGTCGAATGTGATGGTGTATTTTTCTCGCAATCTAGATAATTTATTGGTGGGGAAATATTTTGGGGCGACGAGCTTGGGCTTGTATGATAAAGCCTATCAGCTTATGCGCTACCCGCTGATGTTGCTCACTTTTGCGATGGCTCCTGCTATTCAACCTGTATTAAAAGAACTCAACCACGATAAAGCGAAGTTTACGGCTTTGCATAATAAATTTATCAGTTATCTCGCCGTGCTTGGCGGCTTTGTGGGTCTTGGTTTGTATTTGACTGCAGATTTAATTGTTTTGCTATTGCTTGGCAATCAATGGGGGGATGTAGCGGGGCTACTGAAGATTTTAGCGATCTCGGTACCTATTCAAATTGTACTTAGCTCTACTGGTGGTTTCTTTCAGGCTGCAAATCGAACCGATTTAATGTTTGTCGCTACAATATTTTCCTTTGTGACGAATGTAGGCGCTATTGTATTAGCTATTATATTTGGCGATTTATATGTGCTTTGCTGGGCAATAACGGCTTCATTTTCTGTTAATTTTATTCAGTGTTACTATTTATTAGGCAAGCATGTATTTAATAAAGATTATGCTGGTTTGATCCTGCCTCTGTTCATTGTATTTTTTGCTTCAGCACTGATTTTGATTTTAAATTTGCTTGGTATATAAAATGATAGTTTTTTTAATTGATGTTGAGCCTTTGTGGAAAACAGGTCTTTATAATGCTGTGGTTGGCCGATTGGAACGATACTCACCGCATTTGGTACTTAATATTTCCTATGCAGATACATATTGTTTAACGTTAGCAAAGCATTTACTAGGCAAGGGAGTGAATAAGAAAAGATCTAATTTTTTTGTTGGTGACATTGAAGTTCAAACTGTTGTTATACCACGAGGCTTTATTGCAACAATTATGTTAAAGCTGCCATTTTTAATGGCTACTCTGATGAAGTTTGAGGCAAAAATAATTAAGAAGGAATTGCAAAAAGGTTGCACTAATCTCGCTGAGGTCGATCTGGTATGTCACTGGGGATTAACCTCAGTAATTTATGCCTCCTTTATGAGGAACGAAATTCGTAGTTATTATAATTTCTTCCATGGAAGTGATGTGCATACTGGCCCTGTAAAAAAACAGGAAGTTCGTGAGCTAATTTTTAGCGCGATGAATTTTGCCAAAATTAACTTTTTTGTTAGTAAAGGTTTGCTGCACGTGGCGAGGCAATTAGGCTATCAAAAAGATAATGTGGCAATAAGTTATAATGGCATTGATCTAAAGTTATTTAAAACGAAAAGACATATAAATGCAGTGCCTGTTGTTGGTTATGCTGGTAATTTGCTTCCTGTCAAAGGGGCTGATTTATTACCTGCTATATTTGATGAAATACGAAAGAAAGTACCTATGGTGCAATTCAAGATAGCTGGCGATGGTTTCTTACGTGATTCTATTATTGATGAATTGGCTAGTAGAAAAATAGATTTCAATTATCTAGGTAAACTTCAGCCAGAGGAGATGGCTGCGTTTTATTCTACAGTAGATGTCTTAATCATGCCTAGCCGAAATGAAGGACTTCCTTTAGCTGCAGTTGAGTGTATCGCTGCTGAGTGTAATCTTATTGCTACAAATGTTGGTGGTTTACCAGAGGTGGTTGCATCAGAGTTTTTAGTTAATCATTCCGATAATATCGCCTATGATTTTGCAAAAAAGGTAGCAGAGGTGCTAATTTTAAAGCCAAAACAAACGGTGAGTACAGACTTTGATATCGAGTATTCAATAAAGCGTGAATTAGATTTGATTTTAATTTCGTAATTTATTCATTTTATTGATTTTTGCGATTATGACGTTTAACTTGTGTGTTATACAACAATAAAGGAAGTTTAGTGAGAGACGATAGAATAGATATACTTAGATTTATTGGTCTCGCCATGATCATTTTTGCTCATGTAGGATCAACAGGAGTGTTATTTGAACTTCGAAACTTTGATGTACCCTTGATGGTATTGGTTTCAGGAATGGCATTCGGTTTGAGTTTCAAAGAAAATGAGTCGTATTGGGCCTACATTTGGAAAAGAATAAAGAGGTTGGTTTTTCCGGTATGGATTTTTTTAACCATTTATTTTTTTGCTCTGTTTGTTATCTATCCAACAAGTGATGATTTAAATATTAGGACAGTTTTATCTTCTTACGCTCTATTAAATGGGATAGGTTATGTTTGGATAATAAGGGTTTTTCTGCTTGTCGCAATTGCGGCTCCATTCCTATTTATTTTTCATAATAAAGTACAAGCAGATGGCCGGTACTTTCTTGCCCTTATGAGTTTTTTGTTTCTATATGAAATTTTGCGTTATCTTTCATTTCCGTATGTTCAAGAAGGTTTTGGGAAAATAGTCTCATATATTATTTTATATGTTGTGCCTTATTCCATCATATTCTCAGTCGGCCTACGAATGTTGAAAATGAATAAGTCCCAACTACTCAAGCTCGCTTTTGCTAGTTTTAGTGTATTTATTGCTTTTGGGTTTTTTCTATTTTTTCAAACGGGTAGGGTTTTCTCAATTCAAGAACTAAAATACCCGCCATCAATTTATTTTTTCTCTTATTCATTATTTGTCTCAACTTTGCTGTGGGCTTACAGTGAAAAAATTAGTTCTATTGTTGGAAGTCTGAAAATCAGTAAAATAACTATGTTTGTAGCTAATAACTCTATTTGGATTTATTTATGGCATATACCACTAGTTAAATTTGTTGATGCAAATGTATTAACCAAGTATTTAATTGTTTTTGCGGTCGCTACTACTATTACTTACGTTCAGGTTTATACCGTAACTAATTTATTGTTAAAGTATATTGAGAGTAACCGAGCAAGGAAAAATATCAAAATTCTTCTAACTGGTTAACCCAAAAAAGACAGTGCCGGGCTTGTTTAATGACACTTCTTTTGCATTTGTGAAATTGATGCTGTTTCTTATTATTTTATCCCCCCCCCGTTTTTATGTAACACGCCTTCCGCACTCATGTATTTATCCAGTAGTTTTGAGTAATATTTGTCGACCTTAAGTAGAAGTTATAAGTCCAAATTAGTATTGCCCGTAGGTTTCCTGCAACTTTACTTTCAACTACTTTTAATGACCTGCTAGAAAGCACGAGGCCTTATACCTTTTAAGACCCGTATAATAAAATTCAAGTCATAAAAGAGTGGAGTTACAATATGAATTTTAATTTTCTGTTGATTTTAATTAAAAAATATGAGGCTATAAGAGAAATAAAAATTGTTGCAATTGTTAAGGCTGTTGCTTGTAGTTTTGATACTTCACCCAGTATGTAAATTACAAATGGGTGAATGAAAAAAACGCCTGAAGAGTAAAGTGCTATATTTTTGCTGCGCCCTTGTATATTGATCTTCATGAACAATAAAAATATTGCTGGGCATATAATGGCAAGAGATAACATGTTGTCAAAATGCTTGTCATTTATAGGACTGGAGTAATTGAAATTAGATTCTAAAGTTAACAACATTAGACCTACAATGGATGCCGTTACTGCAGTTGTTAAGCTGATTTTTTTGTGGATTTCATGTTTATTAATTAAATACCCTAAGCTGATATATGGTAGTGAAAATAATAATCCATTCCTGTGGACCCAATCGTAGTTAAATTGAGTATCTAAGATTTTGTTTTCTGCAAGATGGTAGTTTCCAGTGTACTGAATTAGAACACCTAATAAAAATGTTGCAACTGCAATAGAGGCAATCGTAAGAGACTTGAAGTTTTTCATTGTCAGTAGCAAAAGTGCACTGACAATAAGCCCAGCTAGATACCACAAATGCCTATAACCCAAAATTAGTGTTTGAATTATTTTTTTAGCTCTATAAATGTCAGCTCTGATGGGCGAAACCAAAAGTAGGCGTACAAAATCATCCAGAATAGGTAAATGTGGAATAGTCTTTTTATCCATAGGGCGGAGTTATTGTTTGATATTGCAGAATAAAAATAAAATCCATTGATTATCAAAAAAATTGGAACTGCGATCCTAAAAAGTCCATCCTGTGTTAGGTATGAAGCTTCTAGGCTTATGTCTTTTAGGAAAACTGTATGTATCCCCACTACCATAAAGGCCAAAAATAGTTTAAGTATGTCAATTGCTATATTTCTATTCAAAATTCAATTTCTCCAATTCACACTAATGCAATTTCTGCCTTTGTTCTAATCTGGCCGGTTCAAACGTAGAAAAGCCCCAAGTTTTTCTTGGGGCTTTGTCTATGCAATTAGCAATTAAGCTTGTTTTGCTTTACGGCGGCGAGCAGCCAGTAAGCCTACCAAACCTAAGCCCATCAAAGCATAAGTTTCTGGTTCTGGTACAGGTGTCATTACCGTGCCTTTGAAGGGTTCGTAGCCTAGCTCTACTTGGCCTTTCATAGCCCAAGCCACCGTTGTTCCTTCAACATGGCCCGTGCCAAATAAAGTTGCTCCCGGTGCTAAAATACTACCCCATACATGGGTGTTTACTGAAACTTCTTTTGCATTTCTGAAATTGAACAATACATTAGCGCGTTTTTCCTCAAACTGCTCCAATTGGCCACCAGAAAAAATTACATCACTAAAGCTTGGGTTTGTGCCTGAGTAGTTAATGATGACTGTCGCACCATCTGCAATCCCAGATAGTCTTAAATTTTGCAGTACACCTTCACGAGCTCCAGTTTCGGCCCAGTATTTGGAAACGGTATTGTCTAGATTGAAAACTTCCGTCTTCGCACCTGTGCCGGTCAGTAAGATTTCACCCCATTTGAATTGATCACTACCCGTTGCTTGGAGTTTGCTTAGAAAGCTTGAGGTCTTTGCTAAGTTCTCTTTTATGCCCTGAAAATCCACAACTTTCATTACGCCAGCATTTAAGTCGTGAATCGGCTGAGTCGCCCCATTGTTGCCTAGTGAAGAACCTTCTACCAATTTGCCGTTGGAATCACGGTTTACTTTACCGCCGATAACACCGTAGCTGAGCTCAGGCGTATAGTCCGTTATTGGCCCGTAGCCTTGATTTGGGTTAACGCCTGCAGGGGCTTTCTCAAGTTTGACTGAACTAGCTCCGCTGACAATATCATTGCGAACAACTAGAACAGGTTTATCACCCTGTGCACGATACCCAATTGATGTTGCGCCTGGGCCTACAATCAGTTGACCGCCAACAGCAAGGCGACCTTCTACGTCTTTTACTCCACTTACATTGTCAAAGAAAAAACCACTGAAATCTGCAGCTCCTCCCAATGGGTTCAAATCTTTGTAAACAACCGCACTGGCGGGTGAGGCCAGTGCGGCCATGGTTGATGCTGCAAGCAATGTAGCTTGTAGTTTGTTAAGTGCTAATTTCATCGTCTCTCTCTATAGTTTTGAATATTATAAATTTCGGTCGCAAGAATTGCGTAATTTCGTATTTGACGCGAGTATACCGAAGTAATTTTTATATGCAATGGTTTCCTAAGTCATTCATTTATATTGGTTTATTATCATTTGATGATATTGGAATTATTAATTTTTAGTGACAATTTCGGATTCATTTGTTGTACAAGGTCTGATCTTCACATTGTAAATTCATGGTTTATCTTTCAATTTTTGTAATTCATGCTCAGATTTGATATGTATTTGTCAGTTAGAGGAAATAAAAAAACCAGCCCTAAGGCTGGTTTTTTATGTATTGTCTTGTAGCCATTGATTTTCAATGGCTAGGAAGATATACATTTAGTTTTGCATTGCTAACATCAAACCATTCAAGCGTTTCACGAATGAAGCAGGGTCTTCCAGTTGGCCGCCTTCGGCGAGTAGCGCTTGATCAAAGATCAGGTGAGTCCAGTCGCCGAATTTATCACTGGCTGCTTCTGCTTTCAGTTTGCTCACCAATGGATGTGTTGGGTTCACTTCCAAGATCGGTTTGCTGCCTTTCACGTCTTGACCGGCTGATTTGAGCAGACGCTCTAGGTTTGCGCTCATGTCTTGGTTTTCTACCACCAAGCAAGCTGGGCTGTCGGTGAGGCGGTGCGTGACGCGGATGTCTTTGACTGAATCGCCGAGCACGCCTTTCATTTGCTCGATGATGTCTTTGAGTTCCGTGGCGGCGGCTTCTTGTTCTTGCTTTTCGGCTTCGTCGGTGAATTGTTCGAGGTCGAGTTCACCTTTGGCAACCGATTGCAGTTTTTTGCCTTCAAACTCGGTCAAACCGCTAAACGCCCATTCGTCGACGCGATCCGACAGCAACAAGACTTCGATGCCTTTTTTGCGGAAGACTTCGAGGTGTGGGCTGTTTTTCGCTGCGGCGTAGCTGTCTGCGGTGATGAAATAGATCTGCTCTTGGCCTTCTTTCATGCGGCCAAGGTAGTCTTTCAACGAAACAGTTTGCTCTGCGGAGTCGTTGTGCGTGCTAGCAAAGCGGCATAGCGCAGCGATACGCTCTTTGTTGGCGAAGTCTTCGCCTACGCCTTCTTTCAACACTTTGCCGAATTCAGTCCAGAACGTCGTGTATTTGGCTTGCTCTTCCGCGTCATCCGAATTGGCCATGCCTTCCAACAAACCGAGGACTTTTTTCACGCAGCCGGATTTGATTTGCTCGATGTCTTTGCTGTGTTGCAAAATTTCGCGTGACACATTCAATGGCAAATCGCTCGAATCAATCACACCACGGATAAAGCGCAGGTATTGCGGCAACAATTTTTCGCTGTCTTCCATGATGAAAACGCGGCGAACATAAAGTTTAACGCCGTGACGGCGCTCGCGGTCGTATAGGTCAAACGGCGCGCGTTTCGGAATGTAGAGTAGCTCGGTGTATTCTTGGCGGCCTTCGACTTTAGCGTGGCTCCAAGCAAGTGGCTCATCGTAATCGTGCGCTACGTGTTTGAAGAATTCGGTGTATTGCTCATCGGTGATTTCCGATTTGCTGCGTGTCCACAGCGCATTGGCTTGGTTGACGGTCTCGTAACCTTCGGCCGGTTTGATTGAGCCGTCTTCGTTGTAGCCCGCTTGGGCTGGCATCAAGATCGGCAGGGTGATGTGGTCGGAATATTTGCGGATGATACTGCGCAAACGCCAATCGTTAAGGAATTCTTCTTCGCCGTCTTTCAGGTGCAAGACAATGCTGGTACCGCGAGTTGGTTTTTCAACAGTTTCAAGGGTGAATTCACCGTCGCCGTGTGATTCCCATTGGGTGGCCGTTTCTTCGCCTGCGCGGCGGGTGGTCAAGGTGACTTTATCGGCGATGATAAAAGCCGAGTAAAAACCCACACCGAATTGACCGATTAAATGGGCGTCTTTTTGTGCGTCGCCAGAGAGTTGGCTAAAGAATTCTTTGGTGCCTGAGCGGGCAATCGTGCCGATGTTTTTGATGACTTCGTCACGGCTCATACCGATACCGCTATCGGATACGGTTACGGTTTTGGCTTCGGCATCAAAGCTCACATTGATTTTTAGCTCTGAGTCGTTGCCAAATAGACCATCGTTGTTAACGGCTTCGAAGCGCAGTTTATCGCAGGCATCAGATGCATTCGATACGAGTTCGCGCAGGAAAATTTCTTTGTTGGAATACAAAGAGTGAATCATCAATTGCAAGAGTTGTTTGACTTCGGCTTGAAAGCCTAATGTTTCTTTCGACATGGGCGAAAAGCTTCCTATGGGTTGAACAAAAATAGATAGCCTATAAATGGGGCCGTAGTGCGTGGCTTCAAGTCATTCAGTAGAAAGCTTTGATTTTTCCGCAGTGGCAATTGAAGTGACTGACAGGTCGTATTGGCATGTAGCCCCTATTTATCATCGTAAAAGACGCAGATTTTTGTGAGCCAACACAAGATTACATCTGCCGCAATTGCGGCAGTGGTATAGTGCTTGCAGCATATTTCGTGGGGCAGGGCATGTTACGACGAGTGGTGTTTAATCAAAAAGGCGGCGTTGGCAAATCAACGATCACGGTGAATTTGGCCGCTGTGGCTGCCGCGCAAGGCAAGCGCGTGCTGATTGTTGATCTCGATCCGCAAGGCAATAGCAGCCATTACGTACTAGGTAATGAGGCGCAGTCCACATCGCCCACTTTGTATGAGTTTTTTGATCAAGTACTAAATTACTCGCTGTATGCCAAAGGGCCTGCTGAATTTGTGCATGCCACGCGCTTTCCTAATTTATTCATCATGCCCGCCCATCCTGGCATTGCCGAGCAGCAAGTCAAACTTGAATCCAGATATAAAATTTACAAATTGCGCGAAACGCTGGACGAGCTAACGGGGCAGTTTGATGAGGTGTACATTGATACGCCACCGGCGCTTAATTTCTTTACTTTATCGGCGCTGATTGCCGCGACGGGGTGCTTGATCCCGTTTGATTGCGATACGTTCTCGCGCGATGCGTTATTGGGTTTGATTGCGCGGGTGGAAGAAATTCGCCAAGACCATAACGGCCAGCTCAAAATCGAAGGCATTGTTGTGAATCAATTCCAGCCTCGCGCTAGCTTGCCGCTGCGCTTGGTGCAAGAACTAGAGGCGCAGGGCTTGCCGGTATTGCAGTCACGCTTGTCGAGCTCGGTGAAGGTGCGTGAATCGCACGATCAAGCGGCTCCGTTGATTGCGCTTGATCCTAAGCATAAATTGGCGTTGGAGTTTACAAGTTTGTACAATGAGCTCTCAGGCAAAGTTCTCGCTGCCGTGCATGAAGCGTAGGAGTACCCATGGATTCCAATTCACAGAATCGTGTGCTGATCGTTGATGATGAGCCGTTTAATTTAGAAATTCTCTCTGAGCACTTGGCTGACGCGGGTTACGAAACAGTGACCGCCGAAGATGGCGAAGCGGCTTGGGAAATCTTGCAGCATGATGAGCAAGGCTTTGCGACGATTCTGCTCGATCGAATGATGCCGCGCATGGATGGCATGCAAGTGCTGGCCAAGCTCAAACAACATCCTGATTTTCAACATATCCCCGTGATCATGCAAACCGCAGTTGGCGCGGCAGAGAATGTTCGTGAAGGTTTGGCGGCGGGTGCGTATTACTACCTGATTAAGCCGTTTCAGCGCGAAATGTTGCTTGCGATTGTGGCGGCAGCCGTTGGCTTTCATAAAGATCGCCAACAGCTCGAAGATCAAATTGCGATGCATGCCGATTCGTATCGCTTGCTGATTAATGGTGAATTTCATTTTCGCACCCTCGATGAAGCACGTCAGCTCACGCTGATGTTATCTCGCGCCTGCCCAGAGCCGCAGCGCGTGGCGATGGGCTTGTCTGAGTTGCTGATTAATGCGATTGAGCATGGCAATTTGGCGATTAGCTACGCGGAAAAATCCAAATTATTACAAGCCGGGCGCTGGCAAGATGAAGTCGAAACGCGATTGGAAAATCCACAATACGCGGCACGTAAAGCCAAGGTGAAATTTATCGCCGATGAGGATGCCATTCAATTGCATATCAGCGATGAGGGCGCGGGTTTTGATTAGCAACCGTATTTGGAATTTTCGCCAGATCGAGCATTCGACCCACACGGCCGTGGTATCTCAATGGCGCGGATGATGTCGTTTGATAGTTTGGAATATCAAGGCAATGGCAACGAGGTATTGGTTCGCGTACTTCGTAAATCATAGTTTGCAGCGATATACATTAGAAAGCCCGTTCATTGCTGAGCGGGCTTTTTGCTTGCCGTGTTTAGATTTGATATTGATGGAATTTAGAGTCGCTGAATCGTTTTTGTCCCCTCTCCCTTTACGGGAGAGGGCTAGGGTGAGGGTGACACTTAGAATTTATCGTCAAATCAAGTATTTCCACCCCCATCCCAACCTTCCCCCGTCAAGGGGGAAGGAGCGGCTTAGCCTTCTCGGGTCAATTTATATTCAAGCTTGAATTACTTAATCCGTTCGACCAAATATTGCTTGATCAAGGCCGCATCAGCTTCAATCGCATCAAAACGCTGTGGCAATGCTTCCAAACCAGCTAAACCTTTCGGGCGGAATGGGGCTTGTTTGAGCGCTTCTTGCATCGTGTCTTCAAATTTCGCCGGTAGTGCCGTTTCCATAATCACCATTGGCACCGCTGGATTGCGGTGCGCTTTGGCGGCTTTGAAGCCATCAGCGGTATGCGGATCAACCTGCACGCCGTATTTTTCGAACACTTCACGAATATGGGCAATGCGGTCGGCGTGATTGCTGGCTTCTGATTTAAAGCCATAACGATCGCGCATCGTCGCAAATTCATCGGCAGTCAATTCAAAACCAGAGCCAGTTTCAACCGACTTCCACATCGCAGCCAAACGCTCGGCATCACGGCCGATCAGGTCAAACACAAAACGCTCTAAGTTCGACGCTTTGGTGATGTCCATTGACGGGCTAGTGGTTTCATAAGTGCGATCCAGACCACGTGGGTGATAACCGCCAGTTTTGAAGAATTCATCGAGCACGTCGTTTTCATTGGTGGCGACGATCAATTGGCCAATTGGCAAACCCATTTGGCGCGCAATGTGACCGGCGCAGATATTGCCGAAGTTGCCCGATGGCACGCAGAAATCGACTTTGTCGCCGACTTTTTTGCCGCTGGCCAAAATCATCGCAAAATAGCCTTTGAAGTAATACACCACTTGAGCCACGATGCGGCCCCAGTTGATCGAATTCACCGCGCCGATTTTGTATTTGGCTTTGAACTCCGCATCTTTGTTCACGTCTTTAACGATGTCTTGGCAGGCATCAAAAAAGCCATGTACTGATAAGTTGAAGATGTTTTCATCTTGCAAGCTGAACATTTGCGCGCGTTGGAACGGGCTCATTTTGCCAAATGGGCTGAGCATAAACACATTCACACCACGTTTGCCGCGCATTGCGTATTCGGCCGCCGAGCCAGTATCGCCGGATGTCGCACCGAGAATATTGATTTGTTCGCCTTTCTTGTCGAGCACGTATTCAAATAGATTGCCGAGTAATTGCATCGCCATATCTTTGAACGCTAAGGTTGGGCCGTTGGAGAGTTCTTGGATATAGAGATTGTTGTCGAGTTTGATTAGCGGCGTGATGTGGCTGGCTTGGTTTTTCGAGCGACCATTGCAATACACTTCAGATGTATAGGTTTTTTCGATCAGCGCTTTGAGGTCATCGGCAGGAATATCGTCGACAAAGCGGCTGATCACAGCGAACGCCAAATCGCGGTAATTGAGTGGTGCCATGCTTTCTAAATCAGCTTGTGTCAGCTGCGGGTAGCTTTCTGGAATCGACAATCCGCCATCGGCCATCAGGCCACCGAGCAGGATATCGCTAAATTGCTGTGGCGCAACGCCACCACGAGTTGAGATATAGTTCATGGGTATCTGCTTGTAGGTTAATTTATATAATACTTAGGGTTATATACCTAGTTGGCTATTTCTGATTTAGAAGTGAAATTGCCGCTTCTAGTCGTTTTGTGTTTTCTCTTGATCGTATGTAGGTCGCTGCTGCTAAAAAAAATCCGCTCCACGCTATTATGTAAACCAATACATGATTTAGATGGCTGGATTTCCAGATCTCACCGCTGCCGATCCATTCAATTCCGCCTGATTGGAGAAGTCCAATGCCGCAGCCACTGATTGCTAAAAGCCAATCCCATTTAGACACTTTACGCCGGTTAGCTAAGACCGCGAGGGCTTCGATGCGCGTAACTACATTTTGGGATAGTTTTTCAGCTTCGATTTGCTCAATCGGATTCATCAGACTTTCCTTAGATGTGCTATGGCTTAAGCAGATATTCAAACAGCGAGCGAGAGGTGCGCAGGCAATGAATAAGAGCTTCGAAAAACCGGAATGTACATTAAGTACATGAGGATTTTGAGAGGCTCTTATGAAGCAGTATCCGCGTCTCGCAGCCGCTGTTTTAGCCGTTTAAATGTTCCAAACGCAACTTCACCACTTTGCCTTCGGTGCTCGCTAGATTTTCAATTTTGGCGATGGCGATATTGATGTTTTTCTCAATCGCCATGTGCGTAACGATCACGATTTCAGCGGTTGAACCTGTCGCGCTGGCTGGTTTTTGCAGCATCGCATCAACTGAAATCTGGCCTTCAGCCAAAATGCCTGTTACATCGGCCAATACGCCTGGCAAGTCTTTCGCTGACAAGCGTAGGTAGTAGCAGGTTTCCACTTCTTCGATTGGCAAAATCGGCAGATTCGCAATCGCGCTTGGCTGGAATGCCAGATGCGGTACGCGGTGTTCTGGGTCAGCAGTGTGTAGACGTGTGATATCAACGAGGTCAGCAATCACTGAAGAGGCCGTTGGCTCTGCGCCAGCGCCTGGGCCGTAGTACATCGTTGCGCCAACGGCATCGCCTTTGACCAGCACGGCGTTCATTACACCATCGACATTCGCAATCAAGCGGCCAGCAGGGATCAGCGTTGGTGAAACGCGCAATTCAATGCCGTTCGGGCGGCGGCGTGTCATACCAAGCAATTTGATGCGATATCCCAATTCTGCGGCGTATTTGATATCGGCAGCATCCAGTTTGCTAATGCCTTCTAAGTAGGCTTTATCAAACTGAACCGGAATACCAAATGCAATCGCGCTCATGATCGTCAATTTGTGTGCTGCGTCGTGGCCTTCGATATCGAATGTTGGATCAGCTTCGGCGTAGCCAAGGCGTTGTGCTTCTGCGAGCACGTCGGCAAAGGCCGAGCCTTTGTCGCGCATTTCGGTCAGGATGAAATTAGATGTGCCGTTGATAATGCCAGCCACCCATTCGATTTTGTTTGCAGTCAGGCCTTCACGTAGCGCTTTGATGACAGGGATGCCACCTGCAACCGCAGCTTCAAATGCGACCATCACGCCTTTTTCTTGCGCTTTAGCGAAAATTTCATTGCCGTATTCGGCGATCAGTTTTTTGTTCGCAGTGACCACGTGTTTGCCATTAGCAATCGCAGCCAGAACCAAATCTTTGGCAATGGTGGTGCCGCCGATCAGTTCAACCACGATATCGATGTCGGGATTGTTCACGACATCCATCGCGTTATCAGTGAGGGTAACGCCTTCACCAACCAGTTCACGCGCACGATCAAGGTCGCGATTAGCAGCCATGGTCACCACAATAGGGCGACCGGCACGGCGAGCGATTTCTTCGCCATTGCGCTTCAAAACGGTGGCAGTACCGCCACCGACAGTCCCCACGCCACATAGGCCGACATTGATTGCTTTCATTTTCTCTTCCTCGTAGGTCGGGTTAGCGAAACTAAACCCGACAAATGATTAAATGTTTAAAGTTTAATTGTTGTGAATTACGCCTTCGGCGAACTCATTCTATATTTCATTTTGCGGCAAATTCGCCGGTGCCGTGCCGTTTGCGCCACTGTGTTAAAAAGCGGGCTACGCGGTTCAGCGCATCGGTTAGGTCATCCAGATTTGGTAGGAAGACGACGCGGAAATGGTCGTGTTCTTTCCAGTTAAAGCCTGTCCCTTGCACCAGTAGCACTTTTTCTTCGGTCAGTAGCTCGAGCATAAATTGCTGGTCGTCACTGATCGGGTACATATCCGGATCAAGTTTTGGAAACATATACAGCGCTGCTTGTGGCTTGACCACGCTGACCCCTGGCATATTGCTGAGCATTTCATAGGCTAAGTCGCGTTGTTTGGCCAAGCGGCCACCTTCGCAGACTAAATCATCAATGCTCTGATAGCCGCCGAGCGCGGTTTGAATTGCGTACATTGATGGCACATTGGCACATAGCCGCATCGTGGCGAGCATGTTCAAGCCTTCGATGTAGTCTTTGGCCAATTTTTTCTCGCCCGACACAATCATCCAGCCAGAGCGATAGCCGCATGCACGGTAGTTTTTTGATAAGCCATTAAAAGTAACAAACAGCACGTCATCTGCCAGTGAGGCAATCGAGGTGTGGGTGAGGCCATCGTAGAGGACTTTATCGTAAATTTCATCGGCATAAATAATCAGGCCGAACTCACGCGCCAGCGCGATGATGTCGAGCAGTACAGAATTTGGGTACAGCGCGCCAGTTGGATTGTTCGGATTAATTACGACAATCGCGCGGGTTTTGGCAGTGATTTTGGCGCGCATATCACTAATCGACGGTAGCCAGCCGTTGGCTTCATCGCATAGGTAATGGTGTGGCGTGCCACCCGCTAAACTCACTGCGGCGGTCCATAGCGGATAGTCAGGCATTGGCACCAGTACTTCATCGCCATTATTGAGTAGCGCTTGCATGCTCATCACGATCAACTCGGACGCGCCATTGCCGATATAGATGTCGTCGACGGTTACGTCTTTAATCTTTTTCTGCTGCGTGTAATGCATCACGGCTTTACGCGCTTGAAATAATCCTTTGCTATCGACGTAACCGGCCGAGTTAGCTAGATTGCGAATCACGTCTTGGATTACTTCTTCTGGGGCATCAAAACCAAAGTGGGCGAGGTTGCCAATATTGAGTTTGATGATGCGATGGCCTTCTTCTTCCATCTGACGCGCTCGCTCCGGAATCGGGCCGCGAATTTCGTAACAGACGTTCAATAATTTATTGGATTTGAGGATGGCTTCCATCGGTGTGGCCTGCGCAAAGTTTTTCAGGGAAACCCCGTATTCTAAGGGAAGAACGCATAAAATGGGCAGCCTTGTGCATGAAATGCACATTAAATACGCAATTTTGCCCGTTCAAGCGGATGAGCTTTGGTAGAATCGCTAAAAATTTATTTGCAAAGGCTACCCGTATGAAGCTGCATCAATCTAAAGTCAAAAATGTGAATCAATTTACTGGTTATGACACGAGCAGCGTGAAGGTGAATGATGAGCGTTTTGAAGGGAGTGTGTTGGTACTACCGAATGCAGTTCATTCATTCCGCCCGACCTCATTTGCTGATTTGCAGGCGGATGATTTTGCCGCATTGCTTGAGTTCGAGCCTGAGTTGGTGTTACTCGGCACTGGCAGCAAAATTCAATTTCCACATCCGCAGCTGTTTGCCGCTTTATCCGCCAAGCGTATTGGCCTCGATGCAATGGATACGGGCGCATTGTGCCGCACGTTTAATGTATTGACCGCCGAAGATCGCAGAGTGTTGGCTTTGGTTTTACATAAATGATTTGGTATATGTTCGTAGCTAATGTTTTATAATGGATGTAGGCTTATACATCTTGCTGTTTGTACATGATTTTCAATTTAAGATTAAAATCATGTTAATAAAAAACCACCGAAAAGCTCGGTGGTTTTTTATTGCGTAACGGATGTGGATGAATTACACGCCGCCACTTTGTTGGTAACGCTTCTCTAGGTGACTCACACCGGCAGCTAATACCAAAGTCATAATCAGGTAGATAAATGAAATCGTGAGGTAGGGTTCCCAGTAGCGCGAGTACGCACCGGCTACGGTTCGCGCAGCATAAGCCAGCTCGGCCAGACCAATCGCCGAGACCAGCGAGCTGTCTTTGACGAGCATAATCGCTTCATTACCCAGTGGCGGCAGCATGCGGCGAAAAGCTTGCGGAATAATCACGTGGCGCATGGTTTGTCCGTAGGTCATGCCTAATGAGCGAGATGCTTCAAATTGCCCTTTAGCAATCGACTGAATCCCTGCGCGGAAAATTTCAGTAATGTAGGCACCGGCATTCAGAGTGAGTGCCACTAAGCCCGATAAAAATGCACCGTATTCTTGACGTAACGTCGACGCCATTTCGCCACTAAGCAAGATACCGTTGTCTGGATGAACCAATAAGGGCATTACCGCAAAGTGAGTGAGCAAAATTTGCACAAACAGCGGGGTGCCACGGAAAAAGGTGACGTACGCTGTAGCAGGCCAGCGCAGTAAAAATTTAACGGGGTATTTCCAGATGCCATGTTTGACTTCAGCAAGGCGAGCCATCCCTGCAAACAATCCAATCAATGTTCCTACCGTAACAGCGACAAGGGTAATGCCAAGCGTCATTTTGATACCGTCGATGAATAATTCGCGGTATTCCCAAACAATCTGCAGCTGGAAGTTTTCTAGCAAGGGTACGGCTTGCTGGATTTGTGTCCAGAACGTAATAAAATCCATGTGCTTACCTATTCAAAGCTCAAGAAAAAAAGAAGCGCCTCTAGTTACGATGCGCTTCTTCGATGGTTTTAACACACTTCTTTGGTTTTAAGTGCCATTGAAGTTGTATTTAGACCTTGAACTTGGCTTATTTTCCAAAATATTTGTTATAAATTTTGTCATAAGTGCCATCTGCTTTGATTGCAGCTAGCCCTTTATTGATTTGTTCAAGCAGGGCTTTATTGCCTTTTTTAACGGCAATGCCGTAGTACTCTTTAGCAAATGTTGCATCATCAATCATTTTCAGCTTTGAGTTTGGATTGTTGGCAACAAAGTTAACTACGACGCCATTGTCGGCTACGACTGCGTCAACGCCACCATTTTCAAGTTCTTTAATGGCCAATGGGGTTGATTCAAAGCGCTTGATATTTGGGCTGGTTTTGCCTTGTAATTTTTGGATTACTTCATCGCCGGTGGTACCGGTTTGAACGCCCACTTTGAGTGTTTTTAAATCGGTAAATTTGCTGACTTTACTATTTTTTCCAACGGCAATCAGCTGTTTTGCTTCGAAGTAGGGGTCTGAGAAGTCCATCGATTGCTTACGTTCTGGCGTGATCGTGACTGATGAAATCACCATATCTCGGTCGCCTGTTGAAAGTGTTGCAAAGATACCTTCCCAAGGGGTGTTGATGAATTTGATTTTCATGCCACTTTTCTTTGCAATCGCTTCAAGTACATCCACACTAAAACCGACAACTTCTTTTTTATTGTTAAGTGATTCAAAAGGCGCGTAGGCCGCATCAGTGGCTACTTGGTAAGTTTTGGCTGCGTTTGCGTTGCTATTAAAGAGAAGTCCAGCAAAAATCATACTGGCAATGAGACCTAGTTTTTTTGAATTCATTATTGTCTCCAGCTTGGTAAAGAAAAAAAGGCAGAAATGAGATACGTATGTGAAGTACACACAAACTCACACTGCCCTTGATGCTAGTAAGCTTTAATCCGTAAGATAATCAGGTGTTTCCCTATTTCTACCTCTTGGCTGAGGGATTTTTCTTGGTGTAGCAGTTATCCAATAATTTCTTCCATGCCACTGGATAGTTCTGCAAGCTCTGCCAGTTTTAAATTAAGGGTATCTTTACTTATGCCTGAGAGACTGAGTATGTTTTCTGGAATTTGGGCTGATAGATCTTCAATGCTGGGTTTATCAGCTTGCAATGTGGCAATGAATTTGGCTAAAGAGAGTACCGCAGTGAGTTTGTCGCTCGGGTCTTGTGAAGTCGGTGTATTTTGAAATTTAATGGCTTGTTGAATTTCAACAGGGAAATTCCAGCGACGGGCGAGTTCTTCGCCGACCATGACATAGTCAAACCCGATGTTGTTGTCTTCGAGGGCGACGCGATCTCCGCCACTTTCAACAAATTTATCAATTTTAACTGCCATCTCGGGGGCGACAATGTGAATCAGCATTTCGCCAATATTGTGGACCATGCCGCAGGTGAATGCTACTTCGCCATTGGTTTTAGCTTGTTTAGCTAGCCATTTACTGATGGTAGCCACAGCAAGGCTGTGCTTCCAGAATGCTTTCCGATCAAAGCCAGGGGTTGCTACAAAGGCACCGGTAATCCCTGAGGCGACCACTAAGGTGCGAACGGTGTTAAAGCCGAGTACGACAACGGCTTCTTGGACTGAACCGATTTGGCGGCTGGCACCAAAGTGAGCTGAGTTGGCAAGGCGAAGTACTTTTGCCGTAATGACTTGGTCTTGTGCGATTTTTTTTGCGATGGTGTCGATGTCAATATCATCATTGCTAAAACTATCAATGAGTTCTTGAACTACTTTAGGAATGGTTGGCAGTTTGTGCGTTTGTTCAAAGACTTCTTCGAGTTTCATTGGTGTTACTCCCAGAGCATTTTTTTATCGGTCAAGCCTAAGTCATACTAGAACACGCTAAATCACTATGCTAGTCCAAGCATAAAAAAAACCGCATTCATTGCTGAGTGCGGTTTTTTGTCTTTCATGTTGCTAGTGACTTATTACTGCTTGGTTTCAACCTGAGCAAGTGGTGCTGCATCCATGCTATTTGCGGTATGACTGGCGGTCACATCTTTCCGACGGCGTACTGTATTAACCGGCGGTGCAATCACTTCGGATGCGGTAACGATCTTATTAACCGTTTCTACCATTTGCAAGGCAACGGGTTCGCTGCTGACGGCGGTTTTCGCTTGTGCGCTACGGCGGCGACGTGTGCTGTCTGTCGTTGGGATCGTAGCAATTTCAGACTCAACTTTGCGAGTTGCAACTTGCTGCAAACCAACACTTTCTGGAGTGTCGACTTCGGCGACAACTTGCTTCGGTGCTGGTGCTGCAATCACTTCAGGGGCAGCCACAGCTTCGATTGCTGCTGTTTGTGGTACTGGCTCTGCTGCTACCGGCTTTGCTGATTCAACTGTAGGTGTTGCTTCTGCAGGGGTTTCAGCCACGGGTGTTGGTGCAACAATAGGTTCAATGACGCTAACAGTTGCAACAACGGGCTCAGTAACTGCAACTGCTGCTGGCGCAGGCACAACTACGATCACATCTGCGACAGTCGCCTTGACCTCTGGCGTTGCTGGTGATTGAGCGGGTGCTGGCGTGTGTGTGCTTGGTGCAACAACCACTTCACTGACAGATGCCACTGCTGCTGCATTTGCGGTATCAACTGATGCGCTCTCAGTTGCAACTGTTGTTTCTACATCATTGCGATCACGACGATCACGACGGCCGCGACGACGACGGCTACGCGTTTCGCCATTGTTTTCGCCAGTGGCCGCAATATTTTCAGGTGCCGTAGTTACCGCTGCCAAGTCCGCTTTCAGCGTTTCGCTGCGTTGTTCGTTACGTGGCGTGCGTTCAGGGCGCGGTTGGCGCTCTGGACGAGGTTGACGCTCTGGACGTTCGCCACGTTCTGGGCGCTCTGCTTTTTCTACACGTGGTGCTGCATCACGTTTTTGGAGATCTTCTTCAATACGTGGTTTTCCACCACGGGCAGCGCGTTCTGGACGCTCTGTGCGTTCTCCGCGCTCACGGTTGCCTTCTGGACGCGCTTCGTTGCGGCCACGGCGATGATCATTACGACCGCGCTGTGGTCGTGCCGCTGGTTTAACTTCTTCAACTTTCACTTCTTCTGGAGCCGCGCTAAACCATGAAACGATTTTTTGCCATAGTGAAGTTGACTTCGCAGGCTCTGTAGCGACACGTGTGGTGCGCTCAGAAGTCGCTGGTGCTGGCAATGAAGGCGTAATGCCTTTTACCGCAGCTTCAGGGCGCTTCACTTGCTCTTCTTTGGTCTTGGCGAGTTTGTAACCTTCATCCGTTGCGGGTTCAACCATGCGATATGAAGGAATGATCTCTTCGAGTTGGTTTACATCGTCATGACGTAGGCGGGTAATGCTGTAGTTCGGGGTTTCCAAATTGGTATTTGGAATCAAAATAACACCCACTTTGAGGCGATCTTCTACGGCAAACAATTCCGCGCGTTTTTCATTGAGCAAGAATGTCGCAACATCAACGGGTACCTGCGCGTGGATTGCACCGGTGTTTTCTTTCATTGCTTCTTCTTGGATGATGCGCAAGATGTGCAATGCAGATGATTCGATACCGCGAATGAAACCGGTGCCGTGGCAGCGTGGGCAAGCCATGTGGCTGGTTTCTTCAAGTGATGGTTGCAAGCGTTGACGTGACAATTCAAGCAGACCAAAGCGGCTGATTTTGCCCGTTTGGACGCGAGCGCGGTCATGATGCAAGGCTTCACGTACACGGTTTTCAACATCGCGTTGGTTTTTCGGGTTTTCCATGTCGATAAAGTCGATCACGATCAAACCACCCACATCGCGTAAACGCATTTGGCGAGCGATTTCATCGGCCGCTTCAAGGTTGGTGCGCACTGCAGTTTCTTCGATGTCGCCACCGCGGGTTGCCTTGGCCGAGTTCACGTCGATTGACCACAAGGCTTCGGTGCGGTCGAGTACGATCGCGCCGCCCGATGGCAAGCTCACTTCACGTGAGTAAGCAGTTTCGATTTGGTGTTCGATTTGGAAGCGTGAAAACAGCGGCACGTCATCTTGGTAGAACTTCACTTTATGCACGCTGCCTGGCATCACGTGCGCCATAAATTGCTGCGCTTGCTCGTAGATGTCGCGTTTGTCGATTAACAATTCACCGATATCGGGTTGGAAGTAATCACGAATAGCGCGGATAACAAGGCTAGATTCTTGATAAATCAAGAATGCGCCGGTTTTGCCTTTTGGTTTGCCATCGGCGTCTTTTTCGCCAGCAGCAGCGTCTTCAATCGCGCGCCAAAGTTGCAATAGGTAAGACAAATCCCATTGCAATTCTTCAGCATTGCGGCCAATGGCTGCGGTGCGAGCGATCAGGCTTGTGCCTGCTGGTGTATCGAGTTGATCCATTGCTGCGCGCAATTCGTTGCGCTCTTCGCCTTCAATACGGCGAGAAACACCGCCACCACGTGGGTTGTTTGGCATGAGGACCAAATAACGGCCAGCTAAGCTGATGTAGGTGGTGAGGGCTGCGCCTTTATTGCCACGTTCGTCTTTTTCAACTTGAACGATGACTTCTTGGCCTTCAGTGAGATTGCCTGCTACACGGCCTCGGCCGCCTTCGCCGTCGCCCATGTAAGAACGTGCAATTTCCTTAAATGGCAAAAAGCCGTGACGGTCGCAGCCGTAGTCGACGAAACACGCTTCGAGCGATGGCTCGATGCGGGTAATTACGCCTTTGTAGATGTTGGATTTGCGTTGTTCACGGCCAACGGTTTCGATGTCGAGGTCGATGAGTTTTTGACCGTCAACGATGGCGACACGTAGCTCTTCAGCTTGTGTCGCATTAAATAGCATGCGCTTCATGTAGTACTCCGACGCGCACCGCTCGGATCGATTGCAAAGCAACAGGGTGATGAAGACGTCAGTTCGGCGTGACCATAGCCATCTTATCCGGCGTGGATTAAGTCAATCTACGGGAGATAAATTAAATGGCTAAGTGTAGCGGCTTAGGAACTGGGTATCGTTCTCCACAATAATCTAAATAAGGTCTGTCTAGCTATACCCCAAGTTTCTTTCGTTTAGACAACTCAGGGTGAATCAATCCGGTCAGTGCACTAATGTAATAAATCAATTACCATCGCTGCTTGAAACAACGGTGAGCGTTATAACCGTTCTCCGATTCGGTTTCCGGTGTTGCTTCTCTGAACTAACGAGCCCCGCGCATCAGCTCCTTATGGAGCCGGTAGGTAAAGTTTGTTTACCTACGGCGGGAAAGAATTCGTCAGGTGTGAAGCTGAGCATACGGAAAAAGAGCGGATAAATAATCAGTCGGTGGTGCGCTTTTAGCATCGCCACGGGCAATTTAGCAGTATTTTTTCAGAGTATGAATAATACCTAAATTGCGTTGCACCCCTATCTTTAAGTCGTTTTTACGAGGCTTAAAGTGGCTACAACCTGCTGCATAATTGCAGCGCGTCACAGAGTATATGTCAATATGTCCGAGACAAGCAAAGCGTCTGTCACTTTCGTGACGGTCGATAGTGAAGATGCGGGTCAGCGGCTCGATAATTTTTTGTTAAAAATGCTTAAAGGCGTGCCAAAAAGTCATGTGTATCGCATCGTTCGTTCTGGCGAAATTCGCGTCAATAAGGGGCGTGTGGATGTCACCTATCGCTTAATCGAAGGTGATGTGCTACGGATTCCGCCGGTACGAGTCGCTGAAAAGGCGCCAGTCCCAGCGACGGTGTCGAATGCCGCTGAATTAGTGCAAATTCCCATCGTTTTTGAAGATGACGCCTTGATTGTATTGAATAAACCATCAGGAATGGCAGTGCATGGCGGTTCAGGAATCAGCTTTGGTGTGATTGAGTTATTGCGTGCGCAACGCCCGCAAGCCAAATTTTTAGAGTTGGTACACCGACTTGATCGCGATACTTCGGGCTTATTATTGGTCGCTAAAAAACGCAGTGCCTTAGTTAAATTACATGAGGTGCTGCGTGATAATCACCGCATTGATAAGCGTTATTTAGCTTTGGTGCAAGGTGTGTGGCCTAATCCGCGCTCGCACATTAAATTTAAGCTACTGAAATACGAATTGCCCGACGGTGAGCGTCGCGTGAAGGTACACAGTGATGGGCTGACTTCGCATACGACCGTGAATTTGAAACAAGTTTGGCCTGGGAAAGCCAGTTTGGTTGAATGCGAGTTGAAAACGGGCCGCACGCATCAAATTCGGGTGCATTTATCTGAAAGTGGTCATCCTATTTTAGGGGATGATAAATATGGTGAGGCATCGGTGAACAAGGCTTTTTCTCGTGAAGGCTTGAAACGCATGTTCTTGCATGCATGGCGTTTGTGTGTAGATCATCCGCTAACGGGTGTGCGGATGGAGTTGGAAGCGCCATTGCCGCCTGAGTTACAGTCCTATATTGATAAATTGAATGCACAGGGAAAATCATGAGTCGTCGATTTGATTTATTAGTTTTTGACTGGGATGGCACGCTGATGGACAGCACCGGCATGATTGCGCGCTCGATTCAGCGCGCTTTTGCCGAGGTTGGGCTGTCTGAACCGAGTGATGTCGATGCGCGCTATGTCATTGGTTATGGTTTACACGAGGCGATGCAGTATCTGGCCCCCGATATTGATGCGAACAAAATTCAGCAAGTCGTCGATGCGTATCGTGGCCATTTTTTAGCCAAAGACCATGAGCTGCAATTGTATGCAGGCGTGCTTGAGTCTTTGCCGCGCTTGCAAGACGCTGGGTTTCGTCTGGCTGTGGCAACGGGTAAGTCTCGGGCTGGTTTAGATCGCGTGTTGGCTGCAACAGATTTAGCGCACTTTTTTGAAGCAACAAGAACTGCTGACGAAGCATTTTCCAAGCCCCATCCGGCGATGTTGGAATATCTTTTAGATAAAACCGATGTGGCTGCTGATCGTGCTGTAATGATTGGCGATACCACCCATGATTTGCAATTGGCGATCAACGCAGGAACCGCAAGTTTGGCGATGAGCTATGGTGCGCATCCGCTAGAGGATTTGTTGCCTTTGAACCCGTTGGCGCATTTTGATGATTTTTCTGCACTGACCGATTGGATCTTGACGCATGGCTGAACGTTGGATTTGTCGATCTGACTCTGTAGTCGAACGAGGCTTGGCATTTCGTTTTCTAGTTCAGCGCGACGGGCGCAAGCGAAACGCGATATTGATTCGTTTCTCTCAGCACATTTATGCCTATATCAATGAATGTGCCCATGTGCCGATTGAGCTAGATTACAATTTGGGTGATGTTTTTGATTTAACGCGTGAATATTTAATCTGCTCTACCCATGGTGCGTATTACAATCCACGTAATGGCCTTTGTTTGGGGGGGCCGTGTACAGGACGGCGATTGCCGTCCTTGGTGGTAAGAGAGCATGATGATGCCGTTTGGCTGATAGAGGAAAATTGAGAATGAATGAAGCTTTTGAACGTAGTGTCTTGCAAGATGTACTGACAGCTTCACTAAAAGAGCAGCGGCGTGCACGTCGTTGGGGTATTTTCTTTAAATTACTGACATTCAGTTATTTATTTATCATTTTGGCTTTAGTGATGGGCTGGATTGGTAATCGCGAAGGCGATAAGTTGGCAAACCAAGCGCATACTGCGGTTGTCGACTTGCAAGGTACGATTGCAGCAGGTGGTGAAACTAATAGTGCTTTGGTGGTGGATGGATTAAAAGCAGCGTTTGAAGATAAAAATACCAAGGCAGTGATTTTGCGCGCCAATAGCCCTGGTGGTAGTCCAGTGCAAGCGGGCATGATGCGCGATGAAATCGAGCGTTTGAAAAAGCAATATCCGCAAACACCGTTTTATGTGGTGATTGAGGATATTTGCGCATCCGGTTGCTACTATGCCGCTGTGACTGGAAATAAAATTTTTGCCGATAAAGCATCGATTGTAGGTTCGATCGGTGTATTGATGGATGGGTTTGGTTTTACAGGTGTGATGGAAAAAGTGGGTGTAGAGCGTCGTTTGCTCACGGCGGGGGCCAATAAAGGATTCCTAGATCCATTTTCGCCGCAAAGCCCAGAACAAAAAGAACGTGCTGTTGGCATGCTCGATGAAATACATCAGCAATTTATCGCTGTTGTAAAGGCTGGCCGAGGCAAAAAACTGGCTGATAACCCAGATATATTCTCTGGCTTGGTATGGTCAGGTGAGACTGGAATGAAGCTGGGTTTGGTGGATGCTTTTGGTTCTGTTGATAGCGTGGCGCGCGATATTGTGAAAGTCGACAATATTGTTGATTTCACGCCGCAGCCAAGTTTTTCGGATCGTATCGCGCGCCAATTGGGTGTTGCAGCTGCGACTACTTTCAGTTCTCAATTAAATATGCAAATCAAATAAAGCACGAATAATGGCACGCAAACAACGGCATGAAGAGCATGAAAATCACGAGCGCTGGCTTGTGTCTTATGCTGATTTTATTACGCTGTTGTTTGCATTTTTCGTCGTGATGTATGCCATTTCATCGGTCAATGAAGGTAAGTATAAAGTCCTATCAAATGCATTGGTCGATGCCTTTAAGCAGCCGCAAACTTCTGCCCCGAAAGTACAACTTGACAATCAAGCGATCAAAGGTGCTCCGCCTAAACTCATGGTGATTCCTGCGCCGAGCACGCTCCCTAATAATCCAAAACTAGAAGAGCAAGCGCAAAAAATGCGAGGTATGGCTGGTGATTTGCGGCAATCATTGGGTAGTTTAATTGATCAAGGTAAGGTTAAGGTCACTCAATCCAAACGAGGGATTGCAGTTGAGATCAGCGACTCTATTTTATTTGATACGGGCAGAGCTGATTTGCAAATTAGTTCACAAGAGGCGCTGCTGGCGATTGCTAGCTTGGTGCAAAACAGTGATAACCTGATTCAAGTTGAAGGTCATACTGATAATCAACCGATTCGTGCTGGGCAATTTCCGAGCAACTGGGAGCTTTCTGCCGCAAGGGCCGCCAGTGTGGTGCGTTTATTTGAGCAAGCAGGCGTTGCTCCGCAACGAATGGCCGCAATTGGCTTTGGTGAGTTCCGCCCCATGGATACTAATGATCAAGTTCAAGGCCGCGCTAAAAATCGCAGGGTCACTTTAAATATTTTGGCCGATAACAAAGATGAAGTTGCGATTTTGCCAAATGGCCAATAATCCCTAGTCAAATTCCTTTGTTCCAATCTATATTGCCAGCTCAACCACTGTTTTGTGCAATATGAATTCTTCCGATCCCCTGGTGCTACATCGAACAACCGAGCTGATTTATCGCAACTCGGCAGCTGGTCAATTCATCTGCATTATAACGGCCACTATTTTGGTGGTGGCGCATAGTGGCGCGCATGAACTAGCATCATTGTTGTTGTGGTGGGCTATAGCCAGTAGCGTTGCAGTCTATCGCCTATGGTGTGCGAGAGCTTATCAAAATACCAACAATCAGCGTGCGTCATTATGGCGTGATCGAGTTAATTTTGGCGTGGGATTAACCGGCTTTGTTTGGGGAACGGGCGGTCTCTTTTTAATGACCACGTCGCCTGAATCATTAAAACTACTCACTGCTTTTATCTTGGCGGGCATGGTGGCAGGAGCTGTGCCGGTGCTTGGGGCAATGTTATCTGCGATGCGGATTTTTGCCATTTTGATGCTGTCCCCCATTTTGATTGCGGCCTGTCTTGGGCAAACGCGGGTCGACGTTTTACTTGGCTTACTGAGTGTTATTTATTTGGGCGTAATGTTAAAGAGTGCCAAATTATTTAATGATGCTTTAGTCGATAGTATATTGCTTGAGCAAAAGCAGGCTAACTTAGTTGAGCAATTAGTGATTGCACGCAATGCAGCTGAAGCGGCTAGCCAAGCAAAAACAGAGTTCATCGCCAATGTAAGTCATGAAATTCGCACGCCAATGAATGGGATTGTCGGAATGGCTAACTTGTTGGCGCAAGGAGAGTTAAATGTGCAGCAGCGCGAAGAGGTCGAAATCATCCGATCTTCATCTGATTTGTTGCTCGCTCTGATTAACGATGTACTTGATGTCTCAAAGATTGAAGCGGGCTACTTGCATCTTGATATCCAAGCCTTTGATTTGAAAAACTTACTAGATGGCTTAGTGAAAATATTTCAAGTGAGTGCTCAGACTAAAGGTTTATTTTTAAAATTAGTATGGGAAGGACAATTACCTGGTCCAGTCGAAAGTGACCCATTGCGACTGCGGCAAATTTTGGTGAATTTAATCGGTAATGCTTTGAAATTCACTCACCAAGGCGGCGTGATAATACGAATTCGTACTGAGCAACAAGGTTTAGGATGGCTAATTGGTTTTTCTATTATTGATAGTGGTATTGGGATTGAGGCTGAGCGCATGCCGCATGTGTTCGATGCCTTTATTCAGGCGGATGGTTCATTAACAAGGCAGTATGGCGGCACAGGGTTGGGTTTAACGATTTCGCAGCATCTTGCCAACGCCTTAGGTGGCAGCATCCTCGTCGCCGCTAATCCAGATGGCGGAAGTATTTTTTCATTTGAATTACTTTTGAATAATTCTTATCTTTTTCACCCAGAAGAAATCCATGAACCGTTTGAACCACGCTCTCTGAGTATTTTATTAGCGGAAGATAACCCGATCAACCGCTTGGTCGCTTTGCGCCTATTAGAGAAAATGGGGCATCAAGTCATGTGTGCCGAAAATGGTGAAATTGCTTTAGCAATGTATCAGCAACATCGATTTGATTTGGTATTGATGGATATGCAAATGCCAGTGATGGATGGTCTGATCGCGACTGAAAAGATTAGGTTGATGGAGTCTAAATTAGGCACTTCACGGTTACCTATTATTGCATTAACGGCGAACGCGCTGGAGCGAGATCGTGAAGCGTGTATGGCGGCAGGCATGGATTGTTTTCTCACAAAGCCTATTCGATCAGAGTTGCTTGCCGAAACAATTGGCCTCTACTCATGAGGGTATGTAGCTGTAGCTAGCTTTAAATATTGTTTTAAAGCAGATACGTTTGTATTTTATATCTTATATTCTAATCTATATTCTTTTCTTGTCCCAATTAACTGCTTTTCTCGCATTTTCTGTGTGCAGCACCTAATCTTAAGTATTCAGTATCGTGGATGCTGTTGTAGGAAGGGAGTGTGTGTTGCAGGAATTTTCTTCACTGAGTGTCGAGCAACTGCCTGCGATATTTGCACGGCTCGAAGGACTGTTTTTACTCGATATTGAACAAGCTCATAGTTCAAGTAGCGCTGTTTTAGCTCGTTGCAAGCAATTGAAAGTCTCAGGTGCAACAATGGCGCGGATGTTGCTTATACACAGCAAAATGCTCTGGGGTAAAGGTCAATATCACGCCGCTTTTTATTCGGTTGCGCAAACACTCAAGAAAATTCGTGAATCTTCTGCATTTGAATTAAAGTCCGAAGCTTATTTGTGGCGTGGCTTATGTAATTTAAGCCTAAAACGCCATGTGGTAGCAGTTGAAGACTTTACCTATTCAGTTGAGCTGGCCCTAGAATATTCACAAATTAGTATTGCTATTGAAGCATATGTCAATATCAGCCAAATTTACTTTTTTGCTGGCCAACTGGATACGGCAAAAGAAATATTAATCATTGGTTATCGATTGGCCATTTTATTAAATGATCATAAGCAAATCACTAAAAGTGGTATTTTTCTCGCCAATACACTCAATGATGTGGGTGATTATGAAAATGCACTTTATTTATTGCGCCAAATTGAGGCTAGTTCATTACAGCATGGTGATATGACTTGGGTGGTTGAAGTTGGAAAAACGATGGCAATTTCTTATGTTGCTTTGGGCCAATTTGAATTGGCGGAGCTTTATTTTGAATCCATGTTGGCCATTGCTAACTTTAATAATTCCTTATGGGCAAAAGCCATTACACTACTGAGTTATGGTGACTTTTTGATTCAAAAATCCCGTTATTCTGAAGGGGTTCAATGTTTACTTGCCGCGGAAGAGGGGGCTAATCATTTTGATTACGGTTATTTACAACAAAAAATTGCATTGTTAAAAGTGAAGGCTTTTAAGGAAAGTGGTAATTTTGAAAACGCATTGGTTGAAATAAAGAAGTATAAGGCATTCTCTGACAGCACTTTTTCAAGTGACTTGCTCAGTGACTTAAAAGGTAAAGGATTAAATTTATCTCGCTTAGATCGATCTCGCAAAAAGATTTTAAAAACGAGACAAGATTTTGAACAAATGCTTGATTTAATTTCCCCTGGCGAATCGCGCTCGCGTTATCAGCAATTTCAGTATCGTTGTGCAAATGCATCGAGTGATAATCTAATTCTTAATTTACAATTTTCTGGGGTTTCTGTTGTTCAGGGACAGTTTTTGCAAAAGATAAGTGCTTTACTGCATGAGTTTTGTCTTGGGGATTCGACTTGGACAAAGTTACCCAATTTGGCTTACTTATTGATTCTCGAGGATTCGAATGAATCGCCCGAATGCTTGATTTTAAAACTAAAGGAAATGATTGTTGAGTTTCCGTGGGCTTGGCATGGTTTGACCACGCCGCTTATTGAGGTGACGCCGATTTCATCGCAGCAAGCATCTCAGCTGTTGCTGCCGATTAAAAAAGGAGGGATTGAAATTGAACTCCTTATCTAAATTGATACACTTTCCGCTCATCGATCATCAATTTAAGCACGTTGAGGCTGTCTATTGGCAAGCTGGAGTAGATAGCCGAGATTTGTGTTTTAATTTGATTGAGGATTGTAAAAAGTATCACCACCCAATGTTGGGTTATGCTTATGTTTTATATGGAAGAATATTATTGGCATTTGGTGAGGATGAAAAGGCACTTAATGTATTAACGAAAGGAAGGCGTTTATTAGATGATTCACAAGATCTAGAGCGTCGCCCTTTGGCTATGTTGTGGTTGGGTAGTGCTTTACTACGTAATAATAAGCATATTCCAGCCGTCGAAACCTGGGTTAAAACGATTGAATCGGCTTTAGAGCTTAACCAGATCGAGTATGGCGTTGAAGCTTATCTGAATGTTTCATTGGTTTATTATCAAGTTGAGCAATATGCTACTGCTGATTTATTGATGAAAAATGGACTCAAACTGGCCGAGTCGATTAATAATAAAAAGTTAATCGCAAAAAGTGGTATATTTTTAATGGAGAGTTTTTTAAACTCAGGCAAATATGATCTTGCGCTAGCGCTCTTGATGCGGATTGAACCTCACGCAGTAGCTCATGGGGATTTAACGTGGCTAGTTCAAATTTGTAATGGCTATGCACAGTGTTATTGGCATTTAAACCAGTTGGATTTCGCTGTTCAATACTTTGAAAGTTCATTAGGGATTGCTAGAAATTGTAATTTATCTTGGGCCTATTGCGTCACTGTTGTTGCTTACGGTGAATTTCTACAGCAAGAAAATAGAATTGTTGAGGCTTTTCACTTATTGCTGCATGCGCAGAGCTTATTAAAATCCACCAATATTTCTAGCTTAGAAGAAAAATTAAATAATTTATTATATTTAGCGCATAAAGAGCAGGGTGATCACCGTTCGGCTTTATATGTATTACGTATCTATGAGCATCAAGCGGTTCAGCACTTAGCGAGTGAGTTAGGCATCAAAGGATACAAATTAAATTTAAGCCGTCTAGAAAAAGCTCGTAGTATGTTGATACGCACCCATTTAAAGTTTGAAAAACTAGCGGGATGGGTGATGCCTGGTGTTTCTTTGCAACATTTACGACAATTTCGTCTACGCTGTGAGTGTGCCGAGCCAACTGATCGAGTGATTGAGTTAAGTTTAAATACTGCGGTTGAGCCCGTGATTGAATTACGTATGGCAACGATTTTAAACGATTACTGTACTTTAAATGACTTATGGATATTTATTCCGCCTAATCGCTACGTCATCTACCCTGGAGAGGCTCAGTCTATTTTGATGGATTTTGCGAGTCGGGTAGCTGCTGCAATTGAAAGGCAGTCTTGGTCAAGATATGGCGTAGCCGCAGTGAGTGTGAAAGTAAAACTACAATTAGCGAGTGAGGCAATGATCAAACAAGTTGATTTATTGCTGAAAAAGGAATTAGAGAGTGCCTGAAACTTTAGATAGTTTGCTGACTCAGCAGGCGCACTATCGTCGACATAATTTTGATCAAGCGCGGCAGCTGGCCGAGCGCTTGGTGGCGCTTGCGCAGCAAGAAAAAAATGAAGAAGTCTTGCCGCAAGCTTTATTTTTATTGGGTGAGTCGCTAGAGAAAACAGGTGAATTCATAGCCGCTCGAGAAGTTCTAGAGCGAGCTGAGGTGCAGGCAAAGAAGTTAAACCAAGTTGGAACTTTGCTTGATATTTATGAATGCCTAGGCAAGGCCTGTTACACCCTTGGCGATTTAAATTCCGCTTTGAGCACGTGGGGGCATTGCCTTGAATTGGCCCTAGATCAACACTCGATCGTTCATTACATCAAAGCGTATGTAGGTATTGGTGGCGTTTACTTATATTTTGGCATGGTGGAAGAGTCGCTACGGCATCATCAAATTGCCTATGAGTATGTGCAAGAACTCGATGATCCGCAGCTATCAATGATGTTGCATCTATGGCTGGGAAGTGATTACCAACAGTTAGGAAAATATGAGCAAGCATTGCAGCATCTAGCGCAATGTCGTGCTTTATATTCGCGCACTAATGATGCAGGGGTGATGAGCGAAGCCATTATGCATTCTGGTTTTGCATATCTTGGATTGGGCCAGTATTCCGAAGCCAAACAATGCTTCTCACAAACGATTACCTTGTCACAGCGTCACCATCATTCATGGTCGATTGCAATGGCCCAGCTTGGTTTGGCGGAAGTTGCTTTGATGCAAGGTGAAATGCAATCCGCTTTGATCGAATCCCAAAAAGCCTTGGAGCTTGCTCGCCATGGTGGTTCGCAGCATCAGGAAATGAAAGCCTGCAAGATTCAATCTGCTGTTTATGAAAGTATGGGCCAATTTGAATTGGCTCTGAGTTTGTATGAGCGGCATACTGAATTATCAATTCAATTGGCAAAAGAGCGCACGTTTACACAAATCGAGAGTAGCACGATGCGTAAAATCTCGCGCATGGAGATGCGGCTTAAATTATTAAAAGCTGAGCAGCAAAAGAAAAACATTCTCGATGAGAGTATTCGGCAGCAAGCAGAGCACTTGGCCGAAAAAAACACTTTAATTGCAATCAATCAAGCAAAAAGCGATTTTTTGGCTTTGATTAGCCACGAGATTCGCACTCCTTTGTCTGGCGTGATTGGCATGCTTCGTTTGGCAAGTGGACAAAAAGAGCTTCGTCCTGCTACACGGTCTCAGGTGCGAATGGGTTTGGAGAATGCGGAATTACTTCTCGATATTATCAATGATATTTTGGATGCTTCAAAAATTGAAGCGGGCAAATTATCGATTGAGTCCATTCCGTTTGACTTACTTAAATTATTACACCAAGTCGTTGATTTTTTTGCAGTCCGTGCCGAAGAAAAAGGCATTTCTTTCGTTTTAAAGTTAGATCACTTTTCGCCAACCGGCTGCCTTGGTGACCCGATGCGGATTCGGCAGATTTTATTTAATTTAATCGGCAATTCGATCAAATTTACTGAGCATGGCTGTGTGACGATTACCGCATATCGCGATAATGAACAAGTCAAAATTCTGATTAGCGATACTGGTATTGGCATGGATGATCAGACGATTGGCCGGCTATTTCAAAAGTTTGAACAGGCAGATACCTCGACAACGCGTAAGTATGGTGGGACGGGTCTTGGCCTGTCGATTAGCCGTGGCTTGGTTGAGTTGATGCAAGGCTCGCTAGGCGTCACCAGTGCACCGGGCGAGGGAAGCCATTTTCGAATTGAAATTCCTTTGCCTGTCGCTGAAATCCCAGTTGAAGTGACCAATAGCGAATTGCCAATGCAAGGCTTAAGCCATCAAATTCGTGTTCTGTATGCTGAGGATATTCAAACTAATCAATTGATTGTCGGCGCCTTGCTAGAGGAAATGAACTTATCCATGCATATTGTTGAAAATGGCTTAGAGGCGTTAGCCGCTTTAGCCAAAGAGCCATTTGATGTGGTTTTAATGGACTGGCGGATGCCGATTATGGATGGTATGACTGCGACGCGCTTGATTCGAGCGGGTGGCAATCAGCAGCATAAAGTGCTTGATTCAGAAGTATACGTGATTGCCTTAACTGCGAATGCAACTGAGACTGAAAAGCAAGAGGGGGCCGCAGCAGGGATGAATGACTACCTCACTAAGCCAGTCTCTGTGCGCGAATTATATGATGCACTCAGCAAAGCGATACGTTTCCAATTAGCAAGAGGCGCTGATTTACCGATCATGCCGAAGCCTTTGACACAGGCCAAGCAAGTCAAGCCATCCTCAGTAGAAAAAAACTGGATTGTCAAATTGTCTGATTGGGGCGTGGCGGTCGATGAGGCTTTGGATAGGCTCAATGGCAATGTGCAACGATATCAGCGCTGGTTGCATCATTTTTTTATGGAAAACGCTGCATTTTTTGATGCCTTGGCACAGCAGAAATCAATTGAGCAATTAGATCAATATATCTCGCAAGTTCACGCGATGCGCGGCGTTTCTGGCACCTTGGGCTTAATGGATTTTTTTACCCTCGCCAGTGACTTAGAACAAAATCTATTTGTAGTGCAAAAGCAGGGCGCCATAGAATTGCCCGATTTTTCTGAGCTAGAGTCGGCATGGCATAGCGCGAGAAAATTCATCTTGCCTTTAGTGAGCGTCATTGCGCAGGATGAAGCACCCAAGCAATTGGATGGCTTACTGCCTGTGTCGAGCATGTCATCGATGGTGAGTTTACAAGCTGCATTGCAAACAAACAGTCTGCGAGCAAAAAAAATGCTCAATCTTTTGCTGCAAGAGTTGCCTGACGAACATAAAGAATTACTGCACGAAGTCGTCATTAAATTAGATTCTTTAGATTATCCCGCCGCTTTAGCCGCACTCAACCAGCGGATGCCCACGATGACCGACGGGCTTGCTTATGGCTGATCGTTATATTTTGGTCGTTGATGACCAGATGAATAATATCGAGACCTTGGGTGAGGTCTTGGGTGATGAGCACGATATTCATTTTGCGCTGAGTGCCCAGCAAGCTTTAGTGCAAATTTCGCAGCAAATGCCTGAGCTGATTTTGCTCGATATCATGATGCCGGATATGGATGGATTTCAGTTGTGTGAAATTTTAAAAGCAAAGGTTGAAACACGAGATATTCCGATTATTTTCATCACATCGCTTTCGACGCCAGCCCAAGAAACGCGTGGCTTGGAAGCGGGGGCGGTCGATTACATCGTTAAGCCATTCAATGCGTCTATTGTGCGCGCACGAGTGCATAATCATTTAGAGCTAAAACGCACCAAAGATTTGTTGCGGGTTTTATCACAAACCGATGCCTTAACAGGTTTAGCCAATCGGCGTCGGCTGTTTGAGCATCTTGATGCGGTTCAAGACAAAGCGCTGCGCTTAGACCAGCCTCTTTCTGTTTTGCTGATCGATGTCGATTCTTTTAAACCGTATAACGATTTGTATGGGCATATTGCGGGCGACGTGTGCTTGCAGCGGGTGGCCGGGATGATTCAATCTTCATTGCGCTCAGTGACTGATATGGGGGCGCGCTACGGTGGTGAAGAATTCTGCTGTGTGCTGGAAAATGCCGATCAAGAGTTGGCATTGCAAATTGCGGAGCGGATTCGCGCCAATATTGAAGCACTGCACATTCCGCATTTACACAGCATGGTGTTGCCGATTGTGACTGTCAGCGTTGGTGTTGCCAGCTCCACCAGTAGTAATCGCAGCCTGCATGCGAATCTACTGATGGCGGCAGATAAGGCACTTTATGTGGCAAAAGATAAAGGTAGGAATAAAGTTATTGTTCTTTAGGTATATCTACCTAGGTCTTTTATGGCAAAGATTTGCTAGATATACCTTTGCTACTTAGTCGCTCCAGAGTTAAAAATAGTACGGGCGTGATGTACAGAGTGATCAATTGCGAAAAAATTAGCCCACCCACAATCGACACACCAAGGGGTTGCCGTAGTTCTGCCCCTGCACCTAAGCCCAAGGCCAGTGGCAATGCCCCCATCAGCGCTGCTAAGGTGGTCATCATAATCGGTCTAAACCGCTTGGCGCTGGCTTCACGTATCGCATCCAAAGCTGGCAAATTTTGATTCCGCTGTGCTTCTAGTGCAAAGTCGATCATCATAATCGCGTTTTTCTTCACAATGCCGACCAGCAGCAAAATCCCGATCATCGCAATAAAGGTCAGCTCTAGCCCTGTGATTTGTAGTGCAATCAATGCGCCAATTGCCGCTGATGGAATACCCGCCAAAATGGTGATGGGATGAATCCAGCTCTCATACAGCACGCCGAGCACGACATAAATAACCGCTACCGCAATCAGAATTAGCCATAATTGGCTGGTCTGCGTTTGTTGGTAGAGCGCGGCATCGCCGGCAAACGCACCGAAAATCGAGCTTGGTAAATTAATCGCGCTTTCTGCCGCTTTGATTTCACGCGCAGCATCTGATAGTGACGCACCTTCTGCCAAGTTAAACGACAAGGTAATCGCAGGTAGTTGACCTTGGTGATTAATCGAAGTGGTGACCGCGGTGCGTTCAACGCTGGCAAAGCTGCTTAATGGTACGAGCATGCCAGAACTGCTGCGGACTTTTAACTGGCTGAGCGCATTTTCATCACTGCGAGCGCTGTCTTTGAGCTGCATCAGCACTGAATAGCTGTCTTGCGGCGCGTAAATGGTGGCAACTTCACGCTCGCCATAAGCGGCATACAGCGTTTCGCGTAGATTTTGCATATTGATGCCCAGCTCGCTGGCGCGATCTCGATCAATATTGATTTTGGCCTGCAGCGTTTTTTGCTCTGAATCCGAAGTGACATCACGGAAAATGGCTTGTCCAGCCAAAGCGGCTTTTAGTTTGTCGGCCCAAGTTTCCAAGTCATCGGAGTTAACGGCCTGCAAAGTATATTGATAGCTGCTTTTCCCGCTGCGGCCACCAATTTGCAGATTTTGTGTTGGACGATAAAACACACTGACACCTGCGATTTTTCCGGTTGTTTTGCGCAGGCTATCGAGTGTTTTGGCCATGTTTTCCCGTTCGCTACGGGGTTTAAGTGTGATAAACAAGCGCCCACCGCTACCACTACTGCCTAAGCTGGAGGCCACTGTGGCCACGTTCGGATTCTCAAGCACTGCTTTGGCGGCTTTCTGTTGCAGCACTAATAGCGCGGGATAACTAATATCCGGTGCCGCATCCATACTCGCTTGAATTTGCCCGATGTCTTCTTGCGGGAAGAAGCCTTTGGGGGCGTTGATGTAGAGCGCAGCGGTGGCGGCAAAAGTGGCAAAGGTGAGCAATAGCATCCAGCGCTGATGGCGCAAGGCGATCGCCAAGCTGCGTTGATAGCCATTGAGTAAACGATTAAAACCAGCCTCAAACCAACGGCTCCAAGCGGCTTGGGTTTCAACCTCTGATTCCGGTTTTAAAAACCGCGAGGCAAAGAGTGGAATCAGCGTGAGTGAAACGGCCATCGACACCAAGACGGCCAATGACACGACGACGGCAAATTCATGGAACAGCAATCCAATGGTGCCCGGCATAAAAAAGATCGGGATGAAGACGGCGATCAATGAAATTGAAATTGAAACTACCGTGAATGCAACCTCGCCAGCGCCCTTAATCGCGGCATCCCACGGTTGCATTCCTTCTTCAATGTGGCGAACGATGTTTTCGAGTACCACAATGGCATCGTCAACGACTAAACCAAGGGCAACGGTTAAACCCATGAGAGAAATGTTGTCGAGGCTATACCCAAGCCAGTACATCAATGCAAACGTTGCCAGCATTGAGATAGGGAGCGATACCGAGGGTATCAATGTGGCAGCTGCTCGGCGTAAAAACAGCATGACCGACAGCACGACCAAGCCCATCGTCAGAATCAGCGTCAGTGTAACGTCGTGAATCGATTCGCGAATCGAGGTTGATCTATCGTTCAGCTTTTTGACTTCAACGGATTCTGGCATCTGTGCAATCAATCGTGGCAGCATCGCGTTAATCGCGTCGACAGTCGCCACTGTATTGGCACCAGGTTGGCGCAAAATAGCCAAAATGATCGAGCGTTGACCATCAATCCAGCTGCCTGATTTGATGTTTTCCACGCTGTCTTCGACGGTGGCCACATCGCCTAAGCGCACAGGTAAACCATTTCTATTGGCTACGACTAGGCTGCTAAATTCTGCGGCATTTTTAAGTTGCTCATTGGCTTGCAGCATCAATGTTTGCCGCTCGCCTTCGAGTTGACCGACTGGCGAATTAGCATTGGCCGTTTTGAGTGCTGCTGCTAGTTCTGGCAGGGATAAATCACGTGCCGCGAGTAAATCTGGGTCGACCGAGACTCGAACTGCAAAACGTTTTTGACCATAAATCGTTACCTGCGCCACGCCATCAATCGTTGAAAGCGCGGGACCAATCAGATTATCGGAATAATCATTGAGTTCAGAGAGCGACAAGGACGGCGAATTGATGCTGAGCATCAAAATTGGCGCATCCGATGGGTTGACTTTACGATAGCTGGGCGGACTTTTCATGTCCGATGGCAGGCTACGATTTGCCCGGTAAAGCGCCGCCTGTACGTCGACGGCGGCCGATTCGATATCGCGGCTCGGTGCAAATTCCAGCGTGATATTGGTACTGCCCAATTTGCTGGTTGACGTCATCATCGCCAAGCCAGGGATGGTCGAAAATTGTTTTTCGAGTGGCGTTGCTACCGCATTGGCCATCGTTTCAGGGGAAGCACCAGTAAGACTGGCTGATACGCTAATCGTTGGTGTGTCGTAAGTTGGTAGAGCTGCGATGGGTAGATGAAACCACGCAATCGTGCCAGCGACCATGACGGCAATCCACAGCAAAAGCGTCGCCACGGGGCGATGAATCGCCCACCAAGAAATACCGTGGCTCATTATTTCGATCCTTGCACTGCGCTTGATTTGACGCTCGCTGGGCGGCTTGCTTCAACGACCTTGCCACCTGGGCGTAGGTTTTGCCCGCCTTCTTTGACGATGCGAGTGCCTTCAGCGACGCCTTCAATCAAGGCCAAATCGTTCTGGCTCCGAACTAAAGTAATGGCTTGGACTTTCACTTGCTGATTGGTGTCAATGACATACACAAAGCGCTGTTCAGGGCCGGTTTGCACTGCTTGGAGTGGCACAACTAAACCCGTTTGCTCGGCCAGCTTAATCGTCACGCTGCTACTGAGCCCAGGCCACAGTTGTTGATCTTGATTGGCAAATTTCGCCTTGGCCAGTAGCGTGCCACTGGCTTTGTCGACGGTATTGTCGAGAAACAATAATTCACCCGTGCGCTGTTCGCCGTTGGGGAGTTGACTCTTTACTTTGACTGGGCCGCGGCTTTGCGCAGCGAGTACGGCGGGTAAGTCACTTTGATTGATATTAAAGCTGATTTGAATCGGATCGGTTTGACTGATGGTGACCAGTGGCGTGCTTGAATTGGCTTGCGCTAAGCTGCCTCGTTTTAAGCTCACAGCGCCAGTACGTCCCGTAATTGGGGCTTTGATTTGGGTGTAGGCGAGTTCAACGGCATTGACACTTTCATCGGCTTTAGCTGCCGCTACTTGTGCTTGCAAACTACCCATTTTAGCGCGTGCGGTGTCAACTGCCGATGGCGATACAAACCCCGCTTCGGCGAGTTCTTCGGTGCGTTTCAGATTGCGAACCGCCTCGGCGTATTCAGCTTTACTTTTTTCGGTGAGTGCGAGGCTACGGCTGGTTTGGCTTTTAGCTTTGTCTGCATCCAGCGTAAATAGCAACTGGCCTGCAGTGACTTGATCGCCTTCTTTAAAATGAATTTGCGCAATTTGCGCTGTAATTTGGGGGCGCACTTCGACTATTTGTAGCGCTTCGGCATGCCCAACTGCATTGATTTCATGGGGGAGGGCGCCGACTTTGACTTGGGTGCTGATGATATTGCTAGGGCGTTTTTCGGCGCTTGGCTTTTTATTCTCAGTGCTTTTGCTGCAAGCCACCAAACTCATTAAGCAAACGCAACTGATACTGGCTAGGGATAATCGATTCATTTGGACTCTATTAAATACATTCTAAAGTGGTGATGCAGTGTCAGTTGCAAAAGATGCGGACCCCTAAGAGGCAAACGTATCTCAAGCCTTATCGTTTGGCGCAACTTGGTATTTTAGTTTGCAGTGGTAACGCAGCATAATGCTGGCCATACACACGATGACCAAAACGCCAAAGCCAATAATGATGGCCTGCATTGGCGGGATACCGTGTGCCGCATACTGAACTATCAATAATGCACTGCTATTTTCGGGTAATTGGGTACTCAAGTATTTAACCATTAAAGCATGAATGCCCACCATGGCTAAAATGCCTAAATTCTCGTTGAAGTTTTGAACCGCAATCGAATGCCCTGCACCCATCAATTGATGGCCACGGTGTTGCAAAATGGCATTGAGTGGCACAACAAAAAAACCTGACAAAGCCCCAATTAACAACATCAATAACGCAGCGACAGAGATTTGGTTGACCCACAACATGCAAATAACCAGCACCCCCATGCCTATGCCTGCGGGCATCACTGAAAATGCACGGTTTAAGGGTACCCAACGTCCAGCCG
The DNA here is from genome assembly GCF_019665765.1 of Deefgea tanakiae. Taxonomy (GTDB): domain Bacteria; phylum Pseudomonadota; class Gammaproteobacteria; order Burkholderiales; family Chitinibacteraceae; genus Deefgea; species Deefgea tanakiae. The sequence goes on from NZ_CP081150.1 coordinate 485,427, forward strand.
CGACAGCGCCAATCGCGATCCCTATGGCGACAATTGCAATCAATCTTGTAGCGGTTTCTAAGTCAATCGCCAGCCATAAAATCGCCCAATTTAACACCACCAGCCGCATTGTCGCGCCAGCCCCCCAAAAGAGCGTGGTAATCGCCAGTGAGGCTTGGCCTTGCGGGTCGCGCCAAAGGCGTTTTAGGCACCACGCAAATTCTTTGGCTTGATGTACAGGGCTGATATGAAAAGGCTTCAGACGGGTTTTGAGTTTAGGTATTTTGCTATTGATGATGGCGGCAATGATGTAGAGCAGTGTAATGATGACAATTGCAAATTGGGTGCTGCTCAGATCTTGCGTAAGAGTATTTGCTTCCAGCCATTTTTTAATCGAGGCTCCGGAGAGATACCCGCCAATAATAGTGCCAAGGATAATTGCAAAGACGGTTGCACCTTCGAGCCAGCCATTGGCCTCAACGAGTTTTTCGTGGGGGAGATATTCGGTGACAATTCCGTATTTGGCTGGCGAATAGGCGGCCGCGCCAAAACCTACAATCGCATACGCGAGTATCGGCGGCAGGCCAAACAGCATGCCAAGGCAGCCGATGAGTTTGATGCCATTGCACAACATCATCGCTTGCCCTTTATGCATTGAATCGGCAAACGACCCTGCGTAGGGCGCAATCACAACATAAGACACGGTGAAGCACCATAGCAACATGGACAAATGCCATTCAGGTGCATGACGCTCTTTGAGAAGGGCTAAAGCAGCGAAAAACAAGGCGTTGTCGGCGAGCGCCGAAAAGAATTGCGCCCCTAAAATTTTAAAAAAACCACGATCCATCACGCCAGCCTTTGGGTCATATTTCATTTATTTGGAATTTATATCACCAAAATATGACAAAACTACATGGCTTTGCGTGTTTGCTGCACATAAGCAAAATGTTTTGCGTGGTATTATCCTCGCGTCAAAATTCAAAAGCCTTGAGTGCTGCAATGGATATTCTGGATTTTCTGATTTCGATATTTACTGATTACGGCTACGCCGCCGTATTTTTCGTGCTATTGATTTGTGGTTTTGGCGTGCCGATTCCCGAAGACATTACGCTGGTTGCCGGTGGTGTAATTTCCGGTTTGGGTTACGCGCATGTGCATACGATGGTGTTGGTCGGTATGTTGGGCGTCTTGATTGGTGACAGTTGTATGTTTTTGGCGGGTCGCTACTACGGCCCGCGACTACTCGAACACCGTTATTTTGCCCGTATGATGACGCCAGAACGTTATGTTGCAGTACAGGATAAATTTGAGCGCTATGGCAACCGTGTTTTGTTTGTCGCGCGCTTCTTACCCGGTTTACGCGCGCCTATTTATATGAGTGCTGGCATGTCTCGCCGCGTGACATATGGTCGATTTTTACTGCTGGATGGCTTGGCCGCGTTGATTAGCGTACCTGTCTGGATTTATTTGGGATATTACGGCGCTGAAAATCATGAATGGATGATTAAATGGTTGGCGCGCGGCCAAACCACCATTTTTGTATTGGTTGGTATTGTATTACTGTGTGTTGGCGTTTGGTATTTCCGTCATTGTCGTAAACCAAAACAATAGTTAAATAACAAACAGAATTGAGCAATGTCTCGTCCGATTGAAGCTTTATTTAATGCCGCTGCATTAGCGCATAATTATCAATTAATTCAGCAGTTAGCGCCGAATGCGCGTGCTTTTGCCGTGGTGAAGGCCAATGGCTATGGCCATGGTTTGAAGCGCGTTGTGTCCGCTTTGCCTGCTGCGGATGGTTTTGCGATTCTTGAGTTAGATGCCGCAATTCAATTGCGCGCTGGTGGTGTTAATCAGCCGATTTTGTTACTTGAAGGTGTGTTTGACGCCGCAGAACTGATCGAATGTGCCTTGTATGACTTGAGCATTGCTGTTCATTCTGCGGAACATATCGCATGGCTAGAGCAAGCGACACTATCTCGTCCTCTGCATGTTTTTCTCAAACTCAATACGGGCATGAACCGCTTAGGTTTTCCTGCAGAAACGGCCAAGACTTGGGCTGAACGATTGCGATTTTGCAAGAATGTGGCTGATGTGACATTGATGACGCATTTTGCAACGGCAGATGAACCCGCTATTGGCATCACTGACCAGTGGGGGCGCTTTTGTGAGGCGACTCTGGACTTAAATTTACCGATTTCCACGGCGAATTCAGCCACTATTTTTGCCTATCCTGAAGCGCATGGTGCCTGGGTTCGACCCGGTGTTGCACTTTATGGCTCTTCACCCTTTGCAGATCGATCCGCCGATTGTCTTGGATTACGCCCAGTAATGACATTACACTCTGAGGTGATTGGCGTTCAAGAGCTAGTTGCTGGCGATACGGTCGGTTATGGTGCGACTTTTGTCGCCGCGCACACGATGCGAATTGGTGTAGTGGCGTGTGGTTATGCCGATGGTTATCCTAGGCATGCGCCTACTGGTACTCCGGTTGTTCTCAATGGGCAACGCAGCCGAGTATTGGGGCGCGTGTCGATGGATATGCTCTGCATTGATTTGACGGACTTTCCTGATGCCGGATTGGGGAGCCCTGTTGAATTATGGGGTGAGCAATTATCGATTGATGAAGTTGCGGCGGCAGCGGGCACCATTAGTTATGAATTGATGTGTGCGTTGACGGCTAGGGTGCCAGTCCGAGTCGTGTAAATTGAGGCATTCCTGAGCGATGCATTCTTCAAATCGCGAATTTTAAATTGAGTTGTTTTGCTCAATTAACTTGTTGTATTTCACTATCAATTCAAAGTTCCACCGTATTAAAAATAAAATCTTCATAAATCAATTCAAATGGCACTCCCCAAGTGGGAGGGCTTCCTTTACAATAAGTCCGTTTATTTTAATCCCGCCCTGCAGGTTGAATCATGGCATTGATCGTCCAGAAATACGGTGGCACATCGGTGGGTAGCACCGACCGAATTAAAAATGTGGCTCGCCGCGTCGCCAAACATAAAGCGCAAGGACATGACCTCGTGGTTGTGTTGTCTGCTATGTCGGGTGAAACCAATCGTTTGATTGGCCTCGCTAAAGAAATTCAAGCTAATCCAGATCCCCGTGAGTTGGACGTTATCGTCTCCACGGGCGAGCAAGTCACGATTGGCTTGTTGGTGATGGCGCTGAAAGAACTCGGTATTGAAGCCGTATCTTATACGGGCGGTCAAGTCAAAATTCTGACCGATAGTTCGCACACTAAGGCACGTATTCAACACATCGATGACGCCAATATGCGCGCCGATTTGAATGCAGGCAAGGTGGTGGTTGTGGCTGGTTTCCAAGGTGTTGATGCCAATGGCAATATCACGACCTTGGGTCGCGGCGGCTCAGACACTTCTGGTGTTGCGTTGGCCGCCGCTTTAAAAGCGGATGAATGCCAAATCTACACCGATGTGGATGGTGTTTATACGACCGACCCGCGTGTTGTGCCAGAAGCTAAGAAATTAAAAACAATTACCTTCGAAGAAATGCTGGAAATGGCCAGCTTGGGCTCGAAAATTTTGCAAATTCGCTCAGTTGAGTTTGCAGGTAAATACAATGTGAAATTACGCGTGTTGTCGTCCTTCCAAGAAGAAGGCGAGGGCACCTTGATTACTTTTGAGGAAGACTCTACCGTGGAAAAACCCGTCATCTCCGGCATCGCATTTAATCGCGACGAAGCCCGTGTTAATGTGATTGGTGTACCTGATAAGCCAGGTATCGCTTACCAAATCCTCGGCCCAATTGCGGATGCCAATATCGACGTGGATATGATTATCCAAAACGTCGGCCAAGACGGCACGACGGATTTTTCATTCACAGTACCCAAAGGCGAATTGGCCCGGACTGTGAAGGTATTGGAAGGCGTACAAGCTCAAATCGGCGGCAAGTCGGTTTCTGGCGACGACAAGATCTGCAAAGTATCCATCGTTGGCGTGGGCATGCGCTCGCACGTGGGCGTGGCATCAACGATGTTCCGCACATTGGCCGAAGAAGGCATCAATATCCAAATGATTTCAACGTCTGAAATCAAGATTTCAGTGGTGCTGGATGAGAAGTACTTGGAGTTGGCTGTACGTGTGTTGCATAAAGCATTCGGCCTTGACCGCGTTGCCTAAATAAATCAGTAGTTTTAAATCAACAGCTTGTCAGATTAATTACAGATAAGGTGTTGACGGAGGCCGATAGTGTGTATATTATTCGGTCTCCCTGAACGGAGACGTGGATGAGTGGCTGAAATCACCGCCCTGCTAAGGCGACATACGGAGTAATCTGTATCAAGGGTTCGAATCCCTTCGTCTCCGCCAGGAACTTTAATTTGTAAGATGCGCCCGTAGCTCAGTTGGATAGAGTATCTGGCTACGAACCAGAGGGTCGGGCGTTCGAATCGCTCCGGGCGCACCATACAAATCATCGCGTACTACCAAAGTCTCCATCGTCTAGAGGCCTAGGACACTGCCCTTTCACGGCGGCGACCGGGGTTCGAATCCCCGTGGAGACGCCAGCTGTCGAGTTGGTCAGTTTTAAAGTTTGAAATACAGTGCGCCCGTAGCTCAGTTGGATAGAGTATCTGGCTACGAACCAGAGGGTCGGGCGTTCGAATCGCTCCGGGCGCACCAATTTCATACTGTAGTTTGTATTACATAGTCCCTATAGTTTAGCGGTTAGAACACTGCCCTTTCACGGCGGCGGCCGGGGTTCGATTCCCCGTGGGGACGCCAACAACGAATAGATAACGACTTTCGCGCAAGCTAAGTCGTTTTTTATTGCCTGTCAAAAATACATCCATTCCCTCCTATTTGTGCTGTCGTTGGTGAATCACATCACCCGCGCAAGACTGCCTGCGCGCTGAAAATTCAGGTACATTATCGTCTCAAATTAAATAAAAAAGGATGAGGCGATGAAATACGGAATGCGTTGCGTGGCATTGGGTTTGAGTATGCTTTTGGTGGCTTGCGGTGAGAGTACTCCCCAGTCCACGAGCGCGCCACAGGTCGAATCAGCGTCGACTGACCCAAAATACCAAAATCCATTATTAAATATGCCGCCTGCGCAATTTGCTGAGGTTTTGGCTGAGTGTGGCAAGGTCTTGTATGGTGTAGACGCACCAACGGATGCGAAGTGCCGTGAGGATGTGAAAGCGCGCGCAGCGAAGCAAGGCGTGTCTTTAAGCGATGCGAATTTGGATGAGCCACTGGTGCATGACCGCTACCAATTCAGTACCAGCAGCGAGAAAAAATAAACGATCGGGGCCTAAATCAGGCCCTGATCGTTATCCACCAAGATATTGAGCGAATTTTTGAGAGAGCTACGTACTTTTTTGCGTGAGAGTAGTTTTTCTTGTGCGGGTAGCGGCAGATCGGTCAGGCGGAGTAGATTCTTGTCGATCAAAACATCGACCAAATCCTCAATCACGCGAATTAAGCTGGTATCGAGTTGATTAAAAACCTCGCCCGATTCCGATAAGAAATCCAGCACTTCGGGATGGTTTGGTTCGATTGCTTCGACGTGCTCGTGATCAGATTCTTTAGCGAGCGATAAAATTTCACCCGCAGCATTGCGTTTGACATAAAACATGGTGGCAGGCTCATCAAGGGCTTGGATACTTGATGGTAGCAGCTTCAACTAAAGCTGTAGATGATTTTGAGGAGTGAATGATGGATAAAATCGTTAAAACCGATGCAGAGTGGCGCGCGATGCTCACGCCTGAATCTTATTACGTCACGCGGCAAAGCGGCACCGAGCGGCCATTTACCGGCCAATACTATCAAAACCGTGCAGCAGGCAAATACCACTGCATTTGTTGTGGCAGCCTCTTGTTTGAATCTGCAACGCAATTTGACGCCGGCTGCGGCTGGCCGAGCTTTTTCCTCGCCGCCGACGAATCAGGCATTACGCGTATCGTCGACCGCAGTCACGGCATGGAGCGCGTAGAAGTGCGCTGCACGCAATGTGACGCGCATCTCGGTCACGTCTTCCCCGACGGCCCAGAGCCGACGGGTGAGCGCTACTGTATTAATTCGGTGGCGCTGGATTTTGAGGCTGAGTAGATTGGTAGGGTGTGAAAATCATGCAGGGATTTGCGCGCCCTGCACGTTGGTAAGTTAACTTTAGGTATGACGAGGGAACACGTTAATAAATAATAGGCAACAACAAGTTCTAGATTATTTAATCTACGCCGAAATATGTCTTTTTTTAATCAATCTCACTAATGTCTCTCATTAGAAAATTATTTTTTAATGAATCCAGGTCTATCTCTTCAATAAAAAAGTCATATATTTTATTTGAAGATAAATTATTGATCATGATTGAAATTGAATGAGAAAGTAGGAAGTTGCACTGTAAAAGTAACTCTTTCCTCATCTCTGATTCGTCCTTGTACATTAAAGGTATCTGATCATCGAGATTAGACCAATAGTGTGAAATCGAGGAAGAGTAAACGGCTTTCTCGCCATTGTTAAAATTAATCAGCCGTGCATCTAAAAAGTAAATTTTTCTAGGCCATAATGCAATAATTTCTGAGAAACACCAATCAATTTCAGAGATATAATTTCCCTCATATTTAACACTCATTTTAGCTCCTCCTATTCATACCGCTTATGACCCATAAAAGCGAATAGCCATGCAGGGCGTGTTAGGTTTATTAACCCACGCTGAATATCGCCTGCTATTGCAGATTTGATTGGTCGGGTACGCCTTCGGCTAACCCACCCTACGTATTGATGTATTTCATTGTAGGCTATTAAAAATCTTGCTTGCATGGTAATACATCAAGATGTGGTCATCAAAAAAGCCGCACAATGTGCGGCTTTCGTGTTTTGACGCGCGATGTTTAAACCGCAATTCGCGCCAATTCTTCAAAATAAGTCGGGAAGGTTTTGGCAGTGCATTTTGGATCGTTGATTCGCACTGGTACGCCTTTGATCGCCACGAGTGAGAAGCACATCGCCATGCGGTGATCGTCGTAGGTGTCGATTTCAGCGTTCGCGGTGAGCGTGGCTGGCGGCGTGACCGAAATCCAATCTTGGCCTTCGACGACCGTGGCGCCGACTTTACGCAATTCGGTGGCCATCGCCGAAAGACGGTCGGTTTCTTTGACGCGCCAGCTTTCGATATTGCGAATCGTCGTTGTTCCGTTGGCGTACAGCGCGGCAATCGCAATCGTCATCGCCGCATCGGGGATGTGGTTCAGATCGACGTCAATTGCAGTGAGCTGGCCGCTGGCCGGTGGTGCGGCTTCAATCCAGTTGTCGCCCCAAGTGATTTGTGCGCCCATTTGCTCTAGCGTGTCGGCAAAGCGTTTGTCGCCCTGAATACTGGCAGCGCCGACGCCTTCCACGCGCACCACGCCGCCACCGATTGCGCCCGCAGCGAGGAAGTACGATGCGCTGGATGCGTCGCCTTCAACGTGGATTTCTGCTGGGCTGGTGTAGCTTTGCCCGCCAGGAATGAAAAATTCGTTCCAGCTTTTGCGCTCTACTTTCAGGCCGAATTTCGCCATCAGGTTGAGTGTGATTTCGATATACGGTTTAGAGATCAATTCGCCAACCACATCAATCGTCATGTCGCGTTGAGTCAGGGGTATTGCCATCAAAAGCCCAGTTAAGAACTGGCTGGAGACATTACCCTTCACAGCGATACGATCACTGGTGACGGTACTCGGGCGAATCCGTAGCGGCGGGAAACCATCATTGCCCAGATATTCAATTTCACAACCGGCTTGCTGCAGGCCTGTAACCAAGTCGCCAATTGGGCGCTCGTGCATGCGCGGTACGCCAGAAAGACGGTAATTACCGCCGGCGAAGGCCAGCGCAGCAGTTAGCGGACGGAAGGCCGTACCGGCATTGCCGAGGAATAGATCGGCTTGCTTGACGGGAAATTCACCGCCACAACCATGCACGATAAAATCACGGCTGTCGCCGATTTGTTCGACTTTCACGCCCAACGCATCAAGCGCTTCGAGCATGCGTTGCGTGTCGTCCGAAGCCAATAGGCCGATCACTTTAGTCGCGCCGCTGCTAAGTGCGGCAAGCAATAAAGTGCGATTTGAAATGCTTTTTGAGCCGGGAAGGGCGACGCTGCCATTGACGCCAGCGATTGGGGCGAGATCAAGAAATTCCATCATGGGTTCCTAGGTATTTAATTTATTAAGTGCGGTATAAACGCGCTCTGGATCGAGTTTATTTAAGCAATTCATATGGCCGAGCGGGCAGATACGCTCAAAGCATGGGCTACATTCCAAATCCAGCGTCACGATTTTGGCTTTGATCGCCAGTGGCGGTGTAAATGTCGGTGAACTAGAGCCAAACACGGCGACCAGCGGACGCTGCAGCGCGGCGGCGACGTGCATCAGGCCGGAGTCATTACACACCACATTGGCAGCCAACGACATGAGATCGATGGCTTCAGCTAGGCTGGTTTTGCCGGCCAAATCGAGCACCTGTGGTGCAAGCTCGCGAATTTCGGCGCAGATTTCTGCGTCTTTGTTGGATCCAAATAACCAAACTTGTTTGCCTTCATCGATCAATTCATTGGCCAGTGTCGCAACGTGTTTGGCGGGCCAGCGTTTCGCTGGGCCATATTCTGCGCCGGGGCAAATGGCCACAATCGGTGTGTCAGTCGACAGACCTAATTTTTTGACGGTGGTGGCGCGCTCATCGGGATTGATCGTGAGCACTGGAAACGGCATCGCTTGCGTTAACGGTACGCCCGCATCGGCGCCAAGTGCATAAAAGCGCTGCGCCATTTGCGGTAGTGCAATCGGGTCGAGAATCCTTGCGTCATTCAGCAAGCCGTAACGCATTTCGCCGAGCCAGCCAGTGCGTTTTGGAATGCCAGCAAACAGCGGAACGAGCGCCGATTTGAGCGAATTGGGTAGCACGATGACTTGATCGTAGCCACGCGCTTTAATCTCGCGCGCCAGTTTCCAGCGTTCACGCAGTTTCAATTGGCCGTGCGTAAAAGGGGCATCGATCAGTTCATTAATTTCTGCCATCCGCGCATGTAGTGGGCGCGTCCAAGCGGGCGCGAGCACGTCGATGATGGCGTCAGGGCGTCTGGCTTTGATACGGGCATAAAGTGGCTGCGCCATGATGGCGTCACCGACCCAAGCGGGCGCGACAATCAGAATGCGTTTCAAATGAATCTCTCAATACAGTGCTTAAAGCGGAAGACAATTTTATTCAGCAAAAAACGACAAAAGCGGCGCATAGGCCGCTTTGTTTTGTAGGGGTATATTAATGACCCTTAATCACTTCGCCAGCTTTCAGCTTATACATCGTGCCACAGTACGGGCATTGTGCTGAGCCGGTTTTGGCAACATCTAAAAATACGCGTGGGTGCGAATTCCAGCTCACCATATCGGGCATTGGACAGTGCAAAGGCATGTCTTTGGCGCCAACGTTAATTTCTTTTTGTGCGTCTTTTGAGCTCATGTTTCAACTCCAAATTTGTGTGTAAGTCGGGTTAGCAGCGTAACCCGACGTTCAATCTCAATTAGCAGGCGGTCAACCAATTAGCGCGGCTCGCATCGCGGCCTTGTACGATATCGAAATAGCGTTTTTGAATTTCAGTGGTGATCGGGCCACGGCTACCGCAACCGATGGTGCGGTTGTCGAGTTCGCGGATTGGCGTCACTTCTGCAGCAGTACCGGTGAAGAAGGCTTCGTCACAGATGTACACTTCATCGCGCGTGATCCGTTTTTCGATTACTTGCAAGCCCATTTCAGTGGCGATTTGGAAAATCGTGTTGCGGGTAATCCCGTCCAAACATGAAGTCAAATCTGGCGTGTACAGCTTGCCAGCGCGAATAACGAAAATGTTCTCGCCCGAACCTTCGGCAACAAAACCATCTACATCGAGCAACAATGCTTCGTCGTAACCATCCGCCGCCGCTTCGTCGTGCGCCATGATCGAATTCATGTAATTGCCGTTGGCTTTGGCTTTGCACATCGTTACGTTGACGTGGTGGCGTGAGAAGCTCGACGTTTTCACGCGAATACCTTTGGCTAAACCGTCTTCACCAAGGTAAGCGCCCCATGGCCAAGCTGCGACGATGATGTGCACGTCTTTTTTTGGTGGTGCGATACCGAGTTTTTCTGAGCCGTAAAACGCCATTGGGCGCATATAGCCTGATTTCAAGCCGTTTTCTTTAATAACGGCGACGTGTGCTGCATTGATTTCTTCTTTAGAAAATGGCAGCGCCATATTCAAAATTTTGGCCGAATTAAACAGGCGATTGGTATGGTCTTCGAGGCGGAAAATCGCTGGACCAGTACTAGTTTCATAAGCGCGAACGCCTTCAAAAACGCCCATGCCGTAATGCAAGGTGTGGGTCAGTACATGGGTCGTGGCTTCGCGCCAAGGTACCATTTTGCCGTCATACCAAATAACGCCGTCGCGATCTGCCATTGACATCGATGCTCTCCTGCCTGAATTCTGGGGTTCATTAAAGACAACGATTGTAACCGAAAAATTACCGTTTCTGCGCACCTCTGTACTGAGTTTCCTGCCTAGATGATTCATCCACAGCAAAAACAGCGATTGAGGTCGATTTAGGTTTGAATTGGGGTCGTTGTTATTTCAAGGACAGTCGAGCTTGCTCGAGCTTTTCGCCTTTGAGGCTGTATTTCACAATCATAACGGCGCCCGATAAATGGGCAAAATCGCCTTTGATATTGAGCGCATTGCTGCCGCTGGGCTTGAGCTGAACTTTCGTATTGGCATTATTGTGCTGCACGATCAACTCTGCCGTGGCGCCGTCGCTACTGAGTTTATTACCATCGTGATCTTTGATATAGAGCGTAAGTGCATTGGCAGAATAGGTGACTTCGAGTTGATGCCCAGCAGCTGCTTCTTTAATCGTGCCGCCATGCTCCGGCTTGAGAGGTACTTCGCTGTGAGCATGGGCTAAAGCACTGATGAATAGCGATGCGATACAAATGAATTTTTTCATGGTGATTGGGCTTGGAATGGTGTTTGAATTATTTCAGTTTGGTTTGGCAGAATTCATGAAAATTCTCTGCAGTTAGCTCAAGATTATTTTCAATCAAGATTTTGCTGGGCCGCACGCATTGCTTTAGTTTGACGCACCACGAATAGCCTTCTTCACCCACGCAGCCATAGGCGTCTTTGGCGGGTAAGTTAGTGGCTTCCGCTGGATTGGTGGCGGCGGCATGAGTCAGCCCGCTTAATATGGCAAAGCAAAAACTGCTTAAGAAAAAATTATAAGTCATGCTCGCTCTCCAAGTTGATCGATTAAAAGTATGCAATTTGCCGCACGCATTGTATTGATCAGCTTAGCTGAAGCGGATTTGACTTGGCAACAGTCGATTGATCGGTTTGCAGATGATTGATGTGCTTTACCAACTAGAGGCGATGAGGGAGTTTCATTGTTAAGCTACTTACTGATGGGTATTGCTATATAAGCTATGTTAATTATGCTTCTTAAGCATATACATTAAGTTTGAAGTCGCGGAGCGAAAGACTGCAACAGAAAATTGACCATCGCACTGGTTTTTGCTGGTAGCCATTCACGTGCTGGATATACCGCATAAACCGGCAAGCCCGGGGCGGGAGGGTAGTTGGCGAGGAGTGGCAACAACTGACCGCTGGCGAGGGCCGTCCTCAGCAAAACGCGGTCGATAAGCAAAACGCCATGCCCCGCACAGGCCGCATCAACGAGTGCCCCCGCGTCATTGATCGCCAAGGTGCCGCTGACTTGAATGCTGATCACATCTTCATTAGCCATAAAACGCCACACATCCATGGTTGTGGTGTTGTTACGGTAGCAAAGGCAATTGTGCTGAGTGAGTGCTTGTGGGGTACTTGGGGCTGGGTATTTGGCTAAATAGGCCGGGCTGGCAACCAGCTGCCATTCTAATTCGCCTAATTTACGTGCCACAAGGCTGGAATCGGGCAGATGGCCGATGCGAATGGCCAGATCAATCTGTTCGGCCGCAAGGTCAGCCATACGATCTTCAAATAACAGCACTAGATCAATCTCTGGATACTGCTGCATAAATTCAGGCAACAAGGGGAGTAGATGTGCGCGCCCAATCGAGCTTGAGCAAGAGACTTTGAGCCGCCCTTTGACATGCTGCCGATAGTTGTCAGTAATCGCAGCTACATTATCCAGCGCCAACTCAATAGCTTGCGCCTCGCGCCAGACTTCTTCACCCAATTCGGTTAATGCTAATTGACGCGTCGTGCGTTGCAGCAGGCGAGCACCAAGGTGTTGTTCAAACTTAGTGAGTTGTTTGCTGACCGATGAGCGACTCAGCCCCAATTCTTTGGCAGCGCTGGACATGCTGCCATGTCGCACAACGCAAGCAAATAGCGCTAAGCCGGGTAAAGATTCTAGTTGAAGGCGCATTGGCGATTTGATTGTTGATTATTTGGAAACAATGTAATGCCTTGCAGGTGTCTAATCAAGCTTCATGTTTCAACCTACACTGGGTTCATCTATTTATTGACTCAAGGAAATATGATGCAATCAACGATGCAAGCCGTTCGCCAAACAAGCTATGGTCACCGTGATGTTTTGGAATATGGTACTGCGCCAGTGCCGAGCATTGCTGCTGATGATGTATTACTTAAAGTGCACGCTGCTGCTGTGAATCCTGTGGATTGGAAAATCCGCGAAGGATATTTGCAAGCGATGATTCCGTTTGACATGCCGCTCACGCTGGGTTGGGATGTGGCGGGGGAAGTTGTTGCAGTGGGGGCAGACGTAAGTGGCTGGCAAGTGGGTGATGCGGTGTATAGCCGTCCTGATATTAGTCGCCAAGGTGCTTATGCTGAGTATGTGGCGGTACGCGCTAGTGAAATTGCTAAAAAACCAGTTAGCTTGAATTGGCAAGAAGCAGCAGCAGTGCCATTGGCGGCCTTAACTGCGTGGCAAGCTTTATTTCAATTTGCCAATCTGCAAGCCGGTGAGAAGGTATTGATTCACGCTGGAGCCGGCGGCGTTGGCTTATTTGCTTTGCAATTGGCGCAATGGCGCGGCGCAGAAGTGTGGACCACGACTTCGACTAAAAACATTGAATTTGTCAAAGCGCATGGGGCGAATCACGTCGTCGATTACACCCAAGCAAATTTTGCGGACTTACGCGATTTTGATGTGGTGTTTGATACCTTGGGCGGAGAAGTGTTGGCCAACAGTTGGCAAGTACTCAAAGCGGGGGGGCGACTGGTTTCGATTTGCGATACGCCCGACGCAGACATTGCAGCTCAGCATCAAGTTGTCGCGCACTTTTGCTTTGTGCAACCGAGCGCTGAGCAATTAGATCAGTTAACTGATTTACTCAATACTGGCGTAGTCAAAGTGGTGATTGATCGCGTGTACCCACTGGCGGATGCTGCGCAAGCCCATGAACGCAGCGAAAGTGGTCGTGCTCGCGGCAAAATCGTGTTGCAAGTAAGCTAATTTGGCGTTTGATGAATTAAAAAAGGACGGCTGAACGCTGTCCTTTTTTATTTGCAACTGCTGATTACTGACATGGTTTGGCTTGTATCCACCAGTCCAGTCGGGTTTCTGTTTCATTGGCGATATTTGGTTTGCTGGCTTTCGCAGGTCGAACATCGCTGATTAAAATACACCACCCCCCCACCGTGCGTGGCTTGCCGGGGCTCAGTTTCACTTTTTGCTGCTGGTTCGCCAAAGTTAAGTACTGATCCCAGTGCCAGCCTGGAATGACTTCACCAACGAATGACATGTTTTGCCCCAAAATCAATTGCGGCGGGCGTTGTGCATCTTTTGACCAACTCAGCTTGCGCATCATCCCAGCAGGATGATGCCGTAGCTCTTGATTGAGCCAATCTCCTGATTTTACTGTCATAAATTGAGCTGGTGCTGCGCTTGTAATTAAGGTCTGATCGGCATGATTAAATCGCCATTGGCCAGCAATGGTTATCTCCATTGATTCGATCTCTTGCTGCTGCGACCAAGTGCCATGGATTTGCACTGGCTTAGCAGTGGCTATACCTGCATATAGCAGGGCAGCCAGGATCAAAAAATGTCTCATGGGGCTTTTTTCCCTATTGGCATTTCATGGGCAACAGGTTGGCGATCATTGAGTAAATGAATCTCCGGCTGCGTATGGAGGTTATTTAGACGCAGACCACGTGCACCGCTGGCTTCACGTGAGAAGGCCAAGGTCAAGTTTTGCCAATCGTTGTAATCTTTGAGCACCGTCTTGCTGAAATTATCTGGAGCATCGATATTAAGCGAGAGCCCTGAACTGGTGAACTGATTGTCTTTATTCCAGTCAATAAAGGCACCTGGGTTGCTGCCACGTCCGAGTAAATCACTTTCAAAGAGAGCGGCTTCGTCTAAATTTTTTGAGCTGCCATCAGAAAAATCAATAATGAAACTATCGCTGCACATATTTGCTTCGACTGAGTCCGAGCAAATAGAAAGACCTTTCATGCCATTCTCAATGTACCAACGTTGCCCTGCATTTGAGCTTGTCAGATTTGGTGGTAGGCCTGTGTTGTAGAGGTAGTTCATGATGCTTACGTAGTTTGGTTTGTAATTATTGTTTTCAAACCCGCCATGACGTAAGCCAAGGTTGTGCCCTAACTCATGCATTAGCGTTGACGCTTGCTGATTAATTAGAAAGTTTTTGTTTCTACTGTTTGAGGCGCTTAACTGCAAATTGCCCAGCGTGATATTAAAGTCATTACCAGATATTTCAGCTAGCCCAGCAAAGCCAGAACCTGCAACGGCTTCATAACCCGAAACCCCATAATGGAAAATCGGCTGACGGCGCAGGTCGAAGTACTTGGCTTTCAGTGCATAGACATCAGCGCAACCTATTTTAGGATCGCCCAGATCGAGGCAGCTGGTAAATGGGAGTACGGATTGTGTATTACCCAAATTGTAGTCAGTGAAATTAGCGCCAGCATCAAAGTGAACGGCAATGCCTTTACGGGCAAAGGCATCAACCACTTTTTTCAAAGCTTCTGGGCGTGGTTTAACCCCTTCGTCGGTTGAACTCATGTAGTCCAGCTCGATGAAAATATCTCGAACCCCTGCTCGTGCACCCATTGCGTACAGATTAAGCCCCGCAAATGTTCCGCCCGGTACTTCAGCAGAATCGGGAATACCATCATTATCGGCATCGCTTGTATTCGCAGGGACATCGTTAGGGCCCGCTGGTGTGATAAAGCTGGCTAATTCAAAATCGAGTGCTGATTTAGTGATGTTGTTGATACGAGCCACTGGACGAACAAGGCTGCTGCCGAAAGTCACTGGCAGCGCTGGAGCGTTCACGCCTGTCCATGCTGTAGATGTTTTAGGTGGTGTTGTATTCGTCCCAAATCGCACAAAGTCGATAGTAACATTGCTAATTGGATCAAATAACTCAACAAAACCGTTTGCATTCCAGAACGGTAATTGAATTCCCGAGTCGACAAATGCAATTTGGTGTGAAGAGACTAAGTTTCTCGCCGATTTGGCCGCAACAACAATGTAACCTTTTGCGGGAATGACCGTACTTGGTAATACAAACTCGCTAGATCCAAAATTGCTGGAGGAGCGCAGTCTTGCGCCGTTGATATCAACAGCGACTGAGTTTGGGTTATAAATTTCAATCCAGTGGTCACCAACAGCCGCCCCACTAGAAACTTCACTAATGATGAGTGCGCCAGCCACCATCGGAATGGCGACTGCTGTTTGCTTTACTACTTCAGCGCTAACCACATCTGCCGCAGGTGGCGTATAGGGGCTTGGTGTGGGCGTGGTCGCAGGAGTCGTTGTGCCGCCACCTCCACCTCCACCGCAGGCAGTTATGACAATCGACGTAGCAAGGACAAGAAGTGCACGAGGTGTATGCATTATGAATTATTACCAAAAATAAAATAGGCTAACATTATATTACATTTCTAATTAGCTTTCGCTTACTTTCTAATAAATTACCTATTCCTTTTCAAACCAAGCAATGCTTTCAACGTGAGCAGTATGTGGGAACATGTTAATTACGCCGGCATTCTTGAGTGTATACCCTTTAATATTTACTAAAATGTCTGCATCGCGGGCGAGTGTGGCTGGGCTACAGGATACATACACAATTCGTTTTGGACCGTGCTCAATACTAATCGAATTGCATAACGCCATCGCTCCGTCACGTGGCGGATCGATCAGCATTTTGTCGAATTTACCAAGTTTATTGAGCCATTCTTCGGTCATTTCAAATAGATTGGCGATTTCGTAGCTAGTCAGGTGATCGAGGTGATTGTGCTTTGCTCCCTCGAGAGCACGTTCGACCAATTGTTGGCTACCTTCCATCCCGAGTACTTTGGCACCGCTGCGGGCAATAGGTAGTGTGAAATTACCTAAACCACAGAACATGTCGGCGATGAGCTCGTCTTTTTGTGGGTCGAGTAGTTTCATCGCACGTTCGACCATCACGCGGTTGATGCCGTAATTGACTTGCGTGAATTCGGTTGGTTTGAAAGGCATTTCAATACCAAACTCAGGCAGAGAATAGGTGAGGGCAGGCGCATCAAGCGGGTAGAATGGATAGGCGCTGTCTGGGCCTTTGGGTTGCAGCCAAATTTGTACTTTCCATTGATCGGCATACGCTTTGAACAGCGCAGCGTCATTCTCGCTAATCTCGGTCATGATGCGGAATACCAGTACGGTGACGTTTTCACCGACCGCGAGTTCGATTTGTGGCATGTCGTTGACGATTGATAGTGACGAGATCAAGTCGCGCAGCGGTAGCAGTTGGTCCGACATCGATTTAGGCAAGACATGACATTCGCTCATGTCGGCAATAAAGCCAGAACGGCGCTCATGAAAGCCAACCAACACTTTTTCTTTTTTCGCAACATAGCGAGCCGAGAGTCGCCCACGTGAGCGATAGCCCCATGGTGTACCGTAAATCGCGGGCAACATCGCTTCGGCGGTAACCTTGCCAATGCGCTGCAGATTGTCTTCTAAAATGCGTTGCTTGGCGGCAACCTGTGCACCGAACTCCATGTGTTGCATAGAGCACCCACCACAGACGCCAAAATGCGGACATTTAGGTTTCACGCGCATAAAGCTTTCATTATGGATTATGATAGCTTGCGCATTCTCAAAGGTCGGTTTTTTGCGGTAGCTGCTAAATGAAATGGTCTCAAAAGGCAGTGCGCCATCGATGAAGATGGTTTTTCCTTCATAGCGGGCTACACCATGACCCTCGTGGTCGAGTGATTCTACGGTGGCAATTGGATTAGGGCGGGATGCTGGTTTGGTCATGGCGAACGGATTTCAAAAAAATAGTTTCTTATTATAGCGCAGACGCTCACTGTGCTCGTTGTTGACTAGTTTTTCTGTTCGAAAGTAATAAAAAAACAAGGTTTTCTTTATGCAACTAGATTCCGTTTTGTGTTTACCTGCTTTGCTCGAAGCTGAGACGTGGGACCAATTTGCATCGACCTTGGTGGCCGCCGTTCGAGATTCCTTTGCAGCAAAAAGGGCTTATTTGGTTTTACCGAGTGATAGTGCAGCATCCGTCTCGATTTACGCAGAAGCGGTGGTGGGTCAGCGCGCACTGGCGTTTGCCGAGCCGCAACATCCATCTGGATTTTTTGGTGTTCCCGTCGAAGAATTGGCTTGGCAGATGCGCGAACCGGCGGTTTCGGTGCGGCCAGTTAGCTATCAAATGCAAGAAATCTGGGATGTGCCGGATGAAGATGTGGTTCCTTTATATCGGCTGATTTTGCCTTTACTCGATCAAGACTGTACGCAAGCGATGCTGTATGTCGAGCTCAGTGATGTTGAGCGTTTACAAGCTTACCTTGATACAGCGGCATTTCGAATTGAGTGTGAAGCGCTTTCAGGGATGCTGAAAGAGCGGATTGGCGCTTTACTGTATGGGCATGATATCGAACGCGATGAAATGACGCGCCGGATGCAGCAAAGCCTGCAGCGTGCCGAAGAATACCGTGAGTTGCTGCAGAAATTGCACCAAGTGACCTTGCGTTTAACGCAAACGACGAGTTTAGATGCGCTTTACCATGATGTAGTTCAGTCGGCGATTACGGATTTAGGTATTGATCGCTTAGGTCTATTTACTGCCGATTTAAACACCAATGAAATGTGCGGCACTTACGGTACTGACAATAATGGTGATCTGACAAACGAATACTGGTATCGCACGACGACACCACCGCACCAAATTTTCCGTGATGCGCTGGCAAAACCGGGCGAAGTGATGGTGAAAGAGGACGCGGCGATTTACTACAATAAGGTCGTTGTCGGGCGCGGTTGGAATTCGCTGGTTGCGTTGTATGCCGACAATACGCTGCTCGGCTGGATGGCGGCAGATAATTTCTTGCATCGCCGCAGTTTGATGCCTTATCAGCGTGAAGTTATGAAACTGTTTGCGGCCATCGTGTCGCAGTTGATTCGTGCGAAACAAGTTCAAGAAGAGCTACGGCAAGCGAATGAGCGCTTGTTGCAGCAAAGTAATTCACTGGCGATGGCGCGCGATGCTGCTGAAGCTGCGAGTTATGCCAAATCCAATTTCTTAGCCACGATGAGCCACGAAATTCGTACGCCACTCAATGGTATTTTGGGTTTTGTGCAATTGCTAGGTAATACCGCGCTGAATGTTGAGCAAAGCGAATACGTCAATAACGTACGCAAGTCAGGTGACTCGCTGGTGCTGCTGGTTAATGACTTACTCGATTTTTCAAAAATTGAAGCCGGCAAGTTGGAATTGATTAAAGCGCCGTTTGAATTGGCCAATGTGATTGAAGAAGCTGCTTCTGTGATGGCTTCCAAGGCGGTTGAGGCACGGCTCGATTTAGTGCTGGAATTGGCAGCAGATCTGCCCGCTTGGTATATCGGTGACGCATTGCGCTTAAAGCAAGTGCTGATTAATTTAATTTCCAATGCAATTAAGTTTACTGAAGTCGGCGGCGTGAGGATTGTCGCCGACTGTGATGCAGAGCAGATTCGAATTGCAGTCGAGGATACTGGGATTGGGTTGGATAGTGGTAGTTCTGTGCAGTTATTTCAGCGCTTTTATCAAGCAGATACAGGCGCAACGCGGCGCTATAGTGGCACGGGCTTGGGCCTTGCGATTTCTAAGTCATTACTCGAATTGATGCAAGGCGATATTCAAGTTCGCTCGGTGCTGGGTAAAGGTTCTAAATTTGTTGTGAGCTTACCAAGGCAGCATTTCACCAAACCACGAGTCTTGGTACCAGCAGGCTTTAATCAACAAGGCATTTTGTGGAGAGGCTTGCAAGGGGGCGTTGCCAGTATGGTGCTGCCGTGTTTAAGTGCGGCAGGTTTACAAGTATTTACTCAGTGGCCAGAAAATCGCCAGCAAATCGATTTAATCATTTGTGAAGACACCATTAGCAAAGAACTGGCGAGCTCTCATTTGCCCGTTTTGCTACTGGGTTGGCAGCAGCCAGAAGAGCTGAGTTCGGCGAATCAATTTTTATGCAAAGTGGCTTTGTCTGAACGGCAGTTACTTAATACTGTGGCAGGTCTGCTTGGCCTTGGTAATGATATTGCGAAACCCCTTGCAAATCTGTCTGCCGGAACGCTGTATCGTGGCAAGGTGCTGGTGGCGGAGGATAATTTGATCAATCAGCGGGTCGTCGCTGCCTTTTTAAGCAAAATTGGTTGCGATGTCGTGTTAGTGACCAACGGCCATGCAGCAATCGCTGCAGCAAATGCTGAAGCTTTTGATTTGGTCTTCATGGATTGGCAAATGCCAGAAATGGACGGGCTGACTGCAACGCGTATTTTACGCAGCCAAGCACAAACTCGATCTTTACCGATTATTGCGCTGACCGCCAATGCCTTTGAGCACAGTGAAAATGAATGCCTTGCCGCTGGGATGGATGGGTTTTTAGCCAAACCTCTCGATCTGATTAAGCTTAAAGGAATTGTTGCTCAGTATTTGCCTGAGCAAAGTGCAGTTTGCGTCTTGTGATGTATTGCTCTAAAAGCAATGATTAGCAAAGCCTAGCTAGATATACATTATTAAGATCAATAAAAAACGCCGTTCGATTGAACGGCGTTTTGCTATTACTTGAGTCAATTACTTGGTGTTATCAACCACCACTTGACCATTGAACTTCACTTGGCCGCGGAAGAAGTAATCCACGCAAGCTTTGTAGTCGCCAGGGGTGGCGAGGCTAAATGGCGTTTGGTAGGTTGCCAGTTGGCAAGACCAAGACACGCCGCCTGGATTGTTGGCATTGTAATTCCAGCCTTTATCCAGATAGGTTTTGGTCGCTGCCGCAGAGCCATTCGTAAAGCCTTTAGACGAACCGCAAGTCAGTTGCTCACCTGTGATGTCCACGCCGAGTTCTTTCGTAAACTCTTTGTAGGCCGCGATACGGTTCAGCGATTGCGAAACTTCAGAGCCTTTACCGCACTCGATACCACCGTTGATGATGTAAGTCGTAGCGCCAAATCCTGGGGCCATGCCATTGGCGATATCCACTTGATTTGGTTTCCAAGTGCCATCAATAACCCAAGTCATTGGTGGTTTTGGTGATTGTGGGTAAACCGCAAACCAGATTGCCGAAGCAAAGTTCAATGAGGTATCAGCAACGAGGCCCGGATTGTCGAGCAAGACATTGACGTCTCCATACAGTGATTTGCTGAATGGGCCGTAGTTGTAGTTCCATGACAATTGCTTAGAGCCGCGACCGAAGTAGCTAAAGTACTCGCCTTTGGCGTTTTTGCCGCAGGGGTAGAAGATCGAGAAGATCGAGCCACCAGCGCCGTTAAAGCAATCTTGGTAGCCGCCAGTGCCGCTGCCTTCTTGCATGCCTTGTTCACGTAGGAACCACAAGCCTTGGCGGAAGGTTGGAATCGCAGTGTTTTGATCCATCGTTGCCAATACGGCATTATTTTGGTCAGCGTAGCCGCGTGCAGTTGCAGGCGTCAAAGCTGGCCAGTTCGCGCCAGTTTCTTGTGCAAAGTGAGCAAAAGACGTGGCCAATAGTTTTTTACAAATCAGGTCTGAATCACGGCCATCGGCATAAGTCGCGCAATACGCAGGGAATTTCGCTACGCCTTTGAGTAGATTCTCGTAGGTGTATTTCACGTTGCGTACTGGGAAGAAGTAATCAAACTTCGCACGGCTTAAAACGCGCTCAACGCGTTTCACGTTGTCTGGATTGCCTGCTGCGCCAACTACTACGGCATCTACCACGGCATCAGGGCGAACTTGCAATGCATCACGGATACGATCGATGGTGCTGCTGTCTGCGCCTGCTTGACTGTAAAGTGCTTGCTCGGCCGCTTTAAATTGCGCATCCGTTGGGTAGCCCGCTGGTGCTGCGATATAAGTGATCTGTGGCTTGTAAGCGGCAACAACGGGTGTTGATGTTGCTACTGGAGTCGCAGTTGCAATTGGTGTCGCTGTTGGTGCAACTGTTACGACTGGTGTTGAACTTGGTGTTGCGGTTGGCGTAATCGTTACGACTGGCGTTGCTGTTGGCTTAGGTGTAGCTGTTGGCGCAATCGTTACGACTGGCGTGGCTGTTGGCTTAGGTGTAGCTGTTGGTGCAACAGTCACAACTGGGCTTGCTGTTGGCTGTGTGCCACCACCTGAGCAAGCGCCCAAGTTTTTCCATGGACCCCAGAGGTCTGTTGATGACGGTGCAGTGCCTTGCACCCACCATTTAGCTTCATAATTGGTGTTGTTATACACCACGCGTTGGCCACCTTGGTAGGCTGTGGCGCTATTCCATTCGCTACCACAGTTTCCAGCGACTGGTGTTGGTGCCGTTGTTGGTTTTGTGGTTGGCGCGGCAGTGATGATTGGTGCTGTTGTTGGCGCTAAGGTAGGCGCTGTCGTAGGTGCAGGCGTTGCTGTGCCACTGCCAACGAGTTCCCACGGGCCCCATTGCTCGGTGCCCGGTACATTGTTTTGCGTCCACCATTTGGCTTTGTAATCTTGGCCTGCGTAGGTGACGGTTTGGCCGCCGCTGTAGGCGGTCGCGCTATTCCAAGCAGGTGCAGCCATGACTTGAATTGAGCAGATTGCAGCGGGAATTGCCGCGAGCATCCAACGATTTATCTGTGACATAACGTCTCCATCCTTATTGTGGCACCGAGATCAGTGAAAACCGCTGGTGCTGTTATGAGTTTGCTTGACCAGGCAACAGCCTTGTAAGCAAACAGCATACTAATCCGCGTCAGGGAAATTGACTAGCCTAAAGATTGATTTTCTGCAGAGAAATGTATTAAAAATCACACTTTAAAAACGCTGTAAGTGCGGTGTTGGCGATGTGCTAGAAGTGATTGATTTAATGGATAAATTAATACGGGAAAACCCGTATCTTTACTATTTTGGCCAAGCTAAATCCCACGGCGCATCGAGTTGGCTAAGCTGGTCTTGGCAGACTGCCGATTGGAAATGTTGTCCAAAAGTAGGTGGGCATGTATATCGATGGGTATTGCCTGCTAGCTTAAATTCAATAGCGTATGCATGTAGATACCCGCGATCAGCTTCTGTTCCTGCATAGCGAGAGTCGCCGAGAATGGGGCTGCCTAAACTTTTGAGTGCCACGCGCAATTGATGTGTGCGTCCGGTGCGCGGGCGGAGCAAAAACAAACGCAGGCCATCGCCAAGTCCATAACTAAAAAACTGTGTTGTTGCCAATTGGCCGCCTTCACGCACGAATTTCCAGCTACCACCTCGGCCTTTTTCCATCCCGCCTTGGATCTTGCCCTGCTTTTTACTGGGCTTGGCATCAGAGATCGCGAGGTAAAATTTTTGAATGTGATGTGCTGCAAATTGCTCGCCCAAGCTGCGGGTGGTCTCAGGATTGCGCGCCAATAGCAGTAAACCAGAGGTCATTTTATCGAGTCGATGCACTGTGAATAGTGAATCAATTCCCGTTTGTTGCCGCACCAAGTCGATCAAACTGGCTTGCTCTTCATTTTGATGAAAATCCAGCCCAGCAGGTTTATCAATCAGCAAAAAATCATCGGTCTGCGCCAAAATTGGAATCATCATGACTTTACTTTGATCCATTCATTACCAAAATTGACCAGCAGCACGCCAATCACCACCAGCACTGCGCCCAGCAAGCGTGGCCAGCTGATGTCTTTCAGTGGCATTGCAAACCAACCAAAACGATCAAACAGCATCGAAGCAATAATTTGGCCGGTAATAATCAGCGACAACATCGTTGCTGCCCCCAGTTTAGGCGCAACCAAAGTGGTACCGAACACAAACACCGCACCTAGTAAGCCGCCGATTAACATCCACGCTTCGGCTTTTGGTAGATTGGCGAGGGCGCTGAGTTTTTGCCCGGTGGCGATCGCAATGCAAAGTAGCGCAATCGTACCGACAGAAAATGACACTAAGGCCGCCAGCACCGTACTGTTGCCAACGACGGCTTTGAGTTGATTGTTGATCGCCGCTTGCAAGGGCACGATCAAACCAATGGTGAGCGCTAACAGGCTATATAAATAGGTCATGAATCGTCTCAATAGTAAAAGTTGGCTTATGGTACTGCAATCAAGCGTTTCTGGCGGCGCAAGATTAGTACGTCTAGCGTCAACAATGAGTTGCCCGCAAAATGATTTGCGCCGCCGAACAAACTCATTTAACTTGAGTGCCCGCGGCAGTTGGCGCAAATAAATAATTGAGCTGGAAGACGGATATTTTCTCTAGCTCGAACTACACTGATTGGATTGAAAGGATGCCCATGCAACACATTAGCCCTAGTGATTTGAATAGCTGGTTGCAAGACACGAGCCGCGTTGCGCCACAATTACTCGATGTGCGTGAGCCATGGGAAGTGGCGTTGTGCCAAATTGCCGGTAGCCAAAATATCCCGATGAATCATATTCCGAGTGAGCAAACCCGCTTAGATCCAGATGCAACCTATGTGGTCATTTGCCACCACGGCGTACGCAGCTACCAAGTGGCAGGATTTTTGGAGCGGCAGGGCTTTGAAAATATGATTAATCTAGATGGTGGGGTCGCTGCGTGGGCTGACGTTGTTGATCCGAGTATGGCGCGTTATTAATTTTTTAGGTATTTAAAGCTAGGCATTGATTAGTATTGGCTAGATTGATATACCCATTGAGTGCGAAATATGGACTTAACCCGAGTCGGTTTATTTTTTGAGTTGCTAGAGCGAGAGCTAGCGGGCCAACCTGATTTACACGCGGATTTAATGGCGGTCGCGCAATTTGAGCCACAGGTTTTACTACCGTGGTTGGGTGTGCTTGATATGGCGGAACAAAAATTAGGTAGTTTGGAGCTGGTTGCCCAATGGCTCAGTTGTCCTCATGCGGAACTGAATGGCGCGCCACCCGTATATTGGGTGGGGCGGACTGATGGCACTGAGATGGTGCGCGAGTTGCTCGAAAAATATCCGCTACCGCCGTGGCGGCAGCGTCATCCCACTGCTTAGTGGCTATAGCCTTCGGTCGATGGCTTGGCTTTATGAAAAGTAATCGTCTGCTCAGTGATAATCGACGGTGGTGGTGATTTTAGAATGTGCGGTTTCATTTTGCCCATCACGTGCATTTCGCACGGTTTGCAATCGAATACCAGCGTGTAGCTTTCTTTGTCGTTCGCCAAAGTCATCGGCTCAGCCTTGATTTGGCCTTTCACACCAATCACGCCTTTGGCCTGTTTCGGGCACAATTCAAACGAAAACCGCAGGCAATGCTTGGTAATCATCAGCGGGACTTCACCCGCTTCTTCGTGTGCCTCGTAGGCCGCAGCGATGAGTTTAACGCCGTGCTCTTGATAAAACTCTCTGGCGCGGGCGTTGTAGACATTGCCCAAGAACGACAGCGTTTCATCTGGGTAAATCGCAGGCGGCGCAACCGGCACTTTACGTTCTTGCTTGGGCCATGCAGCAACGCGTGCGAGTTCGAGTTGTTCGACCGCTTCGCGGCGTAGCGCGTTAATCGCGGATGCAGCCACATGCCAAGGCTGGCTCAGATTGAGTGATACGTCTTCGGCATAAAACATCGTATTGCCGAGTTTGCCAAGGCCGCCAATCAGGCCACTCCACGCTTTATCCGCATTTTGCGACATTTCCAGCGCCATTGGCGCGTCCACCGTCACCGTACAGCCGTCGGCATCGGTAATGGTGAGCGCAAGACCCGTCGCAGTTTCAGACAAATTGAGCCACACGCCGACTTTACGTTCTGCGGATTTTTTATTGAGTATCTGTTCCCAGGCATGATCACGATTGCGGTTCATGCCAATACCTGCTTTAAGGCCGACTAGTTCGCTCATAGGCTCATTAGGGAACACGCGAAATAGCCCAGCCGCTTTATCGACGGCTTCAACGGTATTGGCTTGCACGCCGACCACTTCACGTTTTTTCATGTAATTCAAACCATCGCCGTTAGCCAGTGGCTCAGCGGGATCAATGATTTGAATTTCAAAGAATTTATCCGCAACGCGAGTGATTGTGCCAACGGGCAGACCAATGTATTTCGGTGAATCAAACGCGCCGATGTCGGTTTTGCGTTCTGTCGCAAAATAATCGGTATGACCACGGTGGAAGGTTTTATCGACGTTGGGTGTAAAGAAAATCTCGCTGCGACCACTCGACGCCGGTGCAAGGTCAGGGCGTTGTTCCAAAATCGCATCAAGGTGTTGGCGGTAATGCGCAGTGATGTTTTTAACGTATTGCGCGTCTTTGTAGCGACCTTCGATTTTGAACGAGCGTACACCAGCATCGACTAGCAGTGCCAAATTGTCGGTTTGATCATTGTCCTTCATCGACAGCAAATGCTTATCGAACGCAACAACTTGGCCTTTGTGATCGGTGAGTGTGTACGGCAAACGACAGGCTTGTGAGCAATCGCCGCGATTGGCGCTGCGATTGGTTGCGGCATGGCTGATATTGCATTGGCCAGAAAACGCGACGCACAGCGCGCCGTGGATGAAATATTCAATCGTCGCCGTGTCGCCAATGGCGGCGCTGATTTCGCGAATTTGCTTCACACCCAATTCACGCGCCAGCACGATTTGCGAGAAACCGGCATCCGATAAAAATTTGGCTTTGGCGGGGTTTCGAATATCGCATTGCGTACTGGCGTGCAACTGAATCGGTGGAATATCGAGTTTGAGTACGCCCATATCTTGTACGATCAGCGCATCCACACCCGCTTCGTACAGCTGAATAATTTGCTGGCGTGCGGGTTCAAGTTCGTTGTCGTGCAGGATGGTATTGAGCGTGACAAACACGCGCGAATGATAGCGATGCGCAAATTGCACCAAGCTGGCGATGTCTTCAATCGGATTGCTGGCATTATGCCGCGCGCCAAAGCTCGGCCCGCCGATATAGACCGCATCCGCACCGTGCAAAATCGCTTCTCTAGCAATTTCAGCAGTTTTAGCGGGGGCGAGCAATTCGAGTTGATGCGGCAAAAGCATGGGGCAATCCAAAGCAGGTAATCGAAGGGGCGGAAGTATAACGTATTCAATGGCTTAGCGGTGATGTTGGCTGCGCTGAATTTTGTCATCAACATGAATGCGCGGGTTTATGTCGTTTTCTCATAGTCAATACAATTGGAAAAGCAATTTTTATACTGTATTTGATCTGATGTAAGGTAAAGTACTTATTCTATTTAATCTGTTTTGTTAATAATGGACTGGATCGAGGTCGAATGAATCAATTGAAAGCGGGCTTGGGTCTGGCAGTGGTCGTATTGAGTTTGCAGCTGCAAGCCGCTGATCCACGTCAATTTGGTGTTGTTGCGGAAGATACAAGCCGAACTTCTGTGCGTTTCCGTATGCAAGAGAAAGAATCGCCGCGCGGCCCGCGGATGATTGAAGTGGAAGATAAAACTAGTTTTAGTATTCGACATGCGCAGTATTTCTCAGTCGCAGATCGTCTTGCATATATGGCAATACAAGTGCCGTATGTGACGGTGGAAGAGTCCTTTAAAAATTATAGACGTCCTCCTGCCGAGGCCGATGGCATCGGTGATGTAATGATTGGGATGGGGATTGGCGTCTACCGGATGCCTGCATTAGACGCTGCTGCTTTAAAAAACTATGATCGAAATGGCTTTAGCAGTGGGTGTGCGATGCAAGTGGCGATCCCTACCGCTTCGTATGTTAAAAATCAATCGACCAATATTACGAATAATCGCTGGATGGTGATGCCTGAATGCCAGCTTGGCTGGACTCAAAACCAATGGCTGCTTGAAGGTACGCTGGGTATGAATTGGTTTTCGGATAATACCGATTATTACTCGGGCACCTTTGAGCAAGAGAATATTTACAGAGCTAAAGTGATGGCCAGTTACAGTGTGGTTCGCTCCGTTTGGGTGGGCGCTACGCTGGAATACCAAAATGGCGGCGAAGTGACACGCGGTGGGCGTAAAGCAAACGATAGTCTGAATAATTGGCTGGCTGGTGCTGCGATGAACTTCCGTTTGCCGGGGCAAAATAGCCTGCGCTTTGTTGGCGAATGGCCGATTAGCACCGCTAAAGGCGCAAGTGAAAGCAAGGAAATCTCAGTGGTGTTTTCACATGTTTGGTGAGGTTCAAAGCTAAATTCGGATCACGAACGGCACGAAAAAAGCCGAAAAATGCTAAGGCCAATTCGCTGTGCTTTTGTTCGTGCTTTTCGTGTCTTTCGTGGACTCCGTCTTTTTTGGGTAATTAAAAACGCAGCGCCCAATCACTTGGGGCTGCGTTTTTAATTAGTGGCTAGGGGTATTGCTGCCTAGCCATTATTTAGTATTACTGCTTGTGATATACCTCTGCACCCGTTTTTACGAATTCGATGGATTTGGTTTCCATGCCTTTCTTGAGTGCTTCGATTTCGCTGATGCCTTGTTTGGCAGCGAATTCGCGTACGTCTTGGGTAATTTTCATCGAGCAGAAATGCGGGCCGCACATTGAGCAGAAGTGAGCGACTTTCGCGCTGTCTTTCGGCAAGGTTTCATCGTGGAAATCACGAGCGCGGTCTGGATCAAGGCCGAGATTGAACTGATCTTCCCAACGGAATTCGAAACGCGCTTTTGACAATGCATTATCACGAATCTGCGCGCCTGGATGACCTTTAGCCAAGTCGGCAGCATGCGCCGCGAGTTTGTAAGTGATGATACCTTCTTTCACGTCAGCTTTATTTGGCAAGCCCAAATGCTCTTTTGGCGTCACGTAGCAGAGCATTGCGCAGCCATACCAACCGATTTGCGCCGCGCCAATCGCTGAAGTGATGTGGTCGTAGCCCGGTGCGATGTCGGTCGTCAATGGTCCAAGCGTGTAGAACGGCGCTTCATGGCACCAATCCAACTCTTTATCCATATTCTCTTTGATCAATTGCATTGGCACATGGCCTGGGCCTTCGATCATCACTTGCACATCGTGTTTCCAAGCGATTTGCGTCAATTCACCGAGTGTTTTCAGTTCGCCCAATTGTGCTTCGTCATTGGCATCCCAGATTGAACCAGGGCGCAAACCATCACCCAAACTGAAGGCAACGTCATATTCCTTCATGATTTGGCAGATGTCTTCGAAGTGCGTGTACAAGAAGTTTTCTTGGTGATGCGCTAAACACCATTTGGCCATAATCGAGCCACCGCGTGACACAATACCGGTCATACGGCCAGCAGTCATCGGTACGTATTGCAACAACACGCCAGCGTGGATCGTGAAGTAATCGACGCCTTGCTCAGCTTGCTCAATCAATGTGTCGCGGAACAATTCCCAAGTCAGGTCTTCAGCTTTGCCGTTCACTTTTTCGAGTGCTTGGTAAATTGGCACCGTGCCAATTGGGACTGGCGAATTGCGCAAAATCCATTCGCGCGTTTCGTGGATGTTTTTACCTGTCGACAAATCCATAATCGTGTCGGCGCCCCAACGGATACCCCACGTCATTTTGTCGACTTCTTCGGTGATCGATGAGGTTACTGCTGAGTTACCAATATTGCCGTTAATCTTCACGAGGAAGTTACGGCCAATAATCATTGGCTCTGATTCTGGGTGATTGATATTGTTCGGGATGATGGCGCGACCGCAAGCGATTTCGCTGCGCACGAACTCAGGCGTAATCACATCGGGCATATTCGCGCCGTAGTTTTCACCTTTGTGTTGACGATTCATCATCGCCAACATTTTGTCGCCCGTTGGGCTGTCGGTTTTCAGACTTTCAAGGTAAGCCGCACGATTCATGTTTTCACGAATCGCTACGTATTCCATTTCTGGCGTGATGATGCCTTGGCGAGCGTAATGCATTTGCGATACGTTTTTACCCGCTTGCGCTTTACGCGGTTGGCGTTTGAGTTCGAAGCGCAGTACATCTAGGCTTTGATCCGCTTCACGCATCCGGCCAAATTCACTAGTCAACCCGGCGAGCACTTCAGTGTCGTTGCGCTCGGCAATCCAAGCTGCACGAATTGGCTCTAAGCCTTTACGGACGTCGATTTTGGCGGCTGGGTCGGTGTAAGGGCCAGAACAGTCATAGACAAAAATCGGTGGGTTTTTTTCAACCGCACCGCTGATGCTCATTTGCAATGGCGTATCGGCTTGGCTGATCTCGCGCATTGGCACTTGAATGTCGGCGCGTGAACCTTGGACATAAATCTTGCGCGAGTTCGGCAAGGGTTTGATGGCGGCTTCGTCGACGACGGCCGAATCGGCGGAAAATTCTGCTTTGGCGTTCATTTAAGTTTCTCCAGTGCCCTTACCGCATCAAGTGATGAGTAAGTTGCGCTCGTTGGCGCAATTAATAAAAAAGGATTTGGCGCAGGAGGAGGCAGGAGAAGGTACGCTGCTCGCTTTCCTACGCCGGTATTAACCGGGTCAGGTTCCAAGGGTATCTCTCATCTGCCATAGCCTAAATTCGATTCAATTTAGTACTTTGTAAGAGCGTGTTTTAAAGTGTTAAACACCTAAAAAGTAGCTCTGGCAGAACCCCTAGCGATTCATGAGTGTGAAACTAAAAGAGTTGTGGGATAATTGCAAGATAAATTCGAATAACCAATAGCCGTAGTCGGCTTGTCTTGAGGTAAAGCAAAGATGGATTGGGAAAACGCACGTTATCTTTTAGTTGAACAACAGATCCGCCCGTGGAATGTGTTGAACCCGGTGATTCTTGAGCGCATCCTCAAAACGCGCCGCGAAGACTTCGTGCCACAAGATAAAAAAGAGCTGGCTTTTGTTGATGTGGAATTGCCATTGGGTAATGGCCAACTGATGCTGGCCCCAAAAGTAGAAGCGCGATTCTTGCAAGAAATCGAATTGAAAACGACGGATAAACTCTTGGTCGTTGGCGCTGGTGCTGCCTATATGGTGGCGTTGGCTGCTGGTCTGTGCGCGCAAGTGGTGTCGATTGAAAGCGATGCGGCTCAGGCTGAATTCACGAATGCCCAACTCAAAGCCGCCGGCATCAAAAATGCGCGCGTGGAAGTGGGTGATGCCTTGGCCAAACATGCGAGCGGCCCGTTTGATGCCATCATCGCGACCGGCTCATTCGCCGCCATTCCCGTTGCGCTGCAATCACAATTGGCACCTAGTGGCCGTTTGATCGCCATAGTGGGCGAAGAGCCAATCATGTATGCAACCTTGGTGACTGCAGATGCAAGTGCACGCCAAGTGTTTGATTACAACTTGCCACGCTTGCAGAGTGAAACAGTGGCTTTTGATTTTTAAACTATTTTTTAGATTTTGATCAGCAAAGCCAGCGATTGAGCTGGCTTTTTTCTTACAAAATCACAAAAGCCAAGTTCGTTTCGTTACAATGTGTGGCGTTTTGATGAATTTGTTGTCGTTACATTAATTACAAAGACCCTAATATACATGACCGCTGAAATCCAATCTGCCCTGCTAAGCAATAAACCGACCGAAGAGGATGAAATCTCGCTTTTAGATTTGCTCTTGGTGCTCGCCAAACATAAAAAAAAGATCATTGGCTTGCCTATTGCTGCTGCGCTCATTGCAGCAGCTCTTGCTTTCAGTTTGCCGAATGATTACACGGCGACCTTGAAAATTGCCCCATCAAAAAATGCACCTATCTATAACTGGGTATTGGGCAATGATCAGGTGAAAGAGCAAGTCGCTAAAGAAATGAAGTTAGCTGAGCACTTTGGTACTAAAGGCCGCCAAGCGACGCGTAATGAAATGACCAAAGCGGTCAAAGTCACGTTGAATGCAAAAGATGGATTTTTGGATGTGAGTGCGACAGACAATAATCCAGAATTTGCTGCATTGCTTGCAAACAGAATGGGGCTCGCGCTAAAGGATAATTTATACGGGATGCGTTTACTTGATATTTCTAAGCAACGCTATGACTTAGAAATGCGCCGAGAATTGGCGGTGAAGAATAAAACTAAGTTTGATGTGCTAATTAATAAACCTGATATGGCAAGTACGATTGCAACGCTCTCGGCTGCGGATCGTTATGGGATTATCAGTTTGGCGGCGATTCAAGCCGAGTCTACATTACAGGGCGGCGTCTCTGATCTGATGCAAAATGAATTAGTTCGAATGCAAGATCAATTGGCGAGCTTGCAGCGTTTGGTTGTTGATGGGATGAAGACGCAATCTTCTGCTGGCAATACGGGCTTGTGGATCGCATCGGTGGATGCTTTACAGCAGCAGGCCTATTGGGATGCATTGATTGAGCGTCTTGATCGTCGGATTGAACTACTACGAAAGCAAGAGCGTGATGAATTAAAAATGACCGCTGCTGAAGTACCAGATGAAAAATCAGGTCCAAAGCGCGCTTTGATTGTCTTGCTATCGGCTTTTGCAGCCTTGTTTGCTAGTGTGTTATGGGCGTTTATTAGTGAGGCCATCGCAAAATCACGCGAAAATAGTCAATCAAATGCATTACTTGGAAAAATTAGCACCGCTTGGCGATCTAAGTAAAAATATGTGTTTGAAACGCGGCTTTGTTAACAAAGCCTTAGACCAGCACCACATCAAACTGTTCCTGCGTATACGCAGTCTCTACCTGTAGATAAATCGGTTTTTTGATGAAATCAGCCAGCTGCGCTAAGTTGGCTGATTCTTCATCGAGAAACATATCGATCACCGATTGTGAGGCAAGGATTCGGTATTCTTTGGCATTAAATTGCCGTGCTTCTCGTAAGATTTCTCGTAGTATTTCATAGCAAATCGTCTGAGCGGTTTTGATTTCGCCGCGGCCTTGGCAGGTTGGGCAGGGCTCGCAGAGTACGTGGGCGAGTGATTCGCGGGTGCGTTTGCGGGTGATTTCGACGAGCCCAAGGCTGGTGAAATTCGATACGGTAATTTTGGTGCGGTCTTTTTCGAGTGCTTTGTTCAGCTCACTTAACACTGCGGCCTTATGCTCTTCATTATCCATATCGATAAAATCGACGATGATAATGCCACCCAGATTGCGTAATCGCAATTGGCGGGCGATGACTTGGGTGGCTTCGAGGTTGGTTTTAAAGATCGTATCGTCAAACGAGCGCGTGCCGACAAATCCGCCAGTATTCACGTCGACGGTCGTCATCGCTTCGGTTTGGTCGATAATCAGGTAGCCGCCAAACTTCAGATTTACACGGCGGCTCATGGCGCGTTCGATTTCTGCTTCTACGCCATGCAATTCAAATAGCGGGCGCTCGCCCGAATATAGATTAATTCGCGGCAACACATCAGATACAAAACGCCCAGCGAAGGCAGTCATCTTGGCAAAGTTTTCGCGACTATCGACCCAAACGCTGTCGGTTTCAGTGGTTACCATATCGCGTAATGCGCGTAATTGCAGCGATAAATCTTGGAATAGCAATGATCGTGCAGGAAGTGTGATGGAGCTTTTTTTAATGTCGGCCCAGATCAGGCTCAGGTATTCAATATCCGCGAGTAGCTCTTCATCCGATGCGTGATCAGCACTGGTACGAACGATATAGCCAAGGTGCGTTTCTGGCAGTAGGGCTTCCATCCGTTGGCGCAGGCGGTCGCGCTCGCTATCGTCTCCAATGCGCTGCGAAATGCCAATGTGTTTATCTTGCGGCAAAAACACTAAGAAGCGCCCGGCGATACTGATTTGCGTAGAGAGGCGTGCGCCTTTGGTGCCGATCGGGTCTTTAATGACTTGCACCATCACTGCTTGCCCTTCATGTAGTAGGCGTTCAATGCGCTGCACTTCGCTTGGGTTTTGTCGTTGCTCGATGACGTCGGCTATATGCAGAAAGGCTGCACGCTCAAGGCCGATTTCGATAAAGGCTGATTGCATGCCGGGGAGTACACGCTTGACCATTCCTAGATAAATATTACCGACTAAACCGCGATGCGCGCTGCGTTCGATATGAATGTCGTGGACCACGCCCTCGTCAATGGTGGCAACACGTGTTTCTTGCGGAGTGATATTGACGAGGATTTGTTCTTTCATAGCCACTTTTATTTTGAAGTTGTAGGTGGGGTTTTGCTGAGCGAAACAGCCATGGTGCTTAGTTCCTGCCACACATCGCCGGTGCCGATGCCTTTAATTAGACCATCGATGATTGCTGCTTTTTGCAGTGCTTGCGTCAGTATACGGCGATTGACGCGCTCGACTGCAGGCTCAATCAAACGTTGCTTATTTCCCCATAGCCTGAGCTCTTTAATGAGTTGGGCAGTAGGTATTTGACGTGCGCGGCCTTGGGCGAAGCGGTACAGGTTGCGTGTTTCTTCAGTGAGCGCCCACAACACCAAGACGGGTGATTCGCCCTCGGCTTGCAATCCTGCCAGCATATGGGCAAGCCGTTCGGCATCGCCAATCAGTACTGCTTCACCAAGTTGAAACACATCATAGCGCGCCACATTGGCGACCGCTGCTTCCAAGTCGGCCAAGCTGAGTTGGCCTGCGGGATGCAACAAGGCTAATTTTTGGATTTCTTGTAACGCGGCGAGCAGATTGCCTTCAACTCGGTCAACTAACCACTCCATCGCATCTTGGCTTAGGCTTTGATGCTGTTTCGCCAAGCGGGCGTTAATCCATTGCGGCAATGCTTGTCGATCAATTTGTTTGGCTTCGATGACTTCTCCGGCTTTGGTCAGCGCAGTCATCCATTTGCTATTAAGTGCGGTTTTGTCGAGTTTGGGTAGTGTAATAATCGAGAGTGTATCGCTAGGAAGATTCTGTGCAAAGGCTTCTAGCGCTTTACCCCCTTCTATTCCTGGCTTGCCATTGGGTATGCGGAGTTCAAGTATTCTTTGTTCGGCAAATAGTGATAACGATTGCCCGGCGGTAAGTTGCCCCCACTGGAAATGGGCGGCATTTTCCACGGTGAGTACTTCACGTTCTGAATAGCCTTGTTGCCGTGCTGTATCGCGTAGCGTTTGTACCGCCTCTAGGCAAAGCAAGCTTTCGTCACCATGAATCATATATAGCGGTGCTAGCTTGCGCTTGACTGCTGCGGCGAGCTCATCAGTTCGCATTATTGGCTTGCGGCTGCGCTAGAGCTGGAGGCGACTTTGCTCATTGCTGGCATCAGCTTTGCCGCCGCATTCACGCGGCGGATGATTTGCTGCGAAGAGTCGCGTTGCATTTCAGTAATGAGTTTACCTTCTTCATTTTCATTTGAAAGTAAGACGTTCTCATCCCATTGCAAGGTGCGCATCATCGAAATCGTTGTATCGTCGAGTAAAGGTTGACCATGAGCCGTGGCAGTAAAATGCACACGGTAAAACACCCTGTACTGTATAACTTGGCCTTGGCTATTGACTGACAGAATTTGCTTGTCTGAGCCTTCTTGGGTGATGTTGATAATGGCTTCGCCATTTTTTTCAACGAGCTGGACGCCTGGTTGCAAGACTAATGCTTTACGTAGTTCTTGTGCGGCGGCGCCTGTGCCTGTCACTTGTACGGTTTTAAAAAGTAACTGCGAATTAGGACCTTGCCCTCGTAAATGAAAGCCACACGCCATTAGGCTTAGGCAGAGCCCAAGAAGGAATAAGGTTTTCATTCGTAAAAGCATGGCAACTCCATATAAATAAAATAAGATGCCAAGGGTATTGCCTTGGCATCATTGCTAGTTATAGCTTAGATAACAATACTAACTAATTTATTTGGCACAACAATAATTTTCTTCGGTATGCCTGTAATGTGCTTTTGCACCGCTTCATCAGCCAGCGCAGCGGCTTCGATCGCTTCTTTGCTCGCGTCTTTGGCAACGTGAATTTCGCCACGTACCTTGCCGTTCACTTGCACCATCAGCTTGATTTCATCTTGCGTCAATGCGTCGCTCGCTGGCTCTGGCCATGCCGCGTGGGCGATTTCACCCGCGTAACCAAGGTCTAGCCACAATGTATGTGCAATGTGCGGTGCGGCCGGGTAAATGGCGCGCAGCAAGATACCCACGCATTCGCGCAATACGGCGGCGTTGCTGCCGTTATAAGCGTCGAGTGCATTGAGCATTTTCATCACGCCGGAGACGATGGTGTTGTATTGCAAGCGTTCGTAGTCGTTATTGATTTGTTTGAGCGTGCTATGGATTTCAAAGCGCAGTGCTTTGTCTTCTTTGCTTAACTCAATGCCTTCTGGGGTATTGCTTGCTGGCTTAATCGCATCAACGTGTTTAACGCTATACGCCCACAAACGGCGCAGGTAACGATACGCGCCTTCAACGCCAGAATCGCTCCACGCGGCGCTTTGCTCTGGTGGGCCAGCAAACATTGTGAACAAGCGCGCGGTATCGGCACCGAATTTTTCGATAATGTCTTTCGGCTCAACCACGTTGTTTTTCGACTTCGACATTTTCTCGATGCCGCCCATCACAACAGGTAAACCGTCTTCCACGCAAATTGCTGAAATCGGGCGACCTTTTTCGTCGTGTTGTACTTCAACTTCGGCAGGGTAGAACCAGCGTTTTTTGCCAGAAGCTTCTTCGCGATAGTAACAATCGCGCAGCAACATGCCTTGCGTGAATAGGTTTTTGAATGGCTCATCAAAATTAATCAAGCCTTCATCGCGCATCGCTTTGGTCCAGAAGCGTGCGTACAGCAAATGCAACACCGCGTGTTCAATCCCGCCGATGTACTGATCCATACCGGAATTCATCCAGTATTTTGTACCGTCCGCTACCATCGCATCCGCATTTTTCGGGTCGCAATAACGCATGAAATACCAGCTCGAATCGACGAAAGTATCCATCGTGTCGGTTTCGCGCTGCGCTGCTGTGCCGCATTTAGGGCAGTCAACATTCAAAAAGTCGGCGCGCTGTTTTAGTGGATTGCCCGAACCATCGGGAATGCAATCGGTCGGTAGCACGACAGGCAATTTATCATACGGTACTGGCACATCGCCGCAGCATGGGCAGTGGATGATTGGGATTGGTGTACCCCAATAACGTTGTCGGCTAATACCCCAATCGCGTAAACGCCAAGTGGTTTTTTTCTCGCCAGCTTCTTGGGCGGCCAAGTCAGCGGCAACGGCATCGACGGCGGCTTTAAAGTTCAAACCATCGTATTTGCCTGAATTAATCGTCACGCCACGTGATTTATCGCCATACGATTCTGCCCAAGCATCCGTACTAAAGGTTTCGCCTTCAATAGCGATGACTTGTTTAATAGGTAGATTGTATTTTTTAGCAAAGCCAAAGTCGCGTTCATCATGCGCTGGTACGGCCATCACTGCGCCATCACCGTAACCCATCAATACGTAATTGCCGATCCAAACTTCAACTTGCTCGCCAGTGAGCGGATGCGTCACGAACAGGCCGGTGGCTTTGCCGAGTTTCTCTTGGCTGGCGATTTCGGCTTCGGAAACGCCGCCTTGTTTGCATTCTTCAATAAATGCGAGTAATTCAGGTTTAAGTTCAGCGGCGCGGGTGGCGATTGGGTGTTCTGCTGCAACCGCACAGAACGTCACGCCCATAATGGTGTCGGCACGGGTGGTGAACACGTATAGCTTGCCGTCTTGCACTAAATCGCCGTTGTCATTTTTAATGTCGTGAGCAAACGAAAAACGAACACCTTCGGATTTGCCAATCCAGTTGCGCTGCATCGCGCGCACCATATCAGGCCAACCTGTGAGCTGGTCGATGTCGCCGAGCAGTTCTTCGGCGTATTGCGTGATGCCAAAGTAGTAGCCAGGGATTTCGCGCTTTTCAACCAAGGCGCCAGAGCGCCAGCCGCGACCGTCAACGACTTGTTCATTCGCCAGTACGGTTTGATCAACAGGATCCCAATTCACAACTTGGGTTTTCTTGTAGGCAACGCCTTTTTCTAGCATTTTCAAGAAGAACCATTGGTTCCACTTATAGTATTCAGGATCGCAAGTGGCGATTTCGCGCGACCAGTCAAATGACAAACCGAGCGGTTTCATTTGTGATTTCATGTCAGCGATATTGGCGTAAGTCCATTCGGCGGGCGATTTGTTGTAGGCAATCGCCGCATTTTCCGCCGGCAAACCAAACGCATCCCAACCCATAGGCATCAGAACATTAAAACCCTTCATCCGCAGGTGGCGCGCCAGCATGTCGTTTATGGTGTAGTTGCGCACATGGCCCATATGCAATTTGCCCGAAGGATAAGGCAGCATCGAGCAGGCGTAATACTTAGGGCGGCTTGCATCTTCAGTAACTTCAAACGCGCGCGCATCTTCCCAGTGCTGTTGGGCTGCGGCTTCGACAGAGAGCGGTGAGTATTGTTCTTGCATGATTGGCGGCTGGGTCAAAATATCAAAACGTCGATTATACCTGAGCTACCGCCGAGCGGCAGAATGCGCATGTGCCAATATGTGAAAGTGATTGAAGTGACATGTTTTGAGCATCTAAATGATTTAGATTAGTGGCGAATTACGGGTGGTACATCGCACTGAATCGAAATGAATAAGTGATTATCTTGCTTGTATCGGATGTAGTTGGAACCTTACGACAAGGCGATGTTTTTTTAGTAAAATACGTAAATTTATTGTTGAAAAGACTTCATATGCAGTTATAATTAAAATCTATTAACTTTAATATGTGGGTGTTTGAGATGAAGAAAATTGCATCGATGATCTTGGGTTTGGCTTTAGTAACTGGTACAGCACAAGCGGCTGAAGAGGCGGTAGCTCTTACTCAGTCACAAAATGCGTTAATTGCATCTGTTCAAGCAAGTACTGGACTTTCGGTGGCTGCGGCAACAACGCTGGTTGTGGTGGGGGCTGTGGTAGTTGGTAGTTTGGTCTATACCATTGCAAAAGATGGTGACTCTGCAACAGTTAGCACTTCTACTACTACAGCAACAAATTAATTGTTAATGATTGGATGCGGATATTTAGCATTCAATCGCTTATGATTGCTTGTTGAAATGTAAAACCCCTCTTGATGAAAACACAAGTGGGGTTTTTTCTTATTCAAATTGAGCTTTATGATAAAAAATTTACTGCCTCTATTCGCTAGTATTTTCCTTTCTGGTTGTCAGTTTTTGGGCGGTGAGTATGTCGCACAGATAAAAAAAGCATATAACTCACAAAATAATGTAA
The DNA here is from genome assembly GCF_019665765.1 of Deefgea tanakiae. GTDB lineage: Bacteria > Pseudomonadota > Gammaproteobacteria > Burkholderiales > Chitinibacteraceae > Deefgea > Deefgea tanakiae. The sequence continues at coordinate 523,815 of NZ_CP081150.1, forward strand.
TTTTGACGCAGGAAGAAATAGCCCAGCGAAAACAGCCTTCTGCATATCTAAAATTAGGTGATGCAAATCCGCAGGTTGTCGCCACACTAGCGGTGGTGGAAAACAATCAAGCCAAGTGGGTCACAGCAGATAGTAATGTAATTGTTACGCAAAATGGCCGCCTAGTTCGTATCGTAGGTTTGGATCAAAGCCCAAGCTTCGTCTCAAATTTAGAGTTTGACCCTATTCGAAATGGAATTGATGGTTTCTCATCTAAAACACGTTGGCAGCGATTTGTTGATTTTAAAACCGACAAGCAAGTATTAACAAATTATCGCGTGCAGGCCACTTATCAAGTAGAGCATATTGAATATCAGTTTTTAGATAAAAAAATTATGGCAATAAGACTGATTGAAAATAACGTTTCTCCAGATCTGGGACTTAGTTTTAAGAACGAATTCATCTTTGATGCTGAAAGTAAAAAAATGCTATACGCTCGTCAGTACATAACACCAAAAATCGGTTGGCTTGAAATGACATTTATTAACTGATTACGGTATTCTATCAAATGATTTTTATTAAATTTACAAGTGTTTTGTTGTTGACTACTTCCTTGGTATTTGCGGGTGAGATTAAAATAAATGATAAAGTTATCTCCTATCCCGTTGGCGCAAAAATAGAATATATCACCTCTCAATTGTTAGCGTTTTCCAGTCCTTATTGGCCTGGTAGTCATATACGAAACAAGGGTAGTCATCAAGAGTCACTGGCTCTGAAGGCCGATCTGGTGAAGTGTCTTCAAGAACTGATGGCTGAAAATAAAGACTATAAAAAAGTCTATCTTGATGTAAATTACTTTAATCCTTTTGGACGAATTTTGATTAATCTTGATCCTGATTGGTTTCGTCTGAGGCCTGCGGATAATCCGCTTTTGAGCGGAGATTATGAGGTAAGCCTAAATCAGCGTCCAAAATATGTCCAAGTTCTTGGTGCAACTAAACAAAGTAAAAAAGTTAGGATTGCGAATAGCCCGATTCATACTGGGCTAATTGATCGGTCTTTGTATCTAGATTTAGCTGATTTAAATTCTATCTATATTATTCAGCCTAATGGCAGCGTTGAAAAAATAGGCAATGCTTATTGGAACTATGCCGAGCGAGATTTGATGCCTGGCAGTATTATTTATGTCCCAATTGATGAGAGTAAGCTTCCTGCTCATATGAAAAATTTAAATGTAGAAGTAATGCGTTTGTTGGCGAGTGCTGAGGAACGCGCAGAATGACTAAGACTCGTAAAACACTGGCATTAACTCCGGTAGTATCTTTATTGTGGAGTTCGGGTTTATTTGCGCAAAATTCCATTGAACTGATAGGCCCAACTCAATCTGATTTCGGTGGTGTTGGGTTGATGCAAATGCCAACGGCAAGGATGGCTGCGGAAGGTGAATTTAGTCTCAATTTAATGGATAACTCTGAATATCGTCGGTATAGCTTGTCGGCGCAAATTTTGCCTTGGCTTGAGACCACCTTGCGTTATACCGATATCCGCACTCGGCTTTATTCAAATGACCCAAGCTTTAGTGGCGACCAATCCTTAAAAGACAAAGGGGCCGATGTAAAAGTTCGCCTGCTTAAAGAAAGCTATTATTCTCCAGAAGTAAGCTTGGGCTTTCGTGATATTGCCGGTACGGGCTTATTTGATGGGGAATTTGTTGCTGCCAGCAAGCGATTTGGTCCTGTAGATCTGACTTTAGGATTGGGTTGGGGCTATCTTGCCAAAAGTGGCAATGTAGCAAATCCTTTTTGTCAGGTGCGCGATAGTTTTTGCACTAGGCAGGGCGGCTTTACCGGTTCTTCAGGTGGGCAAACAAACTTCGGTCGATTTTTCAAAGGTGAAAGTGCGATTTTTGGCGGTGTAGAATATCAAACACCGTGGCATCCTTTGAGATTCAAGCTCGAATATGATGGTAATAATTATCAAGGCGAAGTTGCGGGTTCTATTTCCCAAAAAAGTAGTCTCAATGTTGGAGCTGTTTATCGTATCAAAGATCACTTTGATGCGCACTTGAGTTATCAGCGTGGTAATGCATTGATGTTTGGTTTGACAATGCGAACCAATATGAATGATATCAAACCCTTGTTTTCAAGGTCTAACCCAGAAGTTTATGCTCCTAACGTAAGTGCGGAGATGGATCAAGAAGCTTGGGATAAATTGGCGAATAAACTCAGTCAGAACTCTGGTTACGTGAATCCAGAGCTAAGGTTAGATTCGGACAAATTAATTGTGATTGCGGATCAAACTAAATTTAGTGACCGTGAAGAAGCGGTGAAAAGAGCATCGGTAAGCTTGGCGAATGCAGCGCCGAAATCAGCAAAAGAGTTCCACTTGGTAGAGGAAAAGAATGGGCTTTTAATTGCTGAAAGTATTGTTGATCGTAAATCAATTGATATTGAGCATCAGCCAAAAGTACTCGGTATACCAGAGCAAAAAACGGAGATCGTTTTCTCTAATCCCGAAGAAAAGAAAGGCACTGTAGTTCGGGAGCCTGTGCAACAGAGTTTTAGCTATTTCTTTAAGCCGTCATTAACGCAATCATTTGGCGGTCCTGAAGCCTTTTATATGTATCAAGTTGGTGTTGATGCAGTCGGCGAGCTCAAGATTAATAAAAATTGGCTTGCAACAGGGGTCGTATATTTCAACATTTATGATAATTATGATGATTTTAATTTCAAAGGCCAGCCATCAAATGGTGGTGAAACACTACCCCCTGTTCGCACATTGATTCGTGAGTATGTGAGCAATAGTCCTGTAAGGATAAACAATCTACAGTTGACCCGATTTGATCAATTTGGCTCATCGTTTTATTCGCAGGTTTATGGTGGATATTTGGAAATGATGTACGCAGGGGTTGGGGGGGAAGTGTTATATCGCCCGCTTAATAGTTCTTGGGCGGTTGGTTTGGACATGAACTGGGTGAAGCAGCGAGATCCTAGTGATCAGTTTGGCTTTATAGATTATGAGACAGTTACGGGTCATCTGACTGGATACGCCAAAGCACCTTACTTAGATAATGTGTGGCTAAGTGTGAGTGCTGGTCGCTACTTAGCTAAAGATTATGGTGTCACTATTAGTATTGCGAAGGAATTCGACTCAGGCATCCGCGCAGGTTTCTTTGCTACCAAGACAAATGTAAGTGCAGAAGAGTATGGCGAGGGGGCATTTACCAAAGGAGTATATATATCAATTCCGTTTGATCTATTTACCGCAACACCCACACGCAATCGAGGTGCAATATCCTGGCTGCCACTGACCCGAGATGGTGGGCAAGCTTTGGCTCGGAAATTTAGTTTGCATGGAATGACCGAAAGTAGGGCGGACTACGATTAAACTAAAATGAATTGATGCAAATCAAACTTGCTTTGCATCAATTCATTTATACGCTCAAGTTTGACTAAACCACAACAGAAAGTTTAAGGTATTGGGCGGGCTCTCGTCAGTTGGCACGTATTTATGCTATATTTCGCACATATTTAATTTTATGTGATTTTTTCTACGTAGTCTCTTGCTTTTGTGTGTGTACAACGCTAAGCAAATTCCATTTTTACCTTTCAAAAAAAATCTACAAATCGATTACTATGATAAATCTGCTGAGTTTTAGTGTCCGCTCCACGGTATTGAGTTTGCTTGCGATGAGTTGTTATGCCGCTCCAACTCCAACTCCAACTCCAACTCCAACGCCTTCAGTTCCTTTTTCTGCAACTGCAGGCCAGACCTTACCAGCCTACAATCCAATAGCGGATTCAACGCTGCGCCAAAATCCTGCCGCCAACGTGCAATCTGCAAATATTGTTCCGTGTTCATCAGGCGATGGCTCCCCGTTTCAAAGATTGGTGTGTGATTCCTTAGGGCATATGTTGCCTATTTACGGAGAAAATCTACTCAATTTTGCAGCGGCTAGTGATGTAGAGGTTTCTGCTGATTATCCAGTAGGGCCTGGTGATGAATTACTGCTAAAAGTTTGGGGAAGTGTCGATTTATCAAGTCGATTAGTCGTTGATCGCAACGGTGCTGTTTTTATCCCGAATGTAGGAAATATTCCAGTGGCTGGTACGCCATTTGGGCAAATGAATAATGTGATCGGTAAAGCAATTGCGGTTTATTACAAAGATTTAAAAATTGCTATTTCTATGGGGCAAATTCGTTCGATTGCCGTGTATATGACAGGAATGAGTAAAGTGCCAGGTCGTTTGATGGTCAATTCCAATAGCACATTGCTGAATGCGGTGATGGCTGCGGGTGGAGTTGGGCCACAGGGCTCTTTACGTAAAATTGAATTGCGTCGCATGGGGCAATTGATTGGTACGTTTGACTTATATGATTTATTGCTGAAGGGTGATAAATCAAAAGACTTGCGTGTGCAATCAGGTGATGTCATTTTTGTGCCTCCAGTAGGCCCTCAAGTTGCCTTGCTAGGCACTGTGAAACAACCAGCAATTTATGAATTAAAAGGCGGTGAAAGTGCGCATGATTTATTGCTGCTGGCTGGTGGCGAAACGATATTAAATCGTGCCGGTTTGGTTCAAGTAGAGCAAATTAAAGACCGTAAAATACGAAGTGCCAAAACAGTGCAACAGGCTGACTTAGCTACATTCAAATTATCGAATGGCGATATTTTGAAATGGACTGAGCTATCTCTTGAATACAGTGGGGTGGTGAATTTACGCAGTAGCTTGGGTCTGGCGGTACGTGAGGCGTGGACTCCTGGAATGAAAGTATCTGATTTGATACGTAGTCCCGACTATTTATTAACGCCAAAGTACTGGGCCAACCTAAATCAAGGCATCTTTACTGCCGCCCAAGCAGGTGGAGAGCAAGACAAACAGATACGTACTCTCACCCAGCAAGTGGGTCAAGAAATTAACTGGGAATATGCATCAATTCAGCGACGTGATCCTAAAACCTTTGTGGCGACTTTAATCGGTTTTAATCTTGCAAAAGCGCTACAAAAAGACCCCAAAGCCGATGTTGAACTGCAGGCTGATGATGTGGTAACAATTTTTACGCGTAATGAATTACGTGCACCAGCAGCAACACAGGGCAAGTTTGTGACCATCGAAGGTGAGGTTGCCGTGCCCGGAGTCTATCAATTAAAAGCCAATGAAACATTGCAGGATGTGGTGGCAAGAGCAGGTGGCGTAACAGATGAAGCGTGGATTTTTGCTGCCGAATTAGGCCGAGAATCGGTACGCGTACAACAAAGAAAATCGTTAAATGAGATGGCCGATGAAATGGAGGCTGCTGCTTTAGAGCTGCAATCAAAAACACTTCAAAATGCCACCATGCTAACAGGCGGTGATTTAGCGGCAAAAGGTCAGTCTGCCTTAGGCACTGCGGTGATTGCCAAAATTCGTAATACACAGCCAACAGGCCGAATTGTATTGGGTGTGGCGCCAGATGCTTCAGAGTTAGATTTACCTGATGCAATACTTGAAGATGGCGATCGTTTTTTTGTGCCACGCAAGCCGTCTACGGTGGTCGTGGCTGGGCATGTATTTAATCGAAATAGTGCATTCTTATTTAACAGCAATAAAACTCTGGCCGACTACCTCAATATGGCGGGTGGCTTTAAAGAGGGCGCCAATCAAGATCAAGTGTATGTCATGCGAGCAGACGGCTCAATTATGGGGTCAAACAATAAAGGCTGGATGAGTGGCAATGCTTTAAACCAACGTGCCTTGCCGGGTGACACGATTATCGTGCCGCAGGAATTGGATAAAAAAACTTGGGTCAAAGGTTTGATGGATTGGACGCAAATTTTGTCTAATTTTGCAACAGGTATTGCTGCTATTTCTGTATTGGGCGATTAAGTGATGACTGAAATGAATATACAAAGCACCAAAGTCATTGATAGTAGCGATGAGATAAGTCTGATTGATTTATTAATAGTACTGGCGAAGAACAAATGGCTGATTGTAAAATCAACCGCGCTATTTGGTATTGCAGCCATCGCTTATGCATTATTGGCAACGCCAATCTTTGAAGCTGAAACTACTATTTTGCCACCACAGCAACAATCTGGTGCATCGACCATGCTAGCTTCACTTGGTGGTCTAGGGGCTTTGGCTGGCGGAGCCGGTGCGATTAAAAATCCAAATGATATCTATATAGGCATGATGGGTAGTCGTGCCGTACAAGAGCCTCTAGTAAAGCAATTTAATTTAAAAAAATATTATGATTCGGAAACGTCTAGCGGTGCATTAAAAACACTAGAAGCAAGTACCACGATTTCTTCAGGTAAAGACGGCTTGATCAGCATTAAAGTTTACGATAAAGATCCTAAACGGGCGGCTGATTTGGCAAATGCTTATGTTGTGGAATTACGTTCGTTGTCTGGGCATTTAGCAGTAGGCGAAGCAGCACAACGTCGACAGTTGTTTGAAGTTCAACTTGCTAAAGTAAAGAAACATCTTACCGATGCTGAAGTTGCATTAAAAAAAGAACAGGAAAAAACTGGATTCTTTACATTAGAGGCGTCAGGTAAAGCAACAATGGAGGCTTTAGTGGAGCTACGAGCACAAATGGCGGCTAGGCAAGTCCAGCTCAGCGCGATGAGTGCAGTCGTTACCGAAGACAATCCAGAATACAAACGGATTAAAGCCGAAATTGCCGCTTTGCAAGCACAGCTATTTCTAATTAACAAAGGCTCTACTGATGAAGATGTATTGGTTAGTAAAGCAAAAGTACCTGAAGCAGGGTTAGAATTTATCCGCAAACTTCGTGATGTAAAATATCAGGAAATGTTGTTTGAACTAATGGCTAAACAATTAGAAATGGCACGCCTTGACGAGGCAAAAGAAGGTGCGAATATTCAGGTGCTTGATGCAGCTACCCCACCAGATAATAAACTCAAACCAAAGCGCGGATTGATTGTGTTGTTAGGGCTGTTTGCCGGTGGTTTTTTGGGTATCTTGCTGTCATTTATCCGAGAAGCTCTCCAGAATACCGCTCAAAATGCTGAAAATGCCGCGCGGATTAATGAATTGAAACAATATTTGAAAGGTCAAAAATAATGACAATTTTAGTCACTGGCGGAGCTGGATTTATTGGTGGTAATTTTGTTTTAGACTGGCTAGCTGGTTGTGATGAGTTGCTGATTAACGTTGATAAGTTAACCTACGCAGGTAATCTTGGTACATTAAAAAGCTTGGATGGCGATCTGCGTCATATCTTTATTCGTGCTGATATTGGTGATCGCGATGCATTAAGCCGCCTATTTGCCGAGCATCAGCCGCGCGCCGTAATTAATTTTGCTGCTGAATCGCACGTTGACCGTTCAATCACTGGGCCAGGCGAGTTTATTCAAACCAATGTCGTTGGTACGTTTAATTTGCTGGAATCGGTACGCGGCTATTGGAATGAATTAGCGGCGGATGAAAAAGCGGCGTTCCGTTTTCTGCACGTGTCGACCGATGAAGTCTATGGCACCTTGGCAGCGGATGATCCTGCCTTTGCAGAAACCAAAGCCTTTGAGCCAAACAGCCCGTATTCGGCATCAAAAGCGGCATCGGATCACTTAGTTCGCGCTTGGCATCATACTTATGGCTTGCCCGTATTGACGACCAACTGTTCGAACAACTACGGACCGTATCATTTTCCTGAGAAATTGATTCCGTTGGTGATTTTGAATGCGCTAGCAGGCAAAGCGTTGCCGATTTATGGCGATGGTCAGCAAATCCGCGATTGGTTATTTGTGAAAGACCATTGTTCTGCAATTCGCCGTGTGTTGGAAGCTGGCAAAGTAGGTGAAACGTACAACGTTGGTGGTTGGAATGAAAAGGCCAATTTAGACGTCGTGAAAACGATTTGTTCGTTGCTGGATGAGTTGCAGCCCAAAGCTGATGGCAAGCCGTATGTTGAGCAAATCACTTATGTGACTGACCGTCCAGGTCATGATCGCCGCTACGCGATTGATGCCCGTAAATTAGAGCGTGAATTGGGATGGAAACCTGCCGAGACATTCGAATCAGGTATTCGCAAAACAGTTGAGTGGTATTTGGGTAATCAAGATTGGGTCAGCAATGTCACCAGTGGCGCATATCGTGAATGGGTATCTGCCCAGTACGGAGCTTGAGCATGACTTTGCAAGCAATACCCAAAATACTTGTTACTGGCAAGAATGGTCAAGTTGGGTTTGAATTGCAGCGTAGCCTAGCTGTACTCGGTGAAGTGATCGCTGTTGACCGCGAAGCATGTGACTTGGCGAATGCCGAGTCGATCCGCATGTTAGTGCAGCGGATTCGTCCAGACATCATCGTAAATCCTGCTGCGCACACAGCAGTGGACAAGGCCGAATCTGAAGTTGAGCTGGCTACATTACTCAATACAACTGCGCCACAAGTCTTCGCTGAAGAAGCTGTCAAACTTGGTGCTTTATTGGTTCACTACTCGACCGACTATGTGTTTGATGGCACAAAAGAGGGTGCGTATTTGGAGAGTGATGCGACTAATCCTCAATCGGTTTATGGCAAAACCAAGCTCGCCGGTGAATTAGCGGTGGCTGCGGCCAACCCACGGCACTTGATTTTCCGCACCAGCTGGGTATTTGGCGCGCACGGCGGCAATTTCCTAAAAACAATGTTGCGATTGATGCAGCAGCGCGATGCGCTCAGCGTGGTGGCCGATCAAATCGGTGCGCCAACCTCGGCTAGCTTAATCGCTGATGTAACCGCACAGATTATTGCCCAATATCTACGTACGCCAGATCAGGCGCAGTTTGATTTTGGTACTTATCATTTGGTTGCCAGTGGTGAAACTAGCTGGCATGGGTATGCGGCGCTAGTTAATGATATTGCTGCACAGCAAGGCTATACGCTAAAAGTGACCAGTGAGAGTATTAAGGCGATACCAGCGAGCGACTACCCGGTACCTGCACCTCGGCCAGCTAATTCGCGCCTCAGTACGCAAAAAATACAATCTACGTTCGGTCTCGTATTGCCAAAATGGCAAGCTGGGGTACACAACGTAATGACGCTATTAAAACAATCTTAGGAATTAAGCATGGCCAATCGTAAAGGCATTATTTTAGCCGGTGGTTCAGGTACTCGCCTGTATCCAGCCACCATCGCCGTCTCTAAGCAATTACTCCCCATTTATGACAAGCCGATGATCTACTACCCGCTGAGCACTTTACTGCTAGCGGGCATCCGTGACATTTTAATTATCTCTACACCACAAGATACACCGCGCTTCGAGCAATTGCTCGGCGACGGTAGCCAATGGGGTATCAAGCTACAATACGCAGTTCAGCCTAGCCCCGATGGGCTTGCTCAAGCATTTATCATTGGTGAGGATTTTATCGGCCAAGATGATGTCGCTTTAGTCCTTGGTGATAATATTTTCTACGGCCACGAATTTGCTGAGTTATTGCAAGCAGCGTCAGCCAAAGAAAGTGGCGCGAGTGTCTTTGCTTATCATGTAAACGACCCAGAACGCTATGGCGTAGTTGATTTTGATACGAATGGCAAAGCGTTATCGATTGAAGAAAAGCCAGCTAAACCTAAATCGAATTACGCCGTGACGGGTCTGTATTTTTACGATAATAGCGTCGTTGAAATCGCCAAAAACATTGAACCATCACCGCGTGGTGAGTTAGAAATTACCGATGTGAATGGCGTCTATTTAGCACAGGGCAAACTGGATGTGCAAACGATGGGTCGTGGCTATGCTTGGCTTGATACGGGCACGCATGAATCAATGCTAGAGGCGAGCCAATTTATCCAAACCATCGAAGCGCGCCAAGGCTTGAAAGTTTGCTGCCCTGAAGAAATCGCCTACCGTCAAGGTTGGATCGGTGCGGCGCAAGTTGAACAATTGGCCCAACCGTTAAAGAAAAATGCTTATGGGCAGTATCTATTGCGCATGATTAAAGAAACGGTTTATTAAAATGAAGATCATTGGTACTGAAATTCCAGACGTAAAAATTATTGAGCCAGCCGTGTTTGGCGATGAACGTGGATTTTTTTATGAAAGTTTTAACCAAGCCAAATTTGAAGCTGCAATTGGGGATGAAGTAAAATTTGTTCAAGACAACCATAGTAAATCAGTGCAGGGCGTTCTGCGTGGACTGCATTATCAAATCCAACATCCACAAGGCAAATTAGTTCGCTGTACGCGAGGAGAGGTCTTTGATGTGGCGGTCGATCTTCGCAAATCATCATCAACATTTGGCAAGTGGGTCGGAGTTACTCTGTCTGAAGAAAATAAGCGCCAACTATGGATTCCTGAAGGCTTTGCGCATGGTTTTTTGGTGCTGAGCGAAGTTGCAGAATTTCTCTATAAAACGACGGATTTTTGGTATCCAGAGTTTGAACGGAGTTTGTTGTGGAATGATCCTGATCTAGATATTCAATGGCTTTTAAATATTCAGCCGCAGTTATCACAAAAAGATGTCTCTGCAGCTAGCTGGCAAGAATATCTCAAAGGCTAAATTTTGAAAATAAGGGGGGTTTTATTTCAGCTGCTAGTGATGTTAGTTGGGATGGTAAAGGGTTTTGTTTCATTGACGATGATGGTTGGTTTTGGTCATGAACATTATGCAATGCTGTCTCAATTTCTTGTATTAGCTGGTTTTACAGCGCAAATTATGATGCTTAATTATGACGCTCAATTTGTAGCTAAGGTATCTGTTGGGGAAGATCCTTCTATTGGGTATAGCGCACTATTAAAATTGTTGATTTTAAATACTTCGTTCATTTTTTTTATAGCCAGTATGTTTGATCAACCGCTCTCTAGTTTTATTTGGGGAACAGATCGCTATGTTTCATATGTAGTTATTTTAGTTATTTACGTGTTTATTTTGTCGCTCAATTTATTGAGTTTTTTACGTTTTCAAGCTAGTAAAAAATTTGATTATTTTGCGGGTTTACAAATTCTTCAGCAGTTACTTCAGTTGCTCGCCATTTTTGTTGGAGTTTATTTAGCTAATGTATTACTGTTAGTAATACTGCTTATTTTATTTGAATTATTGCTCTGGTTTACTGTGCAGTTTCTGGGGGGGCGACCAAAATTTTCATATAAAAATTTCGGTCTTTCATTTGATTGGCTTAGAAAAGGCTCTGGGATTGCAGTGCCGTTGCTAGCTAGTTTTTTAATGATCTGGATTTTAAACAATGGCGGCCGTCTGATTTTAGTCAATCAGCATGGATTAAAGGCTTTAGCACCCTATGCAGCTACTTTTTCGATTGCAATTTTATCTGGTTTGTTGATTAATCCTATTTGTTCTGTATTTTTTCCCTATTTTAGCCGTGGCCAGCAAAATTTATCAGAAATAGCATGTTCCGTAGTTTCTGCCCAATTAGCATTGTTAATATTTGGGGGCGTAGTGAGTATGTTTTTGATTGTTAGCTCAAAAATATTGATCGGTATACTAGCGTCGCCTGAGTTATTCGCAGGTTCATTCTTTGTATTCTTTATTTGTGCAGCACAATTATTCTATGGTCAGGCTCGTATTATTTCTCTTTATCTCGCTGTGAATGATAAAGCGTTGAGTGGCTTATATGCTTTTATGCTGGGCGCGATGATACTACTCTTTGTGGGTTTTTTTTCTGCAGCACAATTCCTCGCTAAAGGTATTGCTATGGCAACCATGCTGGGATCTTTTGTATCAGCGGCGTGGTTATGGATCAAAATGCCGCCCTTGGTTAAGGCATCTGGTTTGATTCAAGGTCGATTCACTATTCTGCTGTGTTGGGTGGGTACTTTAACGTTTATGTTGATTGCCGTTTACTGCCAATTTAATAAGGTAGTCGAAATGGCTCTTGCTTTATTTTTCCTAATTGTTGCTTATGTGATGTTTTTAATTTTGGTAACTGCTTCAGAGCCGATTATGGCAATTGTTTGTGTGAAATTGAAATTATTAAAAGATAAGGTCTATGTTCGAGATTGTTAAAAAATTTTTTGCACGTTGTCAGCGAATGTATAGTGAGTGCAAGTATGATAAATATAAAAATCTAAATATTGGAAACGGTACTCAATATGCTTTAGATAATTTAGATGGCATTGCACCTCAATTAATTACTATAGGTGCTGGGTGTGTTATTGCACCGAAGGCGGTTATTTTGACACATGATGCGTGTCTATTGCCAACAACTGGTATGTATATATTTAAGCGTGTTCATATTGGTGATCGCGTTTTTATTGGATATGGTGCGGTGATTATGCCAGGTGTCACAGTCGGCAACGATGTTGTGATTGGCAGTAATTGTGTTGTTACCCATGATATTCCTGCTAATTCGGTTGTTGTCGGTTTGCCTGGGCGTATTATTTGTAAAACATCTGAGCTAGCGTTACGTCGACAATCTCAATTAACCACTCCTGTTTTCAATTGGGAAAAAAAAATCACAACGCAAGATATAATTCGGCAGCAGTCTGTATTGATGGAATTGTTTTTAAGTGAGAATAAATAGTGAAAGTAAGTATTTTAGTCGCAGCCTATAATGCTGAGGCATTTATTGTAGAAACGATTCAAAGTGTACTGCAGCAGACCTTCACTGACTGGGAGTTAATCATTGTTGATGATGGCTCTAATGATGCAACTGCAGAAATTGTTGCACATATGATTAATCAAGATGCTCGAATTAAATTATTTAAACAGAGAAATAGCGGGGCACAAATCGCGAGAAATTTCGCATTTTCAGCTTCTCAAGGGCAATATATTGTATTTCTTGATGCGGATGATCGTATACTACCTGCTAAATTAGCATTGCAAGTGGAATTGTTGGACAGTAACCCAGATTTTGGTCTTGTGTATGGTGATACATGGCACTGTGATTCAAAAATGAATAGACTTAAATTGGAGTCTCAGAAAAATAGATCTACTGGAGTAATGGGTGATGTATTCGAGGAGATTATAAAGAATAATATAATGTCTGTGCATTCAGCAATGGTTCGGCGAGTTTGCCTGGAGGACGTTGGTGTGTATGATTCCAATCCACAGCTAATTGCAGACTGGGATTTATGGGTTCGTATTGCATCTAAGTATTCTTTTTTGTTTAATCCACAGCCTGTAGCAGAATATAGAATTCATGATTTTATGTCGGCTAAAACAGATGCAGGGATGAGGCAAATTAAACAAAGATATGGTGTATCAAGTAAAATTAAATTAATGAGTAGATATGCTGCCTTAACTAGGCGTAAAAAAGCAATGCTAGATTTTAGTGATGGGCGATTTGCAATTAATTTTGGATTTAGAAAAGTGGCGGCAATATCTTATGTTCAAACTATAAAGCTAAATTGTTTTTTTTGGCGTGCTTATTTTGCTTTGTTTTTTTCCCTATTTGGTAAGTGATAGACATTAGCTTATGAAGCATACATTGACCATACTTTTTTTCTCCGCGGTGACTATTTTTCCAAGGTCATTTTTCTTCCTTAAGCTTTTTTTTGCTGGGTTATTTTTTTGTTCTATAATATCTTTTTTTTCTAAAAAAAGTAAATTGAAGTTTAATTATTTAATCCTGATTTTTTACTTAATTCTAGCTATTTTTAGTGTTGTTTGGTCAATTTTAGGACTGAAAAATGGCGCTTATGTTGGTGGTGTTCTCGATAATTTCAAGTTGTTTGTCGTTTGGAGTTTTATATTTTTTGTTATTTATACATATATATATAGCGAAATAGATCTTAGCTTTTATCATCGTGTAATTATAATTGCTGGTGTTGTTATTCCCTTGATTAATTTTGTTGGCATGGCTGATTCGTACTACGCAATTAATTTCATCCCGATTTCTATGATTGAATCGCTTGATATGAGATTTGGGTTTCATGAGGGATATATACAGGTTGCATCTCATAATATTGGTTCACTCTTTATAATTATTCCTTACTTGATGGCAGTTCTGTCGATGAATGATCGAGAGAATTCAAATAGAAAGTGGAGTGCTATTGCTTTAATTTTATCACTTGCTCTTGCTGTGTTATCAGGCAGGCGTGCTCTTTGGCTTGTCATTGCAATAACACCGTTTGTAATTATATTTTTAGGTATTGTTACAAATAGATTTGTTAAGATAAATAATAAGTTTAAATTTGTATTTTTTATTTCTTTATGTTTATTCGGGTTAGTTCTTGTTTTGAGCTTGTTCGGGGAATTTTCTGAATCAGGAACGTTAGAGCATATGAAGTCAGCCATCTCTGCTGAAGATGAAAGGTCAATACAATATCAATATTTAATTTCTAAATTTATTGACTATCCATTTTTTGGCTCAGGCATCGGTGTAGGTGTTAACTATTTACGCAGTTATGAATCGCCATGGTTGTACGAGCTTACGTATGTTGTTATGTTGATGAGTTTAGGTGTTGTTGGTTTTTCATTGTTTTCAATTTTTTTCTTAGTATTTATATTTTTGGCTATAAAATATGCATCTTCAGGTGATCTTCACTCTGGCTATGCTTTCTTTTACCTCGTAGGACTTTTGGGTTTGCTTATAGGTACTTACTCGAACCCTTATCTATTATCATTTGATTTCTTGATTTATTTAGGAATGCTACCATTGTTTGCGGGGAAGTATACGCAGCTAAATATGTATGCACCAAGGAGGAGGGAATGATTGGGTTTAAAAATATTGCTGCGGTTGTTGTGACTTATAATGGTGATGCTTCTTTAAAAAAAACACTTTTGGCTCTTTTGGAGCAAGTTTCATTTATTATTGTTGTAGATAATGGTTCGATTGATAATACTAAAAGTATTGTTCTATCACTTGGTGATTCTAATAAATTTAGACTTATTGAATTAAGTGCTAATATGGGGCTTGGATATGCACTAAATGCTGGTATTCGGTATGCTTATGCAAGCGGGTACGATTGGGTCTTAACCATGGATCAGGATAGTATAATTTGTGATGGAATGATTGATGCATTTATTTCATTTATTAAAGAAAATAATGAAGAGGTATGCTTAACTCCGAACTTAATCATTCATGGAGAGTCAATTAATCTTACAAGTGGTGTTGTAGATTTGGCTATTACTTCAGGGAATCTAGTTTATGTCCCCATTTTAGATCATGTCGGTTGGTTTAATGAGCTTTTATTTATTGATTCTATTGACTTTGATTTCTGTATTCGTCTTAAAAATGCAGGGTATCATGTTTCTCGGGTTGGAAATGCTTTATTAAAACATGAGCTTGGTGATAGTCATGAGAATATTTTTATTTTAAATAAATATTATACTAAGCATTCGCCTTTGAGGCGATATTATATGCTTAGGAATTCTTTTTATATCTTTGAAATGCACTGTATAAAGAATGTGAGGGTTGCAACTAAGTTACTAATTGGTAATTTGCTTTCAATGTTTCTTGTGTTGCTGTTTGAAGAGCAAAGAAGAAAAAATTCATTTTACTATGTAAAAGGTTTTTTTCATTATCTTTCTAGGCGAAAAGGTAAGTATGAGTAATTTGAAATTTAGTGTTGGATTGGTGGTTACAAATTTTAACAATTCTAATTATACCGAAGCATTAATACTGTCTTCGTTAAAATGCGAGTGCATAGATAAGGTCAAAATTGTTGTTGTAGATAATGATTCTGAGTACTTGGATCGTGAGAGAATTATTGCATTAAAGGAAAGTTTTCCTTTTGTCGATTTTATTCTTAATTCGAGTAACTTAGGTTACTTTCCAGGTCTGAATGTAGGGATGCAGCATTTGAAGGTGAAATATCCGGACATTAATTATGTTGTAGTAGGTAATAATGATTTGGAATTTACTCCTGATTTTTTCTCAAAGTTAATGGGGGTTGGAAAAGATGTTTACTGGACGTTGCCCGTCATCTCTCCTGATATAGTAACTCTTGACGGTGTTCATCAAAATCCACATGTGATTTCTGATGTTAGTGAATTTAGGAAATTAATATGGCAATTTTATTATTCAAACTATTATCTTTCATGCGTCATATTAAAAATTGCAAGCTTAACTAAAAAGATCACATCCCGTCGTGACTATCTCAAGCATGAAGAGCCACTTTTAATTTCTCAAGGCTATGGTGCGTGTTACATCCTTACACCTGTTTTTTTTGAGTATTTTACCCATTTATGGGCACCAACATTTTTAATGGGTGAAGAGTTTTTTATTAGATTGCAATTGGAGTCAAAAGGGTTTCATATTTATTATGACCCACGTTTTGTAGTTAAACACCATGATCATGCTACAATAGGTAAACTTCCTACGAGAAAATTGTGGGAAATTAGTAAAAAATCTCATGACCTTATGAAAAGATATAGCCCGACCATATTTTTTAAAAAAAAACCAGAGAAGCAATATCGTGGAGAGGCTGACACTTAAGAGGTGTTGCTCTATCGAACTGTGAATTTTGTCCATTCATCTTTTGATGAGGCTTTTAAATTGGGTATGTCACGAAATGTGTAAGATGTTAACTATTGAGTTCTGGATTACTTCTTTTGTAGTTTTTTTATAATGCTATTATATAAAAATAATTGAATATTTAATTGTTATTTATTTTTAGAATGGTTGTGCTTTAGGATAATTGGGGTTTGAAATGTTTAATAATAAGGTTTTACTAATAACTGGTGGTACAGGCTCTTTTGGTAATGCTGTTTTACGCCGTTTTTTAAATTCCGATATTGCTGAAATTCGTATCTTTTCTCGTGATGAAAAGAAGCAAGATGATATGCGCAAGAAATTTAGTCATCCTAAATTAAAGTTTTATATTGGTGATGTACGTGATTATCAATCTGTTTTGAATGCCGTGCGTGGCGTTGATTTTATTTATCATGCTGCAGCTTTAAAGCAAGTGCCGTCTTGTGAGTTTTATCCGCTTGAAGCTGTAAAAACAAACGTACTAGGCACCGAGAATGTATTAGAGGCTGCGATTGTTTCAGGAGTAAAGAGGGTTGTTTGTTTGAGTACTGATAAAGCCGTATATCCAATTAATGCAATGGGTATTTCAAAAGCCATGATGGAAAAAGTGATGGTGGCAAAGTCTCGCAATATTGATGAGAGCAAAACTGTGATTTGCGGAACCCGTTACGGTAATGTCATGGCATCTCGCGGTTCGGTTATTCCATTATTTATTGATCAAATTCGTGGTGGTACACCAATTACGATTACAGATCCAACTATGACTCGTTTCATGATGACTTTAGATGATGCAGTAGAGTTAGTTTTATATGCATTTGAGCATGGTACGAATGGTGATATTTTTGTTCAAAAAGCACCTGCTGCAACAGTTGAGACTTTAGCGCATGCATTACTCGATATTGTTGGTAAACCAGATCATCAAGTGAATGTAATTGGTACTCGCCATGGTGAAAAACTTTATGAAGCTTTATTAAGCCGTGAAGAAATGCTTGCAGCAGAAGATTTGGGCGGATATTACCGTGTCCCTCCTGATTTGCGCGATTTGAATTATGGAAAATTTGTCGAGCAAGGCGATAGCCGCATTTCTGAAGTGGCAGATTACAATTCTCATAATACACAGCGTCTTGATAAAGATGGTATGAAAGAGTTGTTGTTCAAGCTTGATTTCATTCGTGCCATTCATGCTGGTGAAAACGTGCAGGCAGAGGATTAAAAGGTATGAAAATCTTAATCACTGGCGCCAATGGCTTTATTGGTAAAAACTTGCAAGTGCATTTGAGAGAAGCAGGTTATCAAGATCTTATCTGTATTGACCGTAACTCAACCTCATCTGATTTATTGGATGGTTTAAAACATGCTGATTTTATTTATCATTTAGCCGGTGTTAATCGTCCTAAAGATATTGCTGAGTTTCAAACTGGTAATGTTGGTTTAACTGAAAAAATTATTGCTGAATTAAATGCCATAGGTCGTGCAGTACCCCTTGTATATACGTCGTCGATTCAGGCTGAGTTTGATAACCCCTATGGTGTGAGTAAATCAGTTGCGGAACGTGCATTGCAAGAGTATCAGCAGAGCTCTGGTGGTCCTGTGTATATTTATCGCTTGCCAAATGTATTTGGCAAGTGGTGCCGTCCTAATTACAACTCTGCAGTGGCAACGTTTTGTCATAACACCACTCATAATTTGCCTATCACGATTAATGATGCAAACGCACCATTAAAGCTGGTTTATATCGATGATGTTTGTGCTAGCTTTGTTGCTTTACTCGATTTACAGACTCAAGCTGGCCAAGTCGAGGTAGATACCATATATGATACTACGGTAGGGTTTGTTGCTGAGATCCTTGCTAAATTTCGTACTAGCAGGGATACCCTTGTCACTGAGTCGGTTGGGACAGGATTGATTCGTGCTTTGTACTCAACTTATGTTAGTTATTTGGCACCAGATGATTTTTCATATCAAGTACCTAGCTATGGTGATGCGCGCGGCGTTTTTGTTGAGATGCTAAAAACACCTGATTGTGGGCAATTCTCTTTCTTTACTGCTCATCCAGGAATTACGCGCGGTGGACATTATCACCATACTAAGACCGAGAAATTTTTGGTGATTAAAGGCGAGGCTAGATTCGGCTTCCGCCATATTTTAACTGGCGAGCGAATTGAACTGATTACTAAAGGCACAGAACCTCGAATTGTTGAAACAATTCCAGGCTGGGCGCATGATATTACTAATATTGGGCAGGATGAAATGGTGGTGATGCTGTGGGCCAATGAGATATTTGACCGTCAGAAACCAGATACTATTTCACATGAGGTTTGATTAAATGAAAAAGCTAAAAGTAGCAACAGTGGTTGGTACTCGTCCAGAAATTATCCGTTTATCGCGTGTTTTGGCTAAATTGGATCAATATTGCGACCATACCTTGATTCATACTGGGCAAAATTATGATTACGAGTTAAATCAAATTTTCTTTGATGATTTAGGTGTGCGCAAACCAGATTTCTTCCTCAATGCTGCTGGAAAAAATGCAGCAGAAACAATTGGGCAAGTGATTATTGCTGTTGATGGCGCATTAGAGAAAATTAATCCTGATGCAATGTTGGTGCTGGGCGATACCAATAGCTGTTTAGCTGCAATTCCAGCCAAGCGTCGGAAAATCCCAATTTTCCATATGGAAGCTGGAAATCGCTGTTTTGATCAGCGTGTTCCAGAAGAAACTAATCGAAAAATTGTTGATCACACCGCTGATATCAATATGACGTACAGCGATATTGCACGCGAATATTTGTTGCGTGAAGGTTTGCCTGCGGATCGTATTATTAAAACCGGCAGTCCAATGTGTGAAGTGTTGACGCATTATCGCGAAGGCATTGATGCTTCAGATGCATTGAGCCGCCTAGGCTTGACTGCTGGCAATTATTTTGTTGTTAGTGCACACCGTGAAGAAAATATTGATTCTGATATTAACTTAGCAAAGTTAGCTGAGACTTTAAATGGCGTCGCAGAGAAATATAATGAGCCTGTTATTGTTTCTACTCATCCAAGAACTCAGAAACGAATTGATGCCAAAGGTATTCAATTCCACCCTATGGTGCAGTTGCTAAAACCATTGGGGTTTAAAGACTACGTCCGCTTGCAACGCGATGCACGCGCTGTCTTATCAGATAGCGGAACGATATCGGAAGAGTCTTCCATATTGAATTTCCCCGCAGTGAATATTCGCGAAGCGCACGAACGTCCTGAAGCAATGGAAGAAGCATCAGTGATGATGACTGGGCTTGATATTGATAGAGTATTACAAGCATTGGAAATCTTGGCTGATCAACCAAGAGCAGATATTCGCTTGTTAAGACCCGTTGCTGATTATTCAATGCCTAATGTTTCTGATAAGGTTGTTCGAATTATTCATAGTTATACCGACTATGTAAATCGGGTTGTGTGGAAGAAAAGTTAAGGGCTGCTGTGCGAATACTAATAATTACTCAATGGTTTGATCCTGAACCGACTTTTAAAGGCTTGGTATTTGCGCGTGCCCTGCAAGCAAAAGGGCATGAGGTTGAAGTAATAACCGGTTTTCCAAATTATCCGGGGGGTAAAATTTATCTAGGGTATCGGATTAAATGGCGGCAGGTCGAGATTATTGATGGTGTTCGCATTAACCGTGTTCCCTTATATCCAAGTCACGATGGCTCTGCATTAAAGCGCGTTTTTAATTATGCAAGTTTTGCAATGAGCTCATGTTTGTATGGAATTTTTGGTGTTCGCAAGCCTGATATTGTTTATGTCTATCATCCTCCACTAACTGTTGGCTTGTCGGCATCAATTGTGTCGCTGTTTCGGCGAGTTCCATTTATTTATGATATTCAGGATTTATGGCCAGATACACTGGCTGCGACAGGAATGGTTAATAATAAGAGGGCTTTATCGATTGTTTCGACCCTTTGTAGTTTTGTATATAAATCAGCTACAAAGTTAGTCGTTCTTTCACCGGGTTTTAAGCTTAAATTAGTTGAACGTGGTGTTCCAGCTCAGAAAATAGAGGTAATTTACAATTGGTGTGATGAGCAGGCTTTGCAGAATATAGTTACATGTGATTCGCATGAACTTGCATCAAATGGACGATTTAATGTGGTTTTCGCAGGAAATATGGGCAAGGCGCAAGGCTTGGATACTGTATTGGATGCAGCAAAGCTAATATCATCGACTGCACCGCAAGTACTGATGGTGATGGTTGGCGGTGGGCTTGAAGTTGTTCGGCTCAGGAAGCGCGCAGAAGATGAGAAAATTTCCAACATTTTGTTTCTGCCGCAAATGCCAATGAGTCAAATTGGCCGAGTTTTGTCGGCAGCAGACGTTTTGTTGGTTCACCTGAAAGATGATCCATTATTTTCTATTACGGTCCCTTCTAAAACTCAAGCCTATTTAGCTGTTGGTAAACCAGTTTTGATGGCTGTTCGAGGTGATGCGGCTGATTTAGTTCGTGAGGCTCAAGCTGGAATATGTGTTAATTCTCAAGATGTTATGGAACTTGCACAGGCTATTTTAGATTTTGCCAATAGTTCAAAGGATGAATTGTCAAAAATGGGATTGAATGGTTCAAATTTTTATCAGAAGAATTTATCCCTAGAAGTAGGTTGTAATAAATTTATTGATGTTTTTAAAAACGTAATTGAGAAGCGTTCCTAGGGTGTGTTGATGAAGCGTTGCTTTGATTTTCTATGTGCATTGTTTGCTATTATTCTTTTATTTCCAGTGATATTATTGATTGCTTTGTTCGTTGCTTTATTACTTGGATGGCCAGTTTTATTTTGTCAAATCCGCCCTGGCTTGTATGGTAAACCTTTTAAGGTTTTTAAATTTAGAACAATGACTAATGCTCGTGACGATCTTGGTGAACTCTTGCCTGACGCTGATCGTTTAACATCTTTTGGCTTATTTTTGCGAAAAAGTAGTTTGGATGAGTTGCCGCAATTATTTAATGTTTTGCTTGGAGATTTAAGCTTAGTTGGTCCGCGTCCATTGCTAATGGAGTATGTGCCTTTTTATTCGGAAGAGCAGGCTCGCCGTCATAATGTAAGGCCTGGTATTACTGGTTGGGCTCAAGTTAATGGTCGTAATGCGATTTCGTGGGATGATAAGTTTAAATTTGATGTTTGGTATGTTGACAATCAGTCAATTTGGCTTGATGTCAAAATTCTTATTCTGACTGTTAAGAAAGTGATTATTCGTGATGGAATTAGTGCGAAAGGGCATGTCACAATTGAACGATTTACAGGAGGTCAGAAATGAGGCGATTGGCCATTCTGGGGGCGAGCGGGCATGGTAAAGTCATTGCCGATGCTGCATTGCTGTCGGGTTGGGATGAAGTTATTTTTTACGATGATGCTTGGCCAGAGAAAGAAATGAATGGCCGCTGGCCGATTGTTGGTAACACAGCGGCTTTACTGATGAGAATATTGCCATTTGATGGCGTTGTTGTCGGGATTGGTAATAACAAGATTAGGCTTGAGAAAACTCAGCAGCTTGCACTGCTTGATTTACCTGTTGTGACAATTGTCCACCCTTCCGCTGTGATTAGTCCTTTTTCAATGATTGGGTATGGCTCTGTAGTGCTTGCCAATTCTGTGGTTCAGGTTGATACGTCTGTTGGTGTGGCTGCATTGATCAATACTTCATCTACGGTTGACCATGATTGTGTGCTGGCAGATGGGGTTCATATTTGCCCAGGTGCTCATCTGGCAGGTGGGGTTCATGTTGGTGAAAAAAGTTGGATTGGTATTGGTTCAAGTATCAAACAGTTGGTGAATATTGGCGCTAATGTCATGATTGGCGCCGGCGCAGTGGTTGTTACCGATATTGTTGATTCTGTCACAGTGGCTGGCGTTCCAGCACGGATTTTATGTAGTGAGAAAAAATGTTAAATAATCAATTAGCGCCTTGGCCCAGTTTTACTGGTGAAGAAGCTGAAGCGGTTCAGCGCGTATTGCTTTCAAATAAAGTCAATTACTGGACTGGTTCCGAATGCCGCGAGTTTGAAAAAGAATTTGCCGTTTGGTCTGAGGCAAAATATGCAGTTGCCTTGTCCAATGGTACTTTAGCGTTGGATGTGGCTTTTAAGGCTCTGGGAATTGGTGCTGACGATGATGTGATCGTCACTTCGCGTACCTTTTTGGCGTCAGCTAGTAGTATCGTGACTGCAGGAGCAAATCCGATTTTTTCAGATGTCGATCTCGATAGTCAAAATATTACGGCTGAAACAATTCGAGCTGTGCTGACGCCCAATACCAAAGCAATTATTTGCGTTCATCTGGCGGGTTGGCCGTGTGAAATGGATGACATCATGGCTTTGGCGCAGGAAAAAGGCTTGTATGTTATTGAAGATTGCGCTCAGGCCCATGGCGCAAAATATAAAGATCGTTCGGTAGGCTCGATTGGGCATATTGCGGCTTGGTCATTTTGTCAGGACAAAATCATGACGACTGGTGGTGAGGGCGGCATGGTCACAACGAATGACGAGCAGCTTTGGCGAAAAATGTGGTCATATAAAGATCATGGCAAATCTTGGGAGGCGGTATATGAGCGTCAGCATCCCCCTGGTTTTCGCTGGGTACACGATTCTTTTGGCACCAATTGGCGCATGATGGAAATGCAGGCCGTGATTGGCCGGATTCAACTTCGCCGTATGGTTGAGTGGACTAACCAACGTCAAGCTAATGCAGAAAGAATTGATCAGATTGCTAGAGACTTTGCTTGCATTCGTCTTCCTGCTATCCCCGCGCATATTCAGCATGCACAATACAAGCATTATTTATTTGTCGAGCCCACTCAATTGAAAGAAGGTTGGTCGCGTGATCGAATTATTGATGCGCTTGCTGACTTGGGTGTGCCTTGCTATCAGGGTTCGTGTTCTGAAGTGTATTTGGAAAAAGCATTTGACGGTACTTCTTGGCGGCCTGCGCAGCGGCTTGAAGTGGCTCGTCAATTAGGCGAAACTAGTTTGATGTTTTTGGTGCACCCAACATTAACTGATACAGATATGGATTTGGTTTGCAATGGCGTACGTGCCGTTTTAAATCAAGCTACGTTGTAGGGCGCTAGTAATTTTATGATTCGTCGTCTTTCATATTTATCTCGTGCGACCAAAAGCCTGATTATTTTGGCTGCTGATTTTGTTTTGCTGCCATTGGCTTTATGGGTTGCGATTGCGCTGCGCTTGGATGATTGGCGTTATCCTGTTCATTTTTCTTGGTGGGTTTTTTTATTACCATCAATTATTGCGGCGCCAATTTTTATCCGATTTGGCTTATACCGCGCAGTCATTCGTTATATTGAAGATAAAGCGGTTTTAACGATTGCAACGGCAGTGAGTTTAGCTGTCATTGCTTTTGTTGCTGCTATTCAATTTTTCCAAATTACCGGTATTCCGCGTGGTTCTTTAGTGATTTTCTGGCTACTGGCAACGGCTATTATTATCGCTAGTCGATTTGGTGCGCGTTCAATTTTGCGTCAATTAGCGCCACTTTCACAGAATAGAAAAAATGTACTGATTTATGGTGCAGGTAGTGCTGGGCGGCAATTGGCGGTGGCACTGCGTACGGGTCAAGAATATGAGCCTGTTGGCTATGTCGATGATTCGTTGCAACAGCAAGGTCTGCAAATTGGCGGACTGAAGGTTATTAGTAATGCCCAAATGTTACAGTGGGTAGAGTCAAAAAAAGTAGATCAAATTTTATTGGCGATACCCTCAGCATCACGCTCAAGGCAGATCGAAATTGTTAATCAGCTTGAGCCTTTGGCGGTCGAAGTTCGTATTTTGCCAGGCATGGCCGACTTGGTCAGTGGTGAGGTACGATTAGCGGACGCCCGTGAAGTTGGGGTCGATGAATTATTGGGTCGTGAGCCGGTTCCACCCAATAAAGAATTACTGGCTCGAAATATTGCAAGTCAAGTCGTAATGGTGACGGGGGCTGGTGGCTCGATTGGTTCTGAGCTTTGCCGTCAGATCATTAAAAACCAGCCTGTCGCATTAGTTTTGTATGAGCTTTCCGAGTTTGCACTCTATTCAATCGAACAGGAGTTAAGCCAAATTATTCGTGAGCAGGGGGTGCAGATTGCAATTCACCCTGTATTAGGCTCGGTGCAAAATGGTATGCGCCTTGCTGCGATTATGGCGCGTTATCATGTTCAGACTGTGTATCACGCTGCAGCGTATAAACATGTTCCTTTGGTTGAATTCAATATTACTGAGGGCATTTTAAATAATGCTTTTGGTACGCGCTCAGCTGCGGCGGCGGCCATCGAAGCGGGGGTTGAGTCTTTTGTATTGATTTCAACCGATAAAGCTGTGCGGCCGACTAATATCATGGGCGCAAGTAAGCGCATGGCTGAATTGGCGCTGCAGGCTTATGCGCTTGATTCATCGGTAAAAACGCGCTTTAGTATGGTTCGGTTTGGTAATGTACTTGGTTCCAGTGGTTCGGTTGTGCCATTGTTTCGCAAGCAGATTGCCGCTGGCGGGCCTGTCAAGGTGACGCATCCTGAGATCAATCGTTTCTTTATGACGATTCCTGAGGCATCACAATTGGTGATTCAAGCTGGTGCAATGGGTGGCAATGGCGAGGTATTTGTGCTGGACATGGGCTCGCCCGTACGAATTGTAGATTTGGCGCGACGTATGGTTCACTTGAGTGGCTACACTGTGCGTGATGAAAAAAATCTAAATGGCGATATCGCAATTGAGTTTTCAGGCTTACGTCCTGGTGAAAAGCTCTACGAGGAATTGCTGATTGGCGACAATGTCAGCGGTACCGAGCATCCTCGGATCATGAAAGCGAATGAGGGCTGTTTAACTTTGGATGAGCTTGAGCAGTCGATTGCAGATTTAAGTGTTGCTTGTGTCTCAAATGATTCACGCAAAATTATCGATGTGCTGCAGCGCTGTGTGTCTGGATTTAAACCTGATCATGATGTACGTGATCATTTATGTGAATTTTCCTAACCCCAAAAATATAGCTTCATTTTTCGGCCTACTCAACCTGCGGGTAGCAAGAATAAATTTAATCGCTTCTTGGGTATTGCCCCTATGCGTTAATAATTAATAGCTAGGGGGTAATACCTAGGGGTTGTGCCGTGTTGAGCTGTTCTTGCTTGTACGCAGTGTCTATCTGCAGATAAATCGGTTTTTTGATGAAGTCAGCCAGTTGCGCTAAGTTGGCTGGCTCTTCGTCGAGGAGCATGTCGATGACCGATGACGACGCTAAAATTCGGTATTCTTTGGCATTGAATTGGCGCGCCTCACGTCAGATTCCCCGCAGTGTCTCATAGCAAATCGATGGTGCAGCTTTGATTTCTCCACGGCAAGTTAGGCAGGGCCCGCTCAGTACGCGGGCGAGTGATTCTCCTTGCGTGCGTTTCCGGCGGCTCTCGAACAGGCCTAGGCTGGTAAAGTTCGAGCCCGTTATTTTAGCGCAGTAATTTTCTAGTACTTTATTTCATTCGCTTTAAATTGCTATTTTATGCTGAACGATGACTTGCTGGCCTTCTGTATTTTGTGGCTGAGGGCGCGAGTTTGCTCCACTGTTTTGTCGAAAATTTGGCGTGCCGCTGATTTCTTGCCTATCTTTGATTACGAAAGTTAAAAATTTGATAGGGGTGGATGAAATGAAGCTGCAACGTGGTTTTACCTTGGTTGAATTGGCGATTGTACTGGTGATTATTGGGCTGATTTTGGGCGCTGCATTTAAAGGAAAGGATTTGATTGATGGGGCGAAGGTCAAAAATATGTCTGCGCAGGTGAATAAAATGCAGGCGGGCTTTAATACCTATTTTGATAAGTACGGTGCTTACCCTGGGGATGCTTGCACTACCGCTGAATCAACGTCTACTACTGTAACGAAGTGTGCTGCAACTACAGGAAGGGACGGGAGCTTGAAGGGGAGTGATGAGCCTGTTGCTGCATTACAGGTGTTGAAAAATACAAATATTTTAACTGATGCTGACATTAAAAGTGTATTTGGCGACGCTTGGTCAATCACCGATGCGACTTCAGCAATTTCAGCTGCTAGGTTGGTGGCTGGGACAAATTATATGGTTGTTGGTGTACCTGCGGCCACGACAAAAGTAGATGTTCGCTTTGTATGCGCACTAGATGCGGCCATTGATGATGGCAACCCAGATGCGGGTATTGTGCGCAGCTCTGCAACGAAAGGTGCAGCCCCCACCGCAGATAATTATCAGAAAGATACTGATTGTTGGGCTGCAACGGGTACTGCGACTTTGGCGGTGCGCGTTTTGCCATAGCGGACAGCTGGATTATGGTGATTTTAAAGCCGACTTCGTGTCGGCTTTATTTTGTGCGCCCGACACTGCGCAATGTGCTTTGAGTTCGCCAAACGGTTTGTTGCGGGTATATTGATCTAGATATTATTAAATAATGGTTACGTCGATATACGTATTATGCTTTGAGTGCTTCACGCAGCAGTGACAGCGTCACGGGGCGTTGTTTTGACAAAGATAAAGTATTAATACTTTCGATTTGCCGGTACAGGCTCGGCAAGTCGCGTTCGGCGTGTCGCATGAGGTAGTCAACAAGTTCTTCGGACAGTTCAAAACCAAGGCTACGTGCGTGGCGTTGCAGCGCGGCGGCTTTGTCGGTGTCGGATAAGGTTTTTAGCTGATAAATCAATCCCCAACCCAAGCGTGTCGTCAGATCAATCCGCAGTGGTAGCAACATCGGTGGTAAATGACCGCTCACCAAAATCCGTCCCGTACCTTCACGCAATGTATTGTAATGATCGAATAATACAATCTGCTGCTCGGCGTCTAAGCTTTCCACATTATCAACAATGAGCGCGGCATCACTCGCTAGTTCTTGCGGCAGCATATTGTCTTGCGCGTTGATCAGATGCACCGTGTGGTGAGTAGCAAGGCGCTCCTGCGCAGCGGCGAGTAGATAACTTTTACCTGCGCCGTGTTCGCCCCACAGATACAAAGCGCGCACCGAAGTGTCGCCGCTGGCCCATTGACCGAGCTGAAAAAGCAGTTCGGCATTTTCTCCGCGTACAAAGTCATCAAAACTTTTGGGTTGCGGGAGCTGTAAATCGAGGACGAGCTGGTTCATTCAGGCTGACCTTGGGGCAAACGATGGCAATTTATGCGTTGAAAACGCATTCTTCCCGATAATGGGGGCAGGCGAAGTGGCAATTTTGATATAAAATGCGTGGTTTGCTGAATGTGACGTCTATTCTAACGCACACGGCGGGTATTTTGACAGCGATGCAACCGTTTCCTTCGCTGCGAAACCCTCCTTCAGCCCAGATCACCTAAGTACGAGGCCCAAATCCATGTCCAAACAAAGTCTGAGTTACCGCGATGCCGGTGTAGATATCGACGCTGGTGACCAGCTCGTTGAGAACATTAAACCGTTTGCTAAACGCACGATGCGCCCTGAAGTGTTGGGTGGTATTGGCGGTTTTGGCGCGCTCGTTGAAATTAGCAAAAAATTCCAAGAGCCAGTTCTGGTTTCCGGCACCGATGGTGTGGGTACAAAATTGAAGTTAGCGTTTGAATTGAATCGCCATGACACCGTCGGTATCGATTTGGTTGGCATGAGCGTGAACGATATTTTGGTTCAAGGCGCTGAGCCACTATTTTTTCTTGATTACTTTGCTTGCGGCAAGCTGGATGTGGATAGCGCGACTGAAGTGATTAAAGGCATTGCCGCAGGTTGCGAGCAAGCTGGTTGCGCATTAACTGGCGGCGAAACGGCTGAAATGCCTGGGATGTACCCGGTTGGCGAATACGATTTGGCTGGGTTTGCTGTAGGCGTCGTTGAAAAAAGCAAAATCATTACTGGCGAAACAATTGCCGCTGGCGATGTGGTGTTGGGCTTGGCTTCAAACGGCGCGCATTCAAATGGCTACTCGCTGATTCGTAAGATTTTGCATCTTGCGGATGCGGATTACGCGGCTGAATTTGATGGTGGCAAGAGCTTGGGTGACGTGGTGATGGCACCGACGCGTATTTACGTGAAGCCTTTGTTGAAATTAATGGCTGAAATGACCGTCAAAGGCATGGCACACATCACTGGCGGCGGTATTACTGAAAACGTACCACGCGTATTGCCAGCTAATGTCGTTGCTCAAATCGATGCAAAAAGCTGGACGATGCCAAAATTGTTCCAATGGCTGCAAGAGCAAGGGAATGTCGCCCCGCAAGAAATGTACAAAACGTTTAACTGTGGCGTGGGCATGGTGGTGATTATGGCTGCTGAAGATGCTGCTGCTGCGACTGCATTACTCGAAGCTGAAGGCGAAACGGTGTATCAACTAGGTACTGTGCGTGCTCGCGTTGGCGAAGAGCATCAAACTCAAGTTGCTTAATTTGCTGTGAATTCAAAAGGGCGAGGCCTCTTGGTCTCGCTTTTTTTATTGTGGTTTTGTTTTTTAGTTGTTGTTGAGTAGGTATATGAATGTGGCTATTGATTGATAATTGCTGCATTCATATACGTCACTCTTTTTGTAAAAATGAAAAAAAATATCGTTATTTTGATTTCAGGTCGTGGCAGCAATATGCAGTCCATCGTGAATGCGCAGATTGCGGGGGCTCATATTACGGCAGTCATTTCTAATCGCCCCGATGCGGCGGGATTGGCTTGGGCTGCGGAGCGTGGGATTACGACTGCGGTGCTGGACCACAAACTATTTGCAGACCGCGCTGCATTTGATGTGGCCTTGGCTGAGCTGATTGATGGTTTTGCGCCTGATCTCGTCGTGTTGGCTGGCTTTATGCGAATTTTGACGGCTGATTTCGTCAATCATTACGTGAATCGTTTGATTAACGTCCATCCCTCGCTATTGCCTGCTTTTATTGGCGTAAATACGCATCAGCGGGCGATTGATGAAGGCGTGAAATTGGCGGGTTGTACGGTGCATTTTGTTACGGCTGAGCTTGATAGCGGGCCAATTATTGCGCAAGCGGCTGTGCCGGTAATGCTCGACGACAGCGCAGAAACTTTAGCGCAGCGCATTTTGGTACAAGAGCATCAACTCTATCCAAAGGTAGTGCAGTGGTTTGTTGCCGACCAATTAAGTGTGGTGGGTAAGCAGGTCCGTGTGACTGCGCCGGCGAGTTCAGACGCTTACTTGCAAGCACCGAGTGCCTAATTTAATGAAGTATTTGCGCTGGTTCATTTGGATTGCTTTGGTCGCATCAATTGTGATGCATCTGGCTACCATTTTGGCCGAGCCAATTTATGCATGGTTCACTCAGCCTGAGTTTTCGCAAACCGAACTGAAAAAAACTGATCGCAAGTTGGATGAGCAAAGTTTGGATGAGGACGAAAAACCAGCTGAGTTAGCTAATGTGAAACCCGCTGAAAAGCAGATGGTGTATTTGCAGCCCATCGCGCCCAAGATTGCAGTTGAAAAACCCATAGTTAAGACTAAACAGGTCGCCAGCGCGGCTAAGTCTAAATCTGTGCTGATTGACGCGGTGGGTAAAGAATCTGCATCTGCAGTAGCGACTCAATCAATAACTGCGAGCGAGGTGCAGGTTGCCTCCGCGTTGACCCATGCACGCGAAGTCGTTGCGAGTGCACCTGTGCAGGTTAATGTAGCAACAGCCTCTGCAGTGCAAGCGTCGCGGGTGGCGACGCAAATTGATACGGAAGCGAGTAAGCGGTTTCCGCGTGTGGTAGAGATCGGCTATTACTGGACTGTATTTGATGCCCGCATGACGTGGAAGATAGAAAAAGATCGTTATGCTTTGCAGCTCAAAGCCAATCCTGCTGGCCGGCACATTCTCTATTTGAGTGAAGGTGAAATCAATGCGCGCAATGGTGTGAAGCCGCTGCGCTTTGCTGATTTGAGTCCTGGTGTTGATAAAGCGCCGAAAAATGAAGCGGTTTTTGATTGGGGCAATGATACGGCACGTATCGGGCCACCCAATAATCAGAAAATAGAGCCTATCGAACCTGGTGATCAAGATTTACTCTCCGCTGCGCTTCATTTGGCCTTTATGGGAAGCAAGCATCCGAGTTATGAGATGGCGTTGTTTAGTGGGAGAAAACGCTACCCGAATGCGGTTTTTGAGCTAAAAGGTGAAGCGACTTTAACTTTGGGTACGACCAAAGTGGATGCGGTATTGATGCGCGCGAAGTGGGATGATAGGCAGGTCGATTTTTGGCTGGCACCACAGTGGAATAATTTGCCGGTGAAAATGAGTATTAATTTAGGCAAAGATGGCGGTAGTTTTGAGGTATTGGCCAAAGAGGTTTCACTTGATGGGCGAAAGGTGCTGGAATGGATTGCGCCGCGTGACCAACAGCAGCGTAGGCCTTAAATGAAAGCACTCTTGGGTTTTGTGTTGTGCTGCTTTGCAGTGTGTTCGTTGGCTGCGCCGCGAACCGTTAAACCTGTCATCGCGTCTTATCCGAAAAAAGTAGAAATTTCCTATTTTTTGAGTATTTTTAATGCGAAGATGACGTGGGAAATCACGCCTGAGCATTATGCTTTGCAATTGACCACGCAGCCATTAGGCCGAAAAATGACTTGGCTGAGCGAAGGCCGGATTGAGAAAGAGGTTGTTGTGCCGCTACGCTTTGCTGAGTTTCGCAATGACACGACGACGCCTAGAAATGTCTCGCAGTTTGATTGGGTGAAGGGCTTGGCGACTTTGGGTTCGCCTGATTCAGATCGCACCGAAGCCATTCAAATGGGAGACCAAGATTTATTATCGGCCGCTTTGCAATTTGCATTGCAGCCCAAGCAAGGCAAAAAATTTGCCTTGTTCAATGGCCGTAAACGTTATGCCGATGTTGAGTTTGTGATTAAAGCGCAAAATAAACTCAAGATCGGTGATCAAGAAATCGAAACGGTGGTGCTCTCTGCGCAATGGGAGGATAGGCAAGTGGAGTATTGGCTTGCTCCCCGTTGGCACCATATCCCCGTTCGTATGATTTTTACTTTGGGTAAAGACGGTGTGTTTGATGTATCTGCCAATGAAATCATTATTGATGGCAAAACCGTTCTAAATCGCCCTAATCCGAATATTCAAACAAGATAAGAGACTTAATATGACGCCGATTCAACTTTCTGCCACGCTCGATGTGCTTAATTCCGCACTCGGTTTTAATGCGCCCGCTGATGCGGTGGTATCACGTCACTTCCGTGAAAACAAAAATCTGGGACCAAAAGATCGCGCGGTGGTTGCTGAAACGGTATTCAGCGTTTTGCGTCATTTGCCGCAACTTGATTGGTTGGCGGGCGGTGAAGAAGGCAACAAGATGCCAAGCACACGTGATTTATTGTTGGCTTACTTTACCCGTATCAAGCACTTAAATTTACGCGAATTGCCTGCCGTGTTTGGTGATAATGACAAAGAACGTGCAGCTGGTATGAAGGGTATGGCATTGCGTGATGCGCCATTAAATGTGCGCGCAGCATTACCCCAGTGGGCGGTAGAAGCTTTATTGGCAGAAGGTAAAACCGAAGAGCAGATTTTAGAGCTAGGCCAATCGATGTTGCAATCAGCGCCGCTTGATTTGCGCGTGAATGGTATTAAAGCCAAACGTGATGCGGTCGCTGCGGAATTGAAAGCGGTAGGTGATATCAATACGACGCTAACGCCATTTTCACCATGGGGTTTGCGCGTAGAAGGCAAGCCTGCGATCAATAAATACAAAGCGTTTTTGGAAGGTCGCGTTGAAGTGCAAGACGAAGGCAGTCAGTTGCTGGGGCTTTTGTGTGGCGCGAAACGGGGTCAGATGGTCGCTGATTTTTGCGCTGGAGCAGGTGGCAAGACCCTGCTGCTCGGTGCCATGATGCAAAACACGGGGCGTTTGTATGCGTTTGATATTTCTGAAAAACGCTTGTCGAATTTGAAACCTCGTTTGGCGCGTTCAGGCCTCTCGAATGTTCATCCGCAATTGATTGCGAGCGAGTCCGATCAAAAAATTAAGCGTCTTGCTGGCAAGATGGATGTGGTTTTGGTCGATGCGCCTTGTTCAGGCATGGGCACTTTGCGCCGCAATCCGGATTTGAAAGCCCGTCAAACGCCACAAAGCGTCTCAGAACTGAATGCAAAACAAATCGCTATTTTGAATTCAGCATCGCGGATGGTGAAGCAGGGCGGTCGTTTGGTTTATGCGACCTGCAGCTTTTTGTCCAGTGAAAATGAAGCAATTGTAACGGCATTCTTGGCTACACATCCTGAATTCAAATTGTTGGATGCGCGAGAGATATTGAAAAAAGAACGCGTTGAGATTGAATTGGCAAATGAATATTTGCAATTGACACCACATCAACATCAAACCGACGCTTTCTTTGCTGCGGTGCTGGAGCGTTCGGTGCCTGTGGCAGCTGCTGTAGAAGACTCGGTCGATGCAGAATAAGCATTTCTAGAAACCACGTTACTAGCTGTAGAATCAAAAAGACCCGCTGATAGAGCGGGTCTTTTTTATCGTAATCGTTTTACTTCACAACGCGTAATGTGGGTTTCCCTGTAGGCCGTGGTGGTGGCTCTTGTGGGCCATCACCATCCGCTTGGCTCTCTGGAGAACTTTCAGGAGCGCCATCAGCATCACCCAAAGTATCTTCATATTCAAAGCCCATACCTTCGCCATTTTCTCGTGAGAAAATAGAAATGACTGCGCCAACGGGAATCACAATATCGCGCGAAACACCATTAAAGCGGGCAGAGAAAGTAATGAAATCATTTGCAATCAATAGGTTACGGCAGGCGCTATAACTGGTATTGAGGACGATCTCACCATTTTTGACATATTCCATCGGTACTTGCATTTTGCCGCGAACAGCAACGACCAAATAAGGTGTAAAACCTTGGTCAGAGCACCATTCATGGATGGCACGAAGTAGGTAAGGCTTGGTAGATACGGTTTGCATAATGTTCTCCGTGAGGATTGGGGCGTGAGGTGGGGCAAGCTGCCTCACACCTCTTCACAGCATTACTTGCGCATTGCTTTTTCGTTGGCCGTCAATGAATCAATGAATGCTTCACGGCTAAACAAGCGTTCTGCATATTTCATTACTGGCGCCAAGCCTTTAGTTACTTCGATGCCGTAATGCTCAAAGCGCCATAGCAAAGGTGCAATTGCCACATCTAGCATAGAGAATTCTTCACCCAAAATGAATTTTTGTTTGGTAAAGAGTGGGGCGATTTGCGTCAAATTGTCGCGAATTGTGATGCGAGCCGTTTCGAGTGCTTTTTTCGTTGCACTGCTGTCTTCAAGCGTTTTAACGTGAATGAATAATTCACGTTCCAAGTTGAATAGCATCAAGCGTGCGCGAGCGCGCATGACTGGATCGGCTGGCATCAATTGTGGATGTGGAAAGCGCTCATCGATGTATTCATTGATAATGTTTGATTCATACAATTGCAGTTCGCGTTCGACGAGAACAGGAACTTCGTTGTAAGGGTTCATGATAGCGAGATCTTCTGGCTTGCTGTGAATATCCACGTCAAGGATCTCGAAATCCATTCCTTTTTCAAATAGCACAATGCGGCAGCGATGGCTAAATGGGCAAGATGTGCCAGAATATAATTTCATCATGATGGATATACCTATCGACTTTTTAGAATGAATGGGATTTTACTATTTTTGCAGCGCAATATCTAGGGTTTGTCCGATAAGTGATTGTTATGAAACAGAAAAATGGCAATAAAAAAGGGCGGAGATCCGCCCTTTTTTATTGCGCTACTGATTAGTGAATATCTTTCCAATATTCTTTTTTCAGCAGGTAAGTTAGTGGTACCAAAATAAACAAGAGGAACAAGACCACGGCATAGCCGATTTGCTCACGTTTGACTTGGGCAGGTTCAGACATATACGTCATGTAATTGACCAAATCAGCAACGCGAAGGTCGTACTCACTATTGTCAAAACCACCGCTGTCAGTACCACGGGTCAATAAACCCGGTTTCACTAACTTCAGCTTTTGCACATCGTGGCCACCTTCTTTTTTGGTTTCCAGAATTTGTTCACCTTGAAGTTCCCACAGTACGTGTGGCATACCTACTTTATCAAATACCAGATTGTTCCAGCCGGTAGGGCGGGTGTCATCACGGTAGAAGGTGCGTAGATAGGTGTAAAGCCAGTCTGAACCGCGTGAACGAGCAATCAAAGACAAGTCGGGTGGTGTTGCACCAAACCATGTTTTGCCGTCTTTTGCATCCATCGCCACTTTCATTGGGTTGCCCACTTTGTCAGTGGTGAACATCAAATTATTTTTGATTTGATCTTCAGTTAAGCCAATATCAGTGAGTCGGTTGTAGCGCATAGCGACTGCACCATGGCACGACAAGCAATAGTTCACGAATGTTTGCGCGCCGCGTTGCAAGCTTTCTGCATTACGCAAATCAATTGGCGCTTTATCTAAATGAACATTGCCACCAGCTGCAAAGCTTGCAATTGAAGTGCTTGCTAACAGTGCAAATAACAATGAATTGATCATTTTTTTCATATATTTCTCCCCATCACTTCATCGTTACGCGGTCAGGAACCGGTTTCGTTTTATCGATCTTGGTATACCAAGGCATCAAAATGAAGAAAAGGAAGTAAATAATCGACAGCACGCGTGACAAGAATGTACCCATATCCGTTGGTGCTTGAGTGCCCAAATAACCTAGCCCTAAGAAAGAAATCACAAAGAGGGTTAAAGCTGTTTTGTAAATCGGGCCGCGGTAACGAATCGATTTAACTGGTGAGCGGTCAAGCCAAGGTAGTGCGCCGATGATTAAGGTTGCAGCGCCCATTGCCAACACCCCCCACACTTGCATACCAAAGAATGATGGTACAGCACGCAAAATGGCGTAAAACGGAGTGAAGTACCAAACAGGTGCAATGTGCGCTGGTGTTTTAAGTGCATCTGCTGGGTCAAAGTTCGGTTTTTCTAGGAAGTAACCGCCCATTTCTGGCATAAAGAACAAGATCGAAGTAAATACCACCAAGAACACCGAAACGCCAAAAATGTCTTTTACTGTGTAGTATGGGTGGAATGGGATGCCATCGAGTGGAATGCCCGTTTTCGAATCTTTGTTTTTCTTGATTTCAACGCCGTCTGGGTTGTTTGAGCCAACTTCGTGCAATGCAACTAAGTGGGCTACTACCAAGGCGAGTAGCACCAATGGAACAGCGATCACGTGCAAGGCAAAGAAGCGGTTCAAGGTCGCATCAGATACCACGAAGTCACCACGAATCAATTCAGCTAAGTCAGGACCAATCACTGGCACAGAAGCAAACAAGTTAACGATAACCTGCGCACCCCAGAATGACATTTGTCCCCATGGTAATAAGTATCCCAAGAAAGCTTCAGCCATTAGGCACAAGAAAATCATTGTGCCAAAGATCCAGATCAATTCGCGCGGTTTTTGGTATGAACCATAAATCAAGCCACGGAACATATGCAGGTAGACGACAACGAAGAACATCGATGCGCCCGTTGAATGCATATATCGAATCACCCAGCCACCTGCCACATCACGCATGATGTATTCAACAGATGCAAAAGCGACAGAAATATTGGTACCCGGAATCAAATTGCCATCCGGTTTGTAGTTCATCGTGAGGAAAATGCCGGTGACGATTTGGATAACCAAAACCATCATGGCTAATGAACCAAAAAAATACCAAAAGTTAAAGTTTTTTGGTGCGTAATATTCGGAAATGTGTGCTTTCCAAGTTGATGTGAGCGGAAAACGCTCATCAACCCAGCCGAGTACTTTTTCGGGAACTTGCTCTAGTTTGCTCATGTCCTCTCCCTTTATTAAGATTCACCTACCAACAACATCGTGTCAGATAGGTATTTGTGTTCTGGGATAATCAAGTTGGTTGGCGCAGGAACGCCTGCAAATACACGACCAGCCAGATCGAATTTGGAACCATGACATGGGCAGTAGAAACCACCGACCCAATCCGCACCGAGATCTGCCGGAGCTAGATCGGGACGGAAGGTTGGCGAACAGCCCAAATGCGTACAGACGCCTTCGGCAATCCAAATTTCTGGCTTGATCGAGCGTGTCGCGTTTTTTGCGTATTCAGGTTGATGAGCAACGCTTGACGTTGGATCAGCCAATTTGGGGTCATTTTTAGGCAGCAGTGAAAGCATCTCAGGGGTGCGTTTAACGACCCAAACTGGTTTACCACGCCATTCAACCGTGATTTTTTGACCCGGTTCTAGTTTGCTGATATCCACTTCTACGGATGCACCGGCGGCTTTTGCACGCTCGGATGGGAAAAAGCTAGCGATAAACGGCCCAGCAATCCCCGCTACTGCAGCGCCACCGGCTGCACTAGTGGCGATTAATAAAAATCGCCGTTTACTATTATCTACTTGTTGGTCACTCATAACCCAATCCCTGATTGACTGAACGTAATATCTTCAAAGTATGAAATTCTACCTGAAAGAAGGGCGGAACTTAAAGCTGCTTCACTCGTCTGAAGCGGCATTTTGAAAAAATAGTTAAGGTTTGCCTGAAATTTTTGCATAAGACGCCAATTCTTCGGTCAATTTGTCACTCACGGCTGCCGTAATTTCTTGAACCTTTTCTTGTTGACTGCCCGGGTTGGTAATCTGATAGACCCTTGCCGTGACTCGCCATCCGCTCTCGGTCTGGTTTAATACATATGACATTCGTGCTTCAGTGGGCGACTTCGTATTACTCATCATCATCATGAATTCAAGACGTAAAGTACTTTTGCTGCGAATTTTCATGCCTTTGCTAGTGCGGTAGCGAATGATGTCTTCCGTGATGGCTTTACTGCTGCGCGATTGAATGATGATGCTAGGCGCTGTTTGATTGGCCGCAGCGGGTGTTGGTTCTACTGGTTTGGTGCTGGGTGCCGCAGGATTGCTGCTACAAGCGCTGAGCCCACATGCAATTGCAATACAAAAAATGGCTACTGCTCTTTGCAAAGCGTGGTTTGATTTTTGAGTCTTCATACTGGGTTGTCCAGATCTAAGTGTGTGTGCTGTAGCGAAAATTCGCTGGCTAAATGCTGGCCAAGTGCCGCAATTCCATATCGTTCTGTTGCATGGTGACCCGCCGCAATAAAGCCAACTCCAGTTTCATTGGCTAGGTGCGTCACAAATTCAGAGGCCTCTCCAGTAATGAAACAATCAACATCAAGATTTGCTACTTCATGGAAATAACTTTGAGCTCCGCCTGTGCACCACGCGACTTTTCGTACCACTCGATCAGCTTGACCAATCGCTAGAGGTTCGCGA
This sequence comes from Deefgea tanakiae, assembly GCF_019665765.1. GTDB lineage: Bacteria > Pseudomonadota > Gammaproteobacteria > Burkholderiales > Chitinibacteraceae > Deefgea > Deefgea tanakiae. The sequence goes on from NZ_CP081150.1 coordinate 561,397, forward strand.
TTCAGCGAAATGCCAATGTGTCGCGAAAAAGTATCAAACGACATCGGGACTGGTAATTCACCCATCCAGACTAATTCTTGATCCCCGCAGCGTCCTGTTGGAATTAAGCCTAATTTTTTTGCTAGTTGTGCGTTATTGCCGAGCTCTTCGTGAGCATCTAAAGGCAGGTGATAGCCAAATAGATTTAAATCGGCTCTCAATAAGGCAGCAATTCGCTGTTTTTTTGTGCGTACAATGGGCAAGTTTTCACTTTTCCAAAAAAAACCGTGATGCACCAAAAGTGCATCCGCTTTGAGATCGATGGCCGCCTCAATGAGTGCAAGCGATGCAGTTACCCCTGTGACAATGTGTTGAATGTCTTGGCGCCCTTCGACTTGTAAGCCATTTGGTGCATAATCTTTAAATCGCGCAACAGATAATAGTTGTGCAAGATGATTTTCTAATTCTTGACGTTGTATAGGCATAAGAGATCTGCAAAATGATGAAAAAACTTTGGCTGATTTTCGCACAAACCGCCACGATCGGTTTAGCCATCTGGTTTTTAGTAACGGTATTTAAACCAGAGCTGCGCCCAGCGCCGCAACCTCAGGTCGTTACTGTTACAAAAGAAGCGCCTGTGACTGCCAGTGCGGTGCAAGCTGATTTATCGTACCGTGATGCGGCAAAGCGTGCTAAGCCAGCGGTCGTGAATATTTTTACGTCTCAAGCGGTGAAGCAAAATCGCCGGATGCCGCTCAATGATCCACAGTTTAAGCGTTTCTTTGGTGAGCGCGATGGCGACTCAGAAGGTGGTGCAAAAACCTCAAGTTTAGGTTCGGGTGTTTTGGTTTCTGTCGAAGGCTACATCGTCACCAATAATCACGTTGTTGAATCTGCCGATGAAATTCAAGTTGCACTAGCGGATGGCCGCCGTGCGATGGCGCGCTTAATTGGTAGTGATCCTGAAACTGATTTGGCCGTGATTAAGATCGACTTACCCGATTTACCGGCGCTTCAATTTGCTAATTTGGAACAAATTGCGATTGGTGATGTGGTTTTGGCGATTGGTAATCCGTTTGGGGTTGGGCAAACGGTGACAATGGGTATTATTTCGGCCTTGGGTCGCAGTGAGTTAGGCATTAATACCTTTGAGAACTTTATTCAGACCGATGCGGCGATTAACCCTGGTAACTCCGGTGGTGCTTTGGTGGATACACAAGGTAATTTACTGGGGATCAATACCGCGATTTACTCTAAAACGGGTGGCTCGCTCGGGATTGGTTTTGCTATACCTGCTACGACCGTGAAGCAAGTGATGGAGGCCATTATTAAAGATGGCAGTATGACGCGGGGCTGGTTGGGTATCGAAGTACAGGATGTGTCTCCTGAAATGGCGAACTCATTGCAACTCGAGTCAAGTAAGGGCGCTTTAATTGCGGGTGTGGTACGTAATGGTCCTGCTGCTCGATCAGGTATTCGTCCTGGTGATGTGCTGGTACAAATCGATGGTAAAGAAGTCACTAACTCTTCGCAGATGCTCGATCTGATCTCTGCACTACCGCCTGAGCGTGTCACGCCGATGGTGGTGATGCGGCAAGGTAGTGCGATGCAAATCGAAGCCACTGTGGGTAAGCGTCCAAAGTTTGATCGACGTTAACGGTGAATGATACAAAAAAAGGAGCTTCGGCTCCTTTTTTTATGTATCTGCTTGAGTGCCTTTATTTATAAGTTCTTCATGGTGATACTGATTACTTTCCTTGCAGAATGAGCATTTCAGCTGCGGCTAAGTTTTCTTGTTCGCCTAACAGAACTAATACATCGCCAGTACTAAGTTGAAAGTCTTGCTCAGGTTGAAATGGTGGCGTGTTACGGCGGCGGATGCTGCGAATTTCGACTTGCAATTTGTCGAGTTTGAGCTCCGCAATCGTGTAGCCAATTGCATGGGCATTTTGAGTTAACTGCAGCGTATGAAGACGTGGCTGTTGACGATCCCCTTCGTCGGTATCGTCATTCAGTCCTCGGTAAAAGCCACGAATCAATTGATAGCGTGTCTCACGTACATCGCGAATACGGCGCAGTACTTTATTGAGTGGCACACCCAGCAGCATCATCGTGTGCGAAGCGAGCATCAGGCTGCCTTCCATGATTTCTGAAACGACTTCTGCGGCACCTGCGTTTTTGAGTAAATCAATGTCGCTATCATCTTGGGTGCGCACGATGACGGGTATTTCTGGGCGCAATTGATGAGCCAGTTCCAATATTTTCATTGCAGAATGGGTATCAGAATACGTGACGATAATGGCGCGGGCTCGCATCAGTCCGGCCGCAATTAGCACTTCGCGTTTGGCCGCATCGCCATATACCACCGACTCACCCGCGCTGGCTGCTTCGCGAACCTTTTCTGGGTCAAGGTCGAGGGCAAAAAAATGTATGTCTTCTTGGCTCAAAATCCGTGCTAAAGATTGCCCGCTGCGACCAAACCCACACAAAATCACATGGCCATTAGCGGCCATGCTGCGCACGGCAATATTGTGTAAATTGGCGGCCAAGCTCATCCACTCGGAACTGGCTAATCGTAATACGAGTTTGTCAGAGTGTTGAATCAGGAAGGGCGTCAGCAACATCGACAGAATCACGCCCGCGGTTGTTGCTTGTAAAATCGGGCTGGGTACGAGCCCGCCTTGGGCGATCAATGCCAATAAGACAAAGGCAAACTCGCCGCCTTGGCCTAGTGCAAAACCGGTACGCAAAGAGCTGCCCGGTGTGCTACCAAATAGCTTTGCTAAGCCAGCAATGACACCTATCTTGACAGGACCAAGGAGCAGTAAGCTCAGTAGCACCATACCCCATTCTGAAATGAGGATGCTGAAGTTCAGGTTCATCCCGACAGTCACAAAAAACAGACCGAGTAATAAATCGCGGAAAGGGCGAATGTCATCTTCGACTTGGTAACGGTATTCTGTTTCTGCAATAAGCATCCCTGCCAAAAATGCGCCTAAAGCCAGTGATAACCCTGCTGCTTCGGTGAGCCAAGCCGTTCCGAGTGTGACCAATAAAATATTGATCATGAATAGTTCGCTCGCGTGTTGTTTCGCCACCAAGTTAAACCAAGGGCGCATTATTTTTTGCCCTAAGGAGAGCAGAACCACGAGGACAAAGACAATTTTGATTGAGGCTAAAAAGAGGGCGAATAGCAGTTGATCGACTTGTAAATTAATCAGGGGAATCGTGACGCTACCATCGGGTAAACTTAATGCTGGAATGATGATGAGAAAGGGTACAACTGCCAAATCTTGGAACAATAAAATACCAATTGCATTTTGGCCGTGCGGCGCGTTGAGTTCGCCGCGATCAGATAAGAGCTTTGAGACCATCGCCGTTGAAGACATCGCCGCAGCGGCGCCCAGCACTAAACCCGCTTTCCAATCTAATCCAGCCAGCATTACGGCGGCGGCAATAAAGACCAGAACGGCGCCAACTTGAGCGGCACCCAAACCAAATACGATGCGCTTCATTGCATTGAGTTTGGCGAGGTTAAATTCTAGCCCGAGCGTAAACATTAAAAACACAATGCCGTATTCTGCTAGATGGCTGGCTTCGTCACTCGATTGAATAAACCCAAGCGCATACGGCCCAATTAGCATGCCCACAAGCAAGTAGCCCAACATCGCTGGAAGCTTGAATTTTCGGCATACCACGACGGTGATAACGGCTGCGGCAAGGAGAAGAACAAAAGAGTGCAGATTGATGGGCATAGTGTGCATTAGGGTGGCATGTTTTTTGATTATAGCTGAGCCAGTGTAAATTCTGACATGTTGATTATGCACTTGGCGCTGTCATCTACTCGCAAGGTCTTTTATACTGCGCGCTGGATTGGCTAGGAAATGATCTCCTTATGAACGCAATTGAGGCGGGAATTGAATTGGAATGGTCGGCGAGCCAAGTTGCGCGTCGTGTCATGCAAATCGAAGCAGCTGCGATTTCAGCCGTTGCCGCACGTTTGGATGGGCAGTTTGACCAGGCTTGCCAGCTCATGTTGGCCTGTCGAGGTCGTGTCATCATTATGGGCATGGGCAAATCAGGCCATGTCGCACGCAAAATCGCGGCCACGATGGCGAGTACCGGAACACCAGCGTTTTTTGTGCATCCGGGCGAAGCTGCGCATGGCGACTTGGGCATGATTACGTCGACTGATGTGGTGTTGGCGCTGTCTAATTCTGGTGAAAGCGATGAATTAGTTGCTTTGCTGCCTAGCCTAAAGCGTTTGGGCTTGCCGATTGTCGCGATGACGGGGAATACCAAATCGACGCTGGCTTTGGAGTCGAGCGTACATTTAGACGTGGCGGTGGCTGAAGAGGCCTGCCCACTCAATTTAGCTCCGACAGCCAGTACCACGGTGGCTTTGGCGCTGGGTGATGCGTTGGCAGTGGCTTTATTGGAAGCGAGGGGTTTTCAGGCGGAAGACTTCGCTTTATCACATCCGGGTGGCACTTTAGGGCGACGCTTATTGGTCCATGTGCGTGACTTAATGCATCACGGTGAGCGTTTACCGGTGGTTAGAGACGATGTGCCATTGCGAGATGCGCTGCTTGAAATTAGCCGGAAAGGCTTAGGGATGACGGCAGTGGTCAATACAGCGGGAGAGTTGGTCGGTGTCTACACGGACGGTGATTTACGCCGGACTTTAGACCGCGATATTGACATCCGCGCTACCCCAGTCAGTGCCGTGATGACGCCAAACCCTGCTACTATTGAGGCTTCGCGCCTTGCTGCGGAAGCGGTGCAAGTGATGGAGTCGCGGCGGATTAATGGTTTGTTAGTTCAAGATCAGGGTCGTTTAGTCGGTGCTTTGAATATGCATGACTTATTACGGGCAAGAGTTGTCTAGTTGGGTATGTCTCGCTGCGTATCGATGATCAAGGTGTATATTCAAATACCTAATAATTTTACGATTATAAGAAGGAAGCTCAATGCTTGAGCAAGCAAAGCAAGTTAGATTGATGATTTTCGACGTTGACGGTGTGATGACCGATGGGCGTTTGTACTTCAATGATGCTGGTGAAGAATTAAAAGCATTTAATTCTTTGGATGGCCATGGCTTAAAGATGTTGCAGCAAAGTGGTGTGAAATTAGCCATTATTACTGGCCGCACATCAAATTTGGTTCTGCATCGCGCGCGTAATTTGGGTATTGAATATGTTTACCAAGGCGCGCACGATAAACGTGCTTCTTTTGAAGAACTCATTCGTGAAGTGGGCGTGACCGCTGAAGAATGCGGTTATATGGGGGATGACGTGATCGATTTGCCTGTCATGCGCCATGTGGCTTTTGCTGCTGCTGTTCCTGATTCTCCTGCCATAGTGCGCCAATATGCACACTATGTGACGGGCAGCCAAGGTGGCGCAGGTGCGGTGCGTGAAGTGTGCGAATTAATTATGCAGTCGCAAAATACGCTCGAAGCCGCTTTGGCTCCGTATCTCAGCTAGGGGAGTGCTTTGCGCAGTCTAACTACTTGGGTGCTGCCCTTGTTGCTTTTAGTGATTGTTGGCAGCTTGATCTGGGTGTTGAGCCGTGTGGCGACTAATTTGGCCTTGCCTAACCGGGTTGATTTAAATGCGCCGGATCTCATTGCCAACGAAGGTACTTTGGTGCGCTTTGATGAAGCCGGTTTAAAGCGTTCACACCTTGTTGCGAGTCGGGTCACCCATGTTCCCGCAGAAGATACGATGCTATTTGAAGCGCCGGTTTTAACGCAAACTCAGGTCGGCAAGCCAACGATTGTCGTGGTCGGTACGCGAGCACGCTCGATCCATAAAGCCTCTGAAACTTGGTTTTATGAAGCAACGCAATTGCGCCGCGCGCCTTATGCTAATAATGCAGAATTGATTATTGATGGTCGTGATATTTGGATTGACGGTAATGCTGAAATAGCCAAGTCAGAACAATTTGTCACCGCAAAAATGGGGCAAAGCCACGCTGAAGCGGTCGGCTTTGTTGCTAACAATCAATTAGAAACCCTAGAACTTAAATCTAAAGTAAAGATGACCTATGTGCCGACACCTCGCCCTGCCGCTCCTCGCGCTAATCCTTAGTTCACCTTCATTCGCCGAAACGGCTGATCGTGAAAAACCGATGAATATCGTTGCAGATCATTGTCTTGCCGAGCAAAAAACACAGCAAACAGTGTGTACTGGCAATGTGATTGTCACCCAAGGCACGATGGTGATGCGGGCAGATAAAGTGACCATGCGCCAAGATGCTGAAGGCAAACAATTTGCTAAAGGCGAAGGCCGTCCTGTCCGCTTTAAGCAAAAACTAGACAGTGGCGAGACGCTCGATGCTGAATCTCTAAGATTTGATTATGACGAATTGAAAGGCGAAATGGTGCTGATTGATAAAGCATGGGTGAAAAAAGGCCAAGACATCGTGATGGGCGACACGATTAACTACAATTTAAATACTGAGTTTTACCAAGCGCAAAGTAAACCAGGTAATCGCGTGAACATTACGATCAATCCGAAAAAGAAAGACGCCGCCAAATGAGTGTGTTGAAAGCGCAGCATTTACAAAAGTCGTATAAAAAACGCACCGTGGTGCGCGATGTGTCGATTGAAGTCGCCAGTGGCGAGGTTGTCGGTTTATTGGGGCCGAATGGCGCGGGTAAAACGACCAGCTTTTATATGATTGTCGGCTTAGTACGGATGGATGCGGGCACCATTGAATTAGATGGTGTCGATGTGAGCCAACAGCCGATTCACAAGCGTGCGCGGCTTGGTTTGGGTTATTTACCACAAGAAGCTTCGATTTTTCGCAAAATGACGGTCGCGGAAAACATACAAGCGGTGCTTGAGTTGCACTACAAGACGAAAGAAGAAATCAATACCCGCTTAGATGAGCTGCTGCACGATTTGCACATTGGGCATTTGCGTGAAAGTGGTGCGATGAGTTTGTCGGGTGGTGAGCGCCGCCGCGTAGAAATCGCGCGTGCCTTGGCGTCCAACCCACAGTTTATTTTGCTCGATGAGCCTTTTGCTGGCGTTGACCCGATTGCGGTGATTGATATTCAACGCATCATTGGCTTTCTTAAAGGTCGTGGAATCGGTGTTTTGATTACCGATCACAATGTGCGTGAAACGCTCGGTATTTGTGATCGCGCCTATATCATTTCTGAAGGTGCAGTGATTGCCGCTGGAAAACCCACAGAAATCGTCAATAATGAAGATGTTCGCCAAGTGTATTTGGGTGAACATTTTAAAATGTAGTGATTTTGGTCTGCTCTAATTCCTAGGTCGTTCTCTTCATGAAGCAAACCCTGCAGCTGCGCATGTCGCAGCAGCTTAATCTAACACCGCAACTTCAGCAGTCAATCAAACTGTTGCAACTCTCTACGCTTGAATTTCAACAAGAAATTGAACAGTTCCTCGCTGAAAATCCGATGTTAGAGCGTGAGGATGGCGTGGTTGATGCGGGTGAAGAAGCTGCGCCGCTCGAAGTCAGCGAAGTCGTTGAAGAGGGGGATAGCCTGCGCTGGGACGAGGTCAGATCAGGTCAATCGTATGACGAAGATGATGAAAATGACCCTGCTTTAAGGGTTCAAAAAACGTATTCTTTGCGCGACTATTTGCTTGAACAAAGTGGCTGTTTGGTGGTCTCAGAGCGGGATAAGGCGTTGATTAATTTGTTAATTGATGCCTTGGATGAGGACGGTTTGCTAAGCCAAACGTTAGATGAAATCTATGCTCAGATCCCCGAAGAGCTGATCACTGAGTTGGAGTTAGAGCCAGAAGAGCTGCAAATTGCATTGCAGCATTTGCAGCAACTTGAGCCTTTGGGTGTTGGCGCAAGGGATTTAGCCGAGTCTTTGACAATACAGCTCCGCGTTTTGCCCGATAGTCCAGTGAGACAAATTGCCATTCGATTAGTGAATGAAGGACTCGATTTATTGGCGCAGCGGGATTACACTAGACTTAAGCGTCAACTGCAATGCGATGAAACAACGCTGCGAGATGCGCAAGCTTTGGTGCGTGGATTAACGCCAAGACCGGGGGCAAATTGGTCGTCTGAGACGACTCGCTATGTAGTTCCAGATGTCATTGTGACAAAAGTGCGTGGGCAATGGCAGGTGCGCTTGAATTTTGCGGCGCAGCCCAAACTTAAAGTCAATGAGATGTACGCCAAGCTGTTGCAAGGTGATTCCACAATGGGTTTGAGTGGAAAATTGCAAGAAGCTCGTTGGTTGATTAAAAGTGTTGAACAGCGTGGCAGTACGATTTTACGTGTTGCTGAAGCGATTGTGGTACGGCAAAAAGCGTTTTTTGAGTATGGTGAAGTGGCAATGCGGCCCTTGGTGTTGCGTGATATTGCGGATGAGTTAGAGTTGCATGAATCCACCATTTCACGGGTGACAACGCAAAAATACATGCTGACGCCACGAGGGGTATTTGAGTACAAATATTTCTTTGGTAGTCATGTTGAAAGCGAAACGGGTGGTGAAAATTCAGCAACATCCATCAAAGCTTTGATCAAACAACTGGTACAGCAAGAAAATACGCACAAACCTTTATCGGATAGTGCTATAACTGAAGAACTCGCACGGCAAGGTGTGGTGGTTGCGCGACGCACCGTTGCTAAGTACAGGGAGGCATTAATGATTCCTCCCGTTAATCAGCGCAAGTGTTTGTAAAAGCACATCGCCTTATACAAAAGCAGAAAAACCGAAGGAGTAGTATATGAACCTCAACATTAGTGGTCATCATCTGGAAGTTACACCAGCGATTCGTGAATACGTTGCTAGCAAAGTAGAGCGCACGACTCGCCATTTTGACAGCGTCATTGATGTTTCAGTGATTTTGTCTGTCGATAAGCTGGAACATAAGGCCGAAGCGACGGTGCATGTCGTGGGCAAAGATCTTCATGTTGAGTCAGTTGATGCAGATATGTATGCAGCGATTGATAGTCTTGTTGATAAACTTGATCGTCAGATTATCAAATACAAAGAAAAGCAATCTGGCCATCGTAATGAAGCGATCAAGCACCAAGCGGTGATCGAAGAATAATCCGTTGCGCAAGCAACACAACGGGAACGCCGCGAGTCGTTCCCGTTTTTGTTTATCGGAGCGCGGGTTACAATGGCGGCTCCTTTAAGGACATAAGTTTGAACATGAGCCTGATTAGCAAAATTCTCCCTGTTGCCAATGTGTTTCTCGACTTGGATGTGGGCAGCAAAAAACGCGTTTTTGAACATGTCGGTATTTTGTTTGAAAATAGCCATGGTATTGCGCGTAGCGTAATTTTTGATAGTTTATTCGCCCGCGAAAAACTAGGCTCAACGGGCTTGGGCCAAGGTGTAGCAATTCCTCATGGACGGATCAAAGGCTTGAAAGAAGCCGTTGGCGCTTTTGTGCGCTTGAAAGAGCCGATTCAATTTGATGCGCCCGATAGCAAGCCAGTTTCTTTGATTTTTGTTTTGTTGGTTCCGGCTAATGCGACCGATCTGCATTTGCAAATTTTGTCTGAACTCGCCCAATTGTTTTCAGATAAGCAATTGCGTGAAGAGTTGCTGGCATTACCTGATGCAACGGCGGTATGGGAGAAAATTTCCAATTGGGAACCCTACGCTTCTGAGTTTTAATTGACTTCAGCCCTCAGCTTTTGACTGAGGGCTTCTTATTTGAGGCGTCTTCATTGGCGCGGCTCAGTCCAATTGTCATACAATTTGTAATAAAATCATTTCTAAAATTGATCAACGCGAGCCAGCATGCCTCAAATCACTGCCCGACAACTTTTTATTGATAACGCCGAAAAACTGCGCCTCACTTGGGTGGCAGGGCAGTCAGGTGCGAATAATTTGCTGTCCAATGACGCATCAGAGCAAAAGCCCTCACTGTCTTTGGTTGGGCATTTGAATTTCGTACATCCGAACCGCATTCAAGTGTTGGGTATTGCTGAAGTGGCTTATCTGAATAGTCTTTCAGCTGAAATTCAGCACTCCAGTTTGAATCAGCTGTTTGCCAATGATATGTCAGCGATGATTGTAGCGAATGGGCAAGTGGTTCCCGATTCGCTACGAGAAGCCGCCGAGCGTCATCATGTTCCTTTGTTGACTAGTCCAGAGCAATCTCCGTATTTGATGGAGGTATTGCGCTATTACTTAAGTAAAGCATTGGCTGTATCAACACACCTTCATGGGGTATTTTTGGATGTGCTTGAAGTTGGTGTTTTGCTCACTGGTGAATCATCGATGGGTAAGTCTGAGTTGGCGCTCGAATTGATTTCGCGCGGTCATGGCTTGGTCGCCGATGATGTGGTTGAGGTATATCGGACCAATCCAGAAACCTTAGAAGGGCGCTGTCCACCGATGTTGCGTGACTTTTTGGAAGTGCGCGGGATTGGTGTTTTGAATATTCGGACTATTTTTGGCGAAACGGCGGTGCGGCCGAAAAAAACGCTGAAATTGATTGTGCATCTGGCTAAAGCGGGCGGAGAAGCCGTTGCCCCTGTGGATCGTCTGCAAATGCAAGCTGCGACACAGGCAATTTTGGATGTGCCGGTGCGCAAATTAGTGATTCCGGTCGCGGCAGGCCGAAATTTAGCTGTGCTGGTTGAGTCAGCGGTGCGAAACTATATTCTGCAATTACGCGGCATTGATTCAACACGAGAGTTTATCGAACGCCATCAAAAATTCATGGAAATGGGTGAATAATGCATCGTAGTCAACAATTAGTATTATTGTCGGGTCTATCGGGCGCCGGTAAAAGCGTTGCATTAAAAGCACTGGAAGACCTCGGTTTTTATTGTCTCGATAATCTACCGGCACCCTTATTGCCGCAAGCGGTGTCGATGCTCGATCAAGATGGTTATCCCAAGGTCGCAATTGGGATTGATGCGCGTAGTGCACATAATCTCGCCACCTTTCCTGACCATTTAGCTGCGCTAATGGATTTGGGCTTAGATGTTCGCATGATTTACCTTGAAGCCAATAACGAAGTCTTAGTGAAGCGTTATTCAGAAAGTCGCCGCAGCCATCCTTTATCTAAAGGCGAATTGACCGTCACAGAGTCGGTAACTCTAGAGCGTGAGATGCTGGAAACCATCCGTGAGATGTCGCATGCGATGGATACATCTGGTTTGTCGGCCGCTCAGTTGCGCGTTTGGGTGCGTGATTTTATCGATTCTGATCGTGCCAAACTCACTTTGATTTTTGAGTCATTTGGCTTCAAGCACGGCTTGCCGCTCGATGCCGATTTTGTGTTTGATGCACGCTGTCTGCCTAATCCCTATTACGATCTTGCACTGCGACCGCTAACGGGAATGGATCAGCCGGTGGCTGATTTCTTGATGCGTCAACCCACGGTCGGTAGTTATTTCACGCATATTTTGGGCTTTTTAGAGCGCTGGTTGCCCGAGTTCGAGCGCGATCAGCGTAGTTATGTAACGGTGGCAATTGGTTGCACGGGTGGGCAGCATCGTTCAGTCTATTTAGCCGAAGAGTTACGTCGCCATTTTGCGCGCAATCGCCAAGTGTTGGTGCGTCATCGCGAACAGCATCACCGTGCCTAACACTGCTTGGCGGCAATGGCTGCAAATGATGCAGCCCGGTGATTATCTGATGTTGTTCTGTTGCATTGTGCTATGGGCGGTCATTACGCCCTTGTGTTGGTCGCAAGGCAGAGCAACGCGAGTCAAAGTATTTCAAGATGGTCAATTGTTTGCCGAGCTTGATTTGGCTGCGGCCCGTACTTTAGCCATTGCAGGGCCACTTGGTGATACTGTGATCGAAGTCGCAGCAGGTCGGGTGCGAATTGCTAGTGATCCAAGCCCACGCCAATATTGCGTGCGAGCGGGCTGGCTCACTCAAACGGGGCAAACTGCGATTTGTTTACCTAACCGCACCAGCATTCAATTGATTGGCAATCACCCGCCCGCGTATGACAGCCTCACCTACTAAACTCACCTTAAAAGTCACGCCAGAAGATGAGCAAGTTGCCAGATTGGCGGCCTGTGCGATTGCTTTAGCGGTGATTGAGGCGGCGATTCCTTCTCCTATACCTGGCTTTAAGCCGGGTCTCGCTAATATTGTCACTTTAATTGCGCTACAGCGTATTGGCTGGACGGCCGCAGTCTGGGTTTCTTTGCTACGTATACTCGGGGCAGGTTTAGTCTTGGGTGGCTTTTTTTCTCCCGGCTTTGTGATGAGTTTGGGGGGCGGCATTATGAGTTTGCTGGTGCTAGGTTTGGCGCAATATTTACCGCGCCGCTGGTTTGGTTTAGTGTCGTTTTCCATGTTATCAGCGCTTGGACATTTGTGCGGCCAGCTGCTGATCGCGCGGCTGTGGCTCATTCCGCATAACGGCATTGTCGTTCTGATTCCTGTCCTTGCTGCGATGTCGATATTTTTTGGTTTGATCAATGGTTTGATTGCCACGCGCTTATTGCGTGACGCTGAACCTATTGCCCCATCTGATAGTCAGAGCTGATTGCTTGTATATTCGACTGTTATTTTATTAGGACTTAAAAATGAAAATCATCACCCTTGCGTTTACTGGCGCCTCCGGTTTGCCGTATGGCTTGCGCACGTTGGAGTGCTTGCTGGCGGCGGGTTGCAAGGTGCGTTTGGTGTATACGCAAGTGGCGCAGATTGTCGCAAAGCAAGAGCTGGATTTGACTTGGCCTGGTCGCGCTGCGGATTTAGCTGACTTGTTGTGTGCTCAATATGGCGTTGATGCTGAACAATTGCAGGTATATGGACAAAATGAGTGGTTCGCGCCGATGGCATCGGGTAGTAATCCAGGCGATGGCATGATCGTTGTGCCATGCACGATGGGGGCGCTGTCCGCGATTGCCAACGGTGCGTCGGATAATCTGCTCGAACGCGCTGCTGATGTGATGATCAAAGAGCGCAAAACGCTGATTTTAGTGCCACGCGAAACGCCGTTTTCAGCGATACATTTGGAGCATATGCTGAAACTCTCGCGCCTCGGCGTGGTGATTTTGCCGCCGAATCCCGGCTTTTATCATCACCCCAAAACGATTGAAGACTTAGTTGATTTCGTTGTGGCGCGGATTTTAGACCAAATCAATGTGCCACATCAGTTAATGCAACGCTGGGGTGAGTAGGGGTATTTATTTCTAGCTATTTTTCAATAATGCTTAGCCTGATATACCTTGTGTTAAGGCGCGCTGGCTGATTTTTTGGAAGAAAGCGTACAGTGCAATCGCTGCAAAGCTCAGTGCGATGACCAGCGCCAACCAATAACCTGCCGGTCCATGTGCGCTGAACGGCCCTACGCCAAAAGTCAGCGCATAGCCAAGTGGTATCCCAATCACCCAAAATGCGGTTAGATGAATCGCCAGCGGAATCCGTGTTGATTTGTAACCACGCAATGCGCCCGCCACCACAATTTGCGTGGCATCCGAAAATTGAAAAATACCGGCTAATAAAAGAAGCTGTGCAGACAGCAGAATCACTGCAGGGTCTGCCGTGTACCACGTTGCAATCGTGTGGCGGAACAAAATAATCATGCTGCCTGACACTACTGCGAGAATAAACCCGAGGTAAATGCCGGTTTGGCCGATGAATCTGGCCTGCTTGTAATCGCCTGCGCCGATCGCTTGGCCCACTCGAACGGTGAGGGCGGTGCTGATCGCCAGTGGAATCATAAAAGTCAGTGAAGCAAAATTGAGTGCAATTTGATGCGATGCGACGGTGGTGGTGCCGAGTTTAGCGATAATCAGCGCAATCAAGCTAAACGCGCTGGCTTCAACAAAAAACATAATCCCAATGGGTATTGCCAGCTTGGCTAATTGCTTCTGGGTGTAGGGGTCAATACCCTTTGGTGCTCTAAAGGGGTGTGTGTCGCGATAAATCGGTGACACCCAAATCCAGATGACCCACAGCACTGCGCTAAACCACATGCACAAGGCGGTTGCCCAAGCGCAGCCCACAGCACCGAGTGCCGGAAATCCCCACTCACCATAAATTAACGCATAGTTGGCGGGGATATTCAGTAGCAGTGCCAAGATCGAAATAATCATCATCGGCTTGGTTTGATTCAAGCTCGAACTGTAGCCATACAGCACCCGTGCAATCGCCACCGCCGGAAAGCCCCAAGAGATCACCGTTAAAAAATCACTCGCTTTAACTGCGACATCAGGTGCGAGCCCAATATGAGCAAAGATGGGCACTAATCCATGCGCAATTAACATCATGGCAGCGGCCACCAACAAGCCCTGGTACAAGGCTTGCTGTGTGAGTGAAGGAATTTCATGAAACGCTTTGGCGCCGACTTTTTGCGACGCCATCGGGCTAATCGCAATTAAGAGGCCAAACATCGTCACAATCATCACACTCCAGATCGACGTGCCGACTGAAACGGCCGCCAAATCACCGGCAGACAAATGCCCAGCCATCACCGCATCCACAAAGCCAGTTCCCGTTTGCGCGAGCTGGCCGACCATAATCGGCCAAGCTAAAATCCAAGTTGCTTTTGCATCGGTCAAGCGGGGCATAGTTTTCCTTTAGGAATGGGGCGTGCGGGTTCAAAAGTTGCTAGCAATTCAGGAAAGCGGCGTTGAAACATCAATGCTTCTTCGCAATTCAAGCCGAGCACCAAGAGACTGCCATCAGGCAAATTGTGCGTTGTTAAGCTCAGGCTGTTCGCCGTTGCAAAAGCACGTAATAAAGACTGTGGGCCGGTATGCGGTGCCGCACGAAGCTGCAGAGCATTATGCTCGCGATACGTATCAAAATTAAGTCGTTTGTTTTTAATCACGGCGGGTGAATTGCGTGTTGAATTTTGGATGGGTTTTAGGTCGAGTTCTAAACAATCGTACATGGCAAGCTCCTGAGAAACTCGCCGGTGATTGATTTTAGTTGTTTCAATCACCGACGCTTTAGCGGAATTTCGATTGCGCCCCGCAAGTTGTCGATTAATTGGCGCAGTAAAAATACAAAAACCCACGTGCTGTGGGTTCGCACGCTTTAGCAACATTTATAAAGCGCCCTGCAAGCTGGGTTTCAAATCGGCGCTAAAATCATTGTGCGCGTAGCACTCGGAGCCCGTCAAGTACGGGCTTGTCCTTATTTGTCTTTGCTATCTATGAAAACCGTGACCGGCCCATCGTTCACTAGTGAGACTTGCATATCGGCACCAAACTGCCCAGTTGGCACTGGTTTATTTAGTTTTAGGCTCAATTGCCGCACAAATTCATCAAACAGAGGTTGGCTAATGGGGCCAGGAGCTGCATCACCCCAACTTGGCCGATTGCCTTTTTTGACTTGAGCAAACAGCGTAAATTGGCTGATCGCCAATGCTTCGCCGCCCACATCCAGCAGTGATAAATTCATCACGCCTTTTTCATCGGAAAATAGTCGTAGATTGCAAATCTTATTCACCAGCCACGTGATATCAGCCTCGTTGTCGTCATGGCCTACACCGACCAATAACAATAAGCCTGAGTCAATTTCTCCGACGGTCTGCGCTGCTACCTCAACCTTGGCTTGGTTCACTCTTTGAATTAATACACGCACAACTCGATTCCTTGCTGATGAATATCAGATGCCGCGATTATTCAACTGCAATGGTTTCGTTGTAAAGGCTGTCATGCGATTTGGCTTTTTGCGCCATGCTGGCAAATTGATTGCTCGCGGCTTGAGTTACGGGCGCGTTGACTTGGCTGAGCATGTAGCGAAATTTGAGTTCTTCTTCGGGGGCAAATTCACGCAAGCGATTAAGGTCGCGAATAATCGAACGCATCAGTGGCGGAATCGGTGCTAAATCATCTGAGCGATGCTGAAATGCATGGGCTTGACCACTTGCGACGCACATTTGAATTCGAAACGTCAGCTCCGCATGACTACGTGCCGATAGTTTTTTGCGTGCCTTATTCTGCTTGGTCGGTACTTGTATCGTTGTTTTTAGCGCTGCTTGGGGGGCTTTTCGATAAATAACATTCTGGGCAATGTTGAGAAATTTTCCTAGCATGCAATATTACCTTTTGCTGATGTGTAACTTTTTGTATTGTAATCTTATGTAAATAATAAATGCAATAAATCTTTCTTGTTTCTTTCCTTTTTTGTTTTATTTTTGACTCGCGGGGCAAAGTGTTCATGGACTCAACGGCTTTGCCGTACGTGATTTGCTCTGTGGACTAGTCAGGCATACGGAATTTCACTAATATCTATGTTCTGAATTTAATTTGAGTTGTCGCTAAAGGAAGTAATCATGAAACGGGTTGGTTTAGTCGGTTGGCGCGGTATGGTGGGTTCGGTTCTGATGCAACGTATGCAAGAAGAAAAGGATTTCGATGTAATCGATCCTGTATTCTTCACGACGTCGCAAGCGGGCCAAGCAGCACCTAATTTCGGTAAAGATGCGGGCACTTTGCAAGACGCCAACGACATCACCCAATTGGCGGCAATGGACGTGATTATTTCTTGCCAAGGCGGTGACTACACCACAGCCGTGTTCCCTAAACTGCGTGCCGCAGGTTGGGAGGGCTACTGGATCGACGCGGCTTCTACACTGCGTATGGAAAACGATGCCGTCATCATCCTTGATCCAGTCAACGACGATGTGATCCAAGGTGCGCTGGCCAAAGGCGTGAAAAACTACATCGGCGGCAATTGCACCAACTCGATCATGTTGATGGGTATGGGCGGTTTGTTTAAAGCCGGTTTGGTTGATTGGGTTTCGTCAATGACGTACCAAGCGGCTTCAGGCGGCGGCGCGAATCATATGCGCGAATTGCTTAAAGGCATGGGCGTGGTATATGGCGCGGTAGCTGATGAATTGGCAACGCCTGCATCTGCAATTTTAGAAATCGACAAAAAAGTAGCGCACACAATTTCAAATGATGTACCAACTGAATTCTTCGGCGCGCCTCTTGCTGGCGGCTTGATCCCATGGATCGACAAACAACTTGATAACGGCCAATCAAAAGAAGAATGGAAAGGCCAAGCCGAAGTCAACAAAATCCTCGGCACCGATGCCACGATTCCAGTCGATGGTTTGTGTGTACGTATCGGCGCGATGCGTTGCCATAGCTTGGCATTGACGATCAAACTGAAACGCGATCTGCCACTTGCTGAAATCGAATCCATCATCAAATCGGGCAACGATTGGGTGAAATGGGTGCCGAACGACCGCGAAGTGACCGTGAAAGAGCTGATTCCAGCGCAAATCACGGGCAAGCTCGATATCGGTGTGGGTCGCGTGCGTAAATTGAATATGGGCCCTGAATACATCAGCGCCTTTGTCATTGGCGACCAATTGCTGTGGGGTGCTGCTGAGCCACTGCGCCGTATGTTGCGAATTTTGCTCGCGAAATAATCGCTTAAGGCTGCAAGACGGGGTGAATTCACCCCGTTTTTTTTCGCATATTTTTTCCGGTTTGCCTGTAGAGTAAGTCTCCGTGCAGTGTGCAAAGCAAGGCTGCAGCAATATTATTGCTACCGTGTTTGAATGCAAAGGAATTTCTTTGTTGAATAAATTATTAAATAAGCTGTGGCTTAAACTCAATTATCAAGAAAACAATACCTTGTCGGCACGGACTGAACTTATGCCGATCAAGCGAACCGAAGCGGTTGAGCGTAAAACATCGCCTTTAGCGCAATCGGTGATTTATCGGATTAAAAAAGACGCCTTACTAATTGTTGCTGAAATGAATCGCGGCACGATTTCTGATGATTGTAGCCATATGGCGCGGCAATTGGCGTTTGTGCAAAAAGAACTCATTCAGGCCGCTTATCACGATGAAACTATTCCTAAAGTCGATAAACTTGCGCTGGCGAAATATCATGCACTCAATATCCGGCAAGGTATCGGCGAGCGCCGCGAGCAGCCTTTGCGCGGTGTGAAGTAATTTGTATATAGTCGGCATTCGGCCATAACCCGCCGGTCGGGGTTACGTTTCAATTTCTGCAAGTAGGGCGCCCGGTGATCGAGGTGAGCGTCCGGTATTCGGCGATGAAATTGATGGCCTCACAGCCCCAACTCGGCCAATAGCAGCCAGTCGCGTCAGGCAGAAAACGACACATTGCGGATGCTTAACTGTCTCGATGAAGTCGGGGGGATATTCAGGATATGACACGAGTTAGCCCACCCGAGTCATGGGGTAAGTGAAATTGAACCTTGCACCCGAATTGCAGATACTCCACCGATCAATATCGTACCGTCAGAACTAAACTCCACTTCAATCCTGCCATCGCGCCCGACTTTATTTCCTTGCGATGCACTATATCGCGATGGTGCTATGCCGCTGCGCTGAAGCATCGCGGCGACGCAGCCATTACCACTGCCGCATACCGGATCTTCTGGGACGGCGTCGCCTGGTACAAATGAGCGCACCTCAACCAATGCAGAATCACCATCTGCATACAGGCCGAAGACAGTAAGTCCCGTGCAGTTTGTAGTTGCTTGCGCGAGGCAATTAATGTCCGGCTTTAGATCTAAAACATCTTGCACAGAGCGAAGTTGCAAAGTAATCCAGACAGCCCCCACATCGATAATTGCAGCATTGCATACGGACTCACGATGGACGCCAATGGCCGCTAGAATGTCCAGTAGCCTGTGCTCACCTAGCGGCGCATAACCAGGCGCTGGCAATTCAAAGAAGATCCTGTTGCCGAGTAAGTGAAGCGGCACCAGTCCCTGATCACACTCCTGAACAAGCATCCCAGCTATCTTGGGAGTCAGCCCATAAGCTAGCAATGCTGTGGCGCTTCCGATAGTTGGGTGTCCTGCAAAGGGTAATTCACCTTGCGTGGTAAAGATCCGCAGTCGGTAATCAGCGTTACTGGTCGTTGGTTCGCATACAAAAGTCGTTTCGGATAAATTTGTCCAGTTAGCTATTTCAAGCATCTGTGAGCTCGTGAGCTTGTCGCCATCTAGGATAACTGCAACTGGATTTCCTTTAAACGGAGCCCCTCCAAAAACATCAACCTGGAAAAATGGAAGATTCATTTTGCCACTACTCCCTGCCATGAACACCTTTAGTCATAAATTTGAGAGCCAAGCAACGCCAAGCGAAAACTTACGTGGCTCTCTTAAAAGGATATTTAAAAATCTCAGATGAGTGCACCCCAGAGCTGATACTAGCTTGCGCTAGATCTTTTGCAATTGGCTTTATCATGGCTGACAGCCTCAGACTTCAACTCCTTCTCTTCGACTTCATTTGCGTGAATAATTTCTTGTTTAGCTCTAAATTGTTCATGCCTCTTCATAGAGGGATCATGACCGTCTTCGGCATGTACCTGTGTGTAGCCAGCGACAAGCAAAATACCGACAATAAAACCATTTATAATCTTCATTGATGATTTACTGGGGCGCACGAAAACAGCGCAAACTCATAAGAGTTGAGCCTTTTAGTTAAATCCATAACTTAATGTAGATGCATGTAGCTTGAGAGGCATCCGACCTGATTAACTTTCAGGTCGGCGCCCTCTTAAATTCCAGTGACTTACTTTCAGTGCAGATGGGCTCTTCTTCAGGCGTCGACGAATATAACCTTTCCGGTGATGAAGCCATCAACCGAGCGCTCGAAGGCTTTGCCTACCAGCGCGCCAGGGACAGGCTGGAAGCCTGGCATCATTTCCCCATATACGTCCCATGCCTCTTCCAGAACTGTAGGGTTGACCACGTTGATGCGAATCTGACGTGGAAGCTCGTGCGCTACGCACTGTACGAAGGTGTCGATGGCGCCGCTGGTGGTGGCGTCAGCAATTGCCATAGGAATAGGTTTGACATTGAGAATGCCCGAAATCAACGTAAACGAACCGCCATTGTTGATGTAGTTCAGGCCCACATTTACCAGATTGATCTGGCCGACCATCTTGCTTTGGATAGTTGTGTCCCATTGCTCATCGGTCATTTCGCTGAAGTTAGCGTATTCGCAGTAGCCAACTGTATTAACGACAGCATCGAACGGCCCAACCTTTTCGAATAGAGCCTTGATTGACGCCTTGCTGGTGATATCCACCGTGTGGTCGCAGCCTGTGCCAGAGCGGCTGGCGGTAATGACGTTGTGTTTTTTGAGGCCGGTCATAGCGGCTTGGCCCATGTGCCCTTGGGCACCAATCAAAATTACGGTTTTCATAGCAATGCCTCGTTAAATATTAAGGAGGTGATACTATAGGCGCTCACTGATACAATGAAAATCACCGCGGATTTGTATGAGATACAACCAAAATGATTGAGAAAATCGATATCCGGCACATGCGGGTTTTACTGTATCTCGTGCGCGAGAAAAACGTTTCTCGCGTTGCCGAGCGGCTTGAGATATCACAACAGGCGGTTAGCAACTACCTCAAGCGCATGCGTGAAGTGTTTCCCAATGAGCTATTCCTGCGCCAGAGCGCAGGCCTACAGCCGACCGACTATGCGTACGACCTCGCAGCTAAATTCGAGAAAATAGTTGAAGAGATCGACGGCATCTTCAATTCATTCCCATTCGATCCGGCAACGAGTGAGTACGTATTCAGGGTGATCGCAAATGAATATGCGCAACTGTCTATCATCCCATCGCTTTCGCTGCTCATGCGCGAACGCGCACCCGGGGTGAAGCTTGAAGTCATTGACTTCAATCCCGATCAGCATTTCACGACGTTAGCGCAAGGAGAGGCTGACCTAGTGATTGGTTTTTCTGACTACGTTGATCCGGGATTAGTGCGTAATAGACTGAGAAGCGACCACTACTGCTGCGTCGCTAGGCAAGGTTCGCTGCTGCCTCGGCAGATACAGGTGCTTGCAGATGTGTCCTTACATCCTCATGTGGATTTCGCCAGTGGAGTGGGCAATCTGGGGAGTCGAGTTGATGACTTCCTTAGTGCCCGGGATGTCAGTCGCACAGTGATTGCCACTTTGCCCTGCTACACGTCTCTGCAAGCGTTTATGCACGTGAATGATACGGTGGCTTTTGTACCCTCGGCCATTGCTGCCACCGGTGGCTTCCAAGTGATTGACCTAGACATGTCCTCCCTAAATTTCAATGTGGTTGTGGGATGGCATAGAAGAGCTTCGGGCAGTGCATCCAGAGATTGGCTTGTTCAGGTTATTGCAGGATTGCACACATCGAGTTAGCTCAAAATGAATACACCCTGATTTTGTAGACGCTCTATGACCGCTTCTGGCCGATTGGGTGAGGTCGCCAACGTCCGCTTCCGAGAACTCCACTGCGAGAATCCCCGGTTTGGCTGAGCGGCCGCTATCGGGAAACCGCGATGACCGGATTGGGTCGATAGCAGTCTTTTAGGTCGAAAAGATCATGAAGGAATTACTTCTAAATCTTTCTCTGGATGCTCTAGCGTCACATCATTTTCGCTTGGGCGGCGGGCGATCCAGCGTACTTTTACCACTGCATCTTTGGCGCCGAGTGGCACAAACACATCGATCACTTTGCCTTTACGTCGATCGAGTAGGCGGCCCATTTCAGGTCTTAGAAATTGAATCTGGTCGCGTTTGATTTGTACGGTTTGTTTTTCTTGAATCATTTTCTACTCCAAAACGCGAATGCATTCTCTATTATCGTCAGAAACTTCAAAATCTCAATTCAGATGTAAAAATAGCTCAATCTATTTTGACTGAGCTATTGGGTATTTAGCTGTAGATCTTATTAATTAAGTCTTAGCTGCTTATACTACATGCCTATATATATCGGGCCGCCGCCACCTTCTGGCGTCACCCAATGAATATTCTGCGTTGCGTCTTTAATATCACAGGTTTTACAGTGCAAGCAGTTTTGCGCGTTGATTTGATATTTGGGCTGACCAGCGACCTCGATAATCTCATACACACCCGCAGGGCAGTAGTGGCATTCAGCTTTGATTTCATTGCTCAAATGCACCGGCGTAATCAGGCTTGGGTCGCGCAATTTCAAATGCACCGGTTGATCGTGTTCGTGCGACACATTGGCGAGCGCCAGTGAATCCAGTTTATTAAACGTTAGCACGCCATCCGGTTTCGGGTATTTAATCGGCGTAAATTGGCCTTGCGGCAAGAGTCGAGCGTGATCGGGTGTGCTGTGCTGCAGTGTCCAAGGGGTATTGAGTCCTAGCTTAGATAACCAAAGCTCTATACCTGCATACATCGTGCCACCGAGTATGCCCAGTTTAGAGAGTGCCGGTTTGATATTGCGTACTTGCTCTAGTTCTTGCCAAACACTCGATGCTTGTAGTGCGGTCACAAACTCAGTGAGTTCATCCTGATAGCGGCCAGCGGTAATCGCTGCTGCCGCAGCTTCGGCGGCCAGCATGCCGGACAGCATCGCATTGTGCGTGCCTTTAATCCGTGGAAAGTTGAGCAATCCAGCCGAGCAGCCCAGCAGCGCGCCGCCAGCAAAGACCATTTTTGGTAAGGATTGCAAACCGCCTTCGGCAATCGCACGGGCACCATAACCAATCCGAGTTGCGCCCGCAAACGTGCCGCGAATTTTTGGGTGCGTTTTGAAACGTTGTAATTCATCAAACGGCGATAGCGTTGGATTTTGGTAATTCAAATGCACCACATAGCCGACCGCTACTTGATGGTCGGGTAGGTGGTAAATAAAAGCGCCGCCGCTGGTGCTGTTGTCGAGCGGCCAGCCTTGCGCGTGTTGCACGAGGCCAAGTCGATGATGCTCAGGTTTGACTTGCCATACTTCTTTGACGCCAAGGCCGTAATGTTGCGGGTCGCGGCCTGCGCGTAGATTGAATTGTTTTTCCAAATCTCCCGCCAAAGAGCCGCGCGCGCCTTCGCAAAATAGTGTGTATTTGGCGTAAATCGCCATGCCGAGTGCGTAATCGGCTTTGTGTTCACCTTGTTTGTTAATCCCCATATCGCCAACGGCGACACCTTTGACTGCGCCAGTGTCGTCATATAAAACCTCAGCGGCGGCAAAGCCGGGGTAAATTTCAACGCCGAGATTTTCGGCTTCTGTCGCCAGCCATGCACAGACTTCACCGAGCTTGACGATATAACAGCCATCGTTGTGCAACTGCGGCGGCAATAGCATTTGCGGGATTTTGAAGCCGATGTCTGCATCGAGCACGAGAAACTCATCGGCAGTCACAGCGGTGGCCAGCTGCGGCGCGCGTTGTTGCCAATCTGGAATCAGTTGATTGAGCGCGATGGGGTCGATAACCGCACCCGATAAAGTATGCGCGCCGACTTGAGCGCCTTTTTCGAGGATGCAGACACTGAGCTCCGCATTGACTTGTTTGAGCCGAATCGCAGCAGCCAAACCTGCAGGGCCAGCACCAATAATCAGTACGTCATATTCCATTACATCGCGCTCTTGCATCATAGCCTCGTTCTTTCTAGCCAAATTGGAGCCGATAGACCTAGCTCAGCTGTGTATCTTGGACTAGTTGTATATCTGTAAAATAGATAATGTTTATAATTACAATGGGTTTTACATATATTCTACCGACAAATATAATCGAGTGCAAAATTAGGGCTTGACCTAAATCATGCAGGCTGTAACGGCGAGCAACAGAAGGAATCGTGATGAAAATCTTAGTGCACATTAAACGGGTCGTTGATTATCAAATCCGCCCACGTCCTACTCAGGATGGCAAAGACGTTGAATTGACCAACGTAAAAATGAGCATCAACCCATTTGATGAAAATGCCGTCGAAGGCGCAGTGCGCTTGAAAGAGGCGGGTGTTGCGACTGAGGTCGTCGTTGTTGCCGTGGGTACTGCAGCGAATCAGGATGTACTGCGTCATGCTTTGGCGATGGGCGCCGATCGCGCCGTGTTGGTGGAAACGCTAACCGTTGTTCAGCCTTTGGCTGCAGCAAAATACCTCAAAGCCGTGACTGAGCGCGAAGCGCCGCAACTGGTCTTGACGGGCAAGCAAGCGATTGATGACGACGCTGCTGAAACGGCGCAAATGTTATCCGCTTTGCTGAACTGGCCTCAAGCGACTTTCGCGTCAAAAATCGACGTCGTTGACGGCAAAGCATTGGTGGTGCGTGAAATCGACGGCGGGCAAGAAACGCTGTCTTTGCCATTACCAGCTGTCGTGTCGGTGGATTTGCGTCTCAACGAGCCGCGCTTTATTAAATTGCCTGCCTTGATGATGGCGAAGAAAAAGCTGATCGAAACGCTGCCAGCGGCTGAGTTTGGTATTACTGCTCCTGCGCTGGAGATCGTCAATATCGCTGAGCCGCCTGCACGTAAAGCAGGCAAGATTTTGAATTCTGTCGCTGAACTTGTTGCGGCATTGCGGACAGAGAAGGTGGTGTCATGAGCGTTTTAGTCATTGCTGAATTAGACAGCCACGGCATTAAAGCCGCTACACGTTCTGCCGTAACGGCAGCAAGCCAATTTGGTGAAGAAGTTCATCTTTTGCTGGCAGGAAATGATGTGGCAGGTATTGCCACACAAGCATCTGCTATCAATGGCTTGAACAAGATACTGCTGGTTGATGCGACTGAGTACGCGCACGGCATCGCTGAGAATCTGACGCCATTGCTGGTGCAACTGGCGCCTAGCTATTCAGCCATCGTGGCAGCAGCTACCAGCTTTGGTAAAAACCTATTGCCACGCGCTGCAGCTTTGCTGGATGTCGCGATGGTGTCGGAAGTAATCCAAATCATCGATGCAACGACATTTGTTCGCCCGATGTACGCCGGAAATTTGAACGCAACAGTGAAAGCGCCTGCCGGTTTGCGCATCTTAACGATACGCCCGACAGTCTTTGAAGCTGCAGCTGCAACAGGTGGTTCGGCTGTAGTTGAAACTATCGCCGCTTCGGGTGATGCAGGCCAAGCGGCTTGGGTCAGCCGTGATTTGGTGCAATTGGATCGCCCAGAATTGGCTACAGCACGCGTGGTCATTAGTGGTGGTCGTTCACTCGGCAGCGCCGAAGGCTTTAAAGCAACGTTAACCCCATTGGCGGATGTGCTCGGCGCAGCAATTGGTGCAACGCGCGCAGCAGTGGATGCTGGCATGGCGCCGAATGATAGCCAAGTCGGTCAAACCGGTACGGTGGTGGCACCTGAACTCTATATCGCGTTCGGTGTTTCCGGCGCAGCCCAACACGTTGGCGGCATTAAAGACAGTAAAGTCATCGTCGCGGTGAATCACGACGCTGACGCACCGATTTTCCAAGTGGCCGATTATGGTTTGGTAGCAGATTTATTTACGGTGATTCCTGAACTCACCGCAGCATTAAAAGGTTAAGACATGTCTAAGTTTGCCCATGAAACAGTATTGAGCGTGCGTCATTGGAATGATTCTTTGTTTAGTTTTACGACGACGCGCGATGAATCGCTGCGTTTTGAAAATGGCCAGTTTGTGATGATTGGCTTGGAAGTCGATGGCAAGCCGCTGATGCGCGCTTACTCGATTGCCAGCGCGAATTACGAAGAAGAACTCGAATTTTTTAGTATTAAAGTGCCGAATGGCCCATTGACGTCGCGTCTGCAACACTTGAAAGAAGGCGATCAATTACTGGTGAGCGGCAAGCCAACGGGTACTTTGGTGTTGTCGGATTTGAAGCCGGGTAAAAACCTGTATTACCTCAGCACCGGTACTGGTCTGGCGCCGTTTATGAGTTTGATTAAAGATCCAGAAGCCTACGAGCGTTTTGATAAAATCATTTTGGTGCACGGCGTACGTACCGTGAGCGAATTGGCTTATGCGCATTACATCGAAAATGAATTGCCGCACAATGAGTTCTTCGGTGAAGAAGTGCGCAGCAAGCTAATTTATTACCCAACGGTAACGCGTGAGCCATTCCGTAATCAAGGTCGTTTAACTGATTTGTTTGCCTCAAACAAATTGACTGACGACATTGGCTTGCCACCGCTCAATCCTGAAACGGATCGCGCCATGCTATGCGGTAGCCCTGCAATGCTCGAAGATACGTGCAAAATGCTGGATGATTTAGGCTTTCAAGTGTCGAAACGGATTGGCGAACCTGGCGATTATGTAATCGAACGGGCGTTTGTCGAGAAATAATGTGGTGTCGCGCGCCTATTTGGGCGTGCTCATTTGCATCCTTGCCTTCGGCTAACTAGACTGTTTAGGTAGCAGTAAATAATTAGTTTTGGAGTTAAGCCAATGCAAGTAAATGTTCGCTTTGAAAGTAACCGTGCCTTTTTGGGCTTGAATGGCAATTTTACCTTTGAATTTCACCGTGAATTCAAACAAGCCACGACTACCGTGCTAGAACATGCGGGTTTGAGCGAAATTGAGATTGATTTTTCTGCCGTTGATTACATGGATTCAGCGGCACTTGGGATGCTCTTGCTGTTTAATGAGCGTGCCGCAGGCAAGAAAATTACTCTAGTTAATTGCAAAGGCACAGTGAAATCAGTGCTCGATATTGCCAACTTTGGCAAAATCTTTGAGATTCGCTAATACTGAGTTCAAAAGTAAAAAAACCGGCGTGGAGCCGGTTTTTTTATACCTGCATATCGGCGATTATGATTCTTCCATCCCGAGTTCTTGAATTTTTCTGGTCAGGGTATTGCGTCCCCATCCTAGTAATTCTGATGCTTCTATGCGTTTACCCCCTGTATGCGCAAGCGCTTGTTCAATTACGGTGCGCTCAAATTCGGGCACGATGCTATCCAAAATCCGGCTATCGCCGCGTTGCAGGCGTTGTGCTAACTCAGCCGCTAGCGAGGCGCGCCAATCGCCGATTTGTCCACCGAGTAAGCTGGTTTTTTCTGATAACTCGGGGGGTAAATCGGCGCAATCAACCAGTTGACCGGGTGCCATCACGGTAATCCAATGGCAGACATTTTCCAGTTGCCGCACATTGCCAGGGAAGCCAAATTGCGCCAAGGTATTCATCGCTGATTCGGTGAGGCGCTTGGCTTCAATGCCCAAGTCTTGTGCTGACTTGAGTAAAAAATGTTGAGCTAGCAAGGGAATATCTTGCTTACGTTCCCGCAGTGCAGGCAGGCGCAGACGAATGACATTTAAGCGATGGAATAAATCTTCGCGAAATTGATGGTCTTTGACGCGGTCTTCTAGATTTTGATGCGTGGCGGCGATGACGCGAACATTCGCTTTGATCGGCTGATGCCCACCTACACGGTAAAAGAATCCATCAGATAAAACACGCAACAATCTAGTTTGTAAATCAAATGGCATATCGCCGATTTCATCTAAAAATAAGGTACCGCCTTCGGCTTGCTCAAAGCGGCCTACGCGTTTGGCATCCGCGCCAGTAAAAGCGCCACGCTCATGGCCGAATAATTCAGATTCTAATAAATCCTTCGGAATCGCCGCGCTATTGATTGCAACAAAAGGTTTGTTGGCGCGTGGGCTGTGGCGGTGCAGGGCGCGGGCAACGAGTTCTTTGCCGCTGCCTGATTCGCCGGTAATCATCACTGTGGCGGCCGAGTGGGAAAGGCGGCCAATCGCGCGGAAAACGTCTTGCATCGCAGGCGCTTGGCCGAGCATCTCGGGTACCGCTGCGCTGACTGCGCTGGCAGGCGCAAGTTGCTCGCTTTCGACGATAGCGCGGCGAATCAGCGCTATTGCTTGCTCAACATCAAAAGGCTTGGGGAGATATTCAAATGCACCGCCTTGAAACGCCGAAACAGCGCTGTCCAAATCTGAGTGCGCCGTCATGATAATGACGGGAATTTCTGGCCAATCGCGTTTCACAATCTCTAAAAAAGTGAGCCCCGATTCACCCGGCATGCGGATATCACAGACAACGGCTTGTGGACGTTCGCTTTGAATTTTTTGCAGTGCTTCGCTGGCCGATGGAAACGTTGCGTGCGCAATGTGCTCGCGGGCGAGAGCCTTTTCAAATACCCAACGAATCGAGCGGTCGTCGTCAATTACCCAAACTGGCTTCATAGTGGTGTTCCTGAATCTTGCCATGCATTAAGCGGCAAAAAAATACTGAATGTGGTGTGGCCCGGTCGGCTATCAAATTCAATCACGCCATGATGTTGCGCGATATAAGTGTGGGCTAAGTGTAGACCAATGCCGGTGCCGCCTTCACGGCCGGACACGAGCGGATAAAACAGTGTTTCTTTTAAATGCTCAGGAATGCCGGGGCCGTTATCAGAAATATCAATTCGCAGAGCGAGCGGGTGACGACGGCGATTGAGCGTTACTTGGCGCGCAATTCGGGTGCGTAAAATGACTTCCCCGATACTCGACATCGCCTGAATCGCATTGCGAACAATATTGAGTACTGATTGAATCAATTGTTCTTTATCGGCAATCAAGAGCGGCATGCTGGTATCGTAATCACGTTTGACCGATAAGCCACTTGGCGTTTCAGCTAGAACTAAGCTGCGAACGCGCTCTAAGACTTCGTGAATATTGATTTCTTTAATTTGCGGTAAACGGTGCGGCGTGAGCAGGCGATCCAACAGGCTTTGTAGCCGAGAAACTTCATCGACGATGACATCGGTGTATTCTTTCAGCTGCGGATCGGGCAGCTCAAACGCTAATAACTGCGCCGCGCCACGAATGCCGCCAAGTGGATTTTTGATTTCGTGCGCTAAGTTACGAATCAGTTCACGATTGGCTTGCTGCTGGGCTTGCAAGCGCTCTTCATTCACAATCCGTCGTTGTTGATCAATACGCCGTACTTCAAGCATTAAAACCGCAGCAGGGCATTCAATCGGGGTGACGTCCAATGTGACGTACATTTCACCTTCAACCCCAAAGACGATTAGCTCGTGTTCGGTAATTGAAATGCGCTTTTCAAGTGCAGTGTGTGCGGCGAAAACTAAGGGTGAATTGAATCCAAAACACTGTTCTAGGGTTTGGTTTTCTGAGTCGCGTAGATTGAATAGGCTATTGGCCGCTGGATTGGCAAAAACAATATAGCCTTCGTTGTCGACCGCCAACACGGCGGCATCTAGATATTCGAGGCCAGCAAAGGCAGGGTGGCTCATGGTGCTACTCCAATGTGCGCTGAGCCCTGATGGATGAAATCAGGGCATTCAATTGCACTTTTCCTTGGCAAAAAGGGTGTGTGCTTCATTTTTGCATAGCGTTAGCAAAAACTAGGCCAGCTTTAAGTTAGGCTACTGGAACAGAATAAGCGATTTTCGCACTGTAATGGTGCGTTTTTGTTGCTGACGTGGTTTTAACGCACTCTACTGATTTCAGACTGCAGCGAAGCGATATTTTTTTCGTGCATCATAATGGTTTCGCGTAGGCGGCCAATGCGGTCGAGATAGAGTTTGGGGTTGGCTTGTTCGGCGGCTGTTTTCGTGGTTTCTGATTCTTGCAGGCTGCGCTGTGCTTTGCTCAGCAGAGCGCGTTCGCTATTGAGCTCTTCAGCCAAAATCACTTTACGATTGCTATCACGACTTTTTTGCGTGGCGGCATCCACTTTCGGGAAATTGAGTGGAGAGGGCGCAGCAACACGAGGAGACTTGACGGTGTTGGTGCTTTCTCCGCTAGGACGACGTGCATTGGTGGTCGGATTGGATTCCGACATGATGCGCACTGCACCTTTGATTGGCGAGTTGGTAAAGGTCACATTGCCGTTCTCATCGGTGTATTTATAGATGTCGGCCATGGCGCAGCTACTGATCAAGAGCGCACTAAAGAAAATTTTTGCATACATAGTTGAAAGGTATCACAGCAGCAGGATTGTGCCTAATCGCTTGGTCGAAATTATGATTTAACTTACAGCTTTGGGTGCATCAGCATGGCCTAAGGTTTTTTCGGGGGCAATTAAATCGCGAATTCGTTGTTTGAGTACTTTAGCCTCAGGAAAACCATCGTCTATTTTTCGATCCCAAACCAGAACACCATCACAATGAATGACAAAAATACCACCCGTTCCCGGTTGAAGTGCGACTTCACCGAGTTCAAAAGCAAAGGTGCTTAATAATTCTTGTGCCAGCCATGCACTGCGCAACAGCCAATTGCATTGAGTGCAGTACAAAATCGTGATGCGTGGTTTTTCGGTATTCATGATCGTGATCGCAGGTTTTTTAGTCTGTTCAATGCCACCCGATGTGGGTGGCGATAACGCTATCAATTGATATTAATTTGTCGTTTTGCGAATCGATTTGAGTAATTCATCGAGCGTTGCCATTCCAGCAGGTGCATTGGCATGATTGATGATCCCGACCACGGCCCATGTTTTGCCATTCGCATCACGCACATAACCTGCAACGGCGCGGACGTCTTTTAAAGTACCCGTTTTGATGTGGCCTTGGCCGATGCTGCTCTCGTCTTTTAAGCGTTTTTTCATCGTACCATCAATGCCAACCAGTGGCAGTGAGGACACAAATTCAGCTGCAAGTGGTGCGTTCCATGCGTCTTGTAATAGTTCGGCTAAATGTCGTGCGCTGATTTGTTCTTTGCGTGAAAGACCTGCACCATTTTCGAGCACCAATTCATCGAAACGTTTGCCCTTACTTTGCAGCCAGCGCTGAATGACCGCTGTAGAACGACTTGCCGTTGTTGCACCATCGGCAGCAGCGCCTTGAGTTGCGCCTATCGTGAGGAATAACTGCCGTGCCATCATATTATTACTGTATTTATTGATATCACGAATGGTGCTGACCATATCCGATGATTTGGTACTGGCCAGCAGAACACTATTAGCAGGCGTGATCCCTTGTTGCATTTTTCCGCCAAGTTTGCCGCCTTCAGCTAACCACAGGTTGCGAAAGAGCAGGTAGGTATAAGTCGGCGCATCAAATACAGACATGTACTTCTCGCCGATACATCCGGCAGGTACTTCACCGACCAATTGCAGCATAAATTGGGGCGTGGCTTGACCCGTGCGAAATTGCACTCGTTTTTGCCATGTTTCGCACGGTGCCGCTGCACCTAAGCCCAGTTGGTTACTAAAGCGAACTTCTGGCCAATCTGGTTCAACGCTGGCGATGACGCGTTCACCATCGGCACGAACTCGCACTCGCAGAGATTTGAAATTGGTGAGTAATGCGTCAGGTTTGACCATGAATGGCCGGTCGCTGGTTTCGCCATCATCGTCAAAAGCGGGCTCATTGGCATCAATGACAAACGCGCTACGATCGAGCACCACATTGCCGCGAATTTCATCTACGCCGGCTGCTTTTAAGTCTCGTACCAACAGCCACATGCGTTCCAAAGTGAGTTTGGGGTCGCCCGAGCCTTTAAGGTAAATATCGCCATCTAGCACGCCATTTTTAGGTAGGGCATTGGCACGAATTTCAGTTTGCCACTGCCAGGCTGGGCCAAGGATTTCAAGGCCAGCGTAGGTAGTGACGATTTTCATCGTTGAAGCCGGATTGGAAGGCACATCGGCACGGTAAAACTGTGGTTTTCCTTGAGCATCAAGCGGAACCATTGCCACTGATAAAGCATCGTTTGGGATTTTGGCTGCCTTGAGGGCATTACTCACGTTGCTGGGGAGCGAGTCCGCTGCGATTGCGATGCTGCTACTTACGGCCAGCGCGATAAAGGTAATTAGGCTTCGCATGTCGGATCCTGATTGATATTTTGAGAGACTGATTGCCGCGCTTGCCATGCGGCAAGATCGATTCGGTATTGTTGTAATTCTTCGGTATATAAATCCAAGACGCAGGGATAACAGCCGCTGCTGCAACAGGCTTCGAGCGGCGGCTCCACTGGCGCTTCGGGTTTAGGATCGTGGTTTTCAGGTGCAGTCTCAAGCGGAGTAATCGTCATTTCATTTATTCTTTAAGCTGTTTTGCAAAGTATCCACAGCACACTGCTTTGCTATGGAATCATCGTCTATCATCTATCGCATCTGTTAGAATGCTGCCATGAGCTACCAAGTACTAGCCCGTAAGTGGCGACCAAAAACTTTTGCCCAATTGGTCGGGCAGGAACACGTGATTAAAGCGCTGGCAAACGCATTTGCCTCGGCACGATTGCATCACGCGTATTTGCTCACCGGCACGCGCGGGGTGGGTAAAACTACCATCGCCCGCATTATGGCCAAGGCACTCAATTGCGAAACTGGCATTACGTCCGAACCGTGCGGCGTTTGCTCAGCGTGTACGCAAATTGATGCCGGTCGCTTTGTTGACCTGCTCGAAATCGACGCGGCGTCTAACACCGGTATCGATAATATTCGCGAGGTCTTGGACAACGCGCAGTATGCACCGACCGCTGGCCGTTTTAAAGTCTACATTATCGACGAAGTGCACATGCTCTCCAAATCGGCATTTAATGCGATGCTGAAAACGTTGGAAGAGCCACCCAGCCACGTTAAATTTATCCTTGCGACGACCGATCCACAAAAGGTGCCGATTACGGTGCTGAGTCGTTGCTTGCAGTTTTCATTGCGCCAAATGACGCCACAGCAAGTCACTGGCCATTTAAATACCGTATTACAAGCCGAACAAATTGAATATGAAGCGCTCGCACTCAATCTGATTGGGCATGCGGCAAGTGGCTCAATGCGCGATGGTTTATCGCTGCTTGATCAAGCGATTGCTTATGGCGCTGGCAAAGTCGAAGAAGCAGGCGTGCGCGCGATGCTTGGCGCGGTCGATCAAAGCTATTTGTTTGAGTTATTGACGGCGTTAATTCAGAAAGACGGCCCTGCATTGCTTAAAACAGCCGATGCAATTGCTGAGCGTGGTTTGTCTTATGAGGCCGCGCTGCATGAATTGGCCTCGCTATTGCAACAAATCGCTTTGGTGCAAGCCGTGCCCAATGCATTGGCCGATGATTTGCCATTGCGTGAACAAATCGTGGCTGTGGCGCAAGCGCTCACACCCGAAGACGCACAATTGTATTATCAGATTGCCTTGCACGGTCGCCGCGATTTACCGCTGGCTCCTGATGAATACGCCGGTTTTACGATGACGATTTTGCGCATGTTGGCGTTTGCGCCGAGTGATGCCGGCCATGTCGTTATGCCAGTGAATTCTTCAGTAACTGCAGCACCTGTTCCAGCGCAACAGACCGCGGTGACGTCGCCAGTACTTGCTCCGCAAGCACAGTCGGCAATTTCTACGACATCGCAAACGACTGTACCTGGCGCAACATACGACGATACGCCGCCTTGGCGACAAGATGATGCGCCGGCTGCTCGAGCACAAGTTGCAGTGGTATCGCAGCCTGTTGTCGCGCCAGTTTCTGCGCCGCAGATTCCGGCTGAATTTACTGGCGATTGGCGCGCTTTAGTGGTGCATCTCAAGCTAGGTCAAGCAGGTATGTTGGCGCAGCACTCAGAATTATTAAGCTTTAGCGATATACAGTTTAATATTAAAGTTGAAGAAATCCATCGCAGTGTTGCGACGCGCGATTACCAAGAAAAACTGCGCCTTGCCCTCAGCGAACATTTTGGTCGTGACATCGCTTTGAATGTGCAAATTGGTGAAGTAAAGACCGAAACGCCTGCTGATATTCATTATCGTGAAAAACAAGAGCGGCAAGATCAAGCGGTTGCGGCGATTAATGGTGATCCATTTGTGCAAACGATGGTGAAAGAATTCGGCGCAAGTATTGCAATCGATTCAATTAAACCCATTTAAAAAATCTTTAGTCCACGAAAAACACGAAAGCCACGAAAGTAACGCCAATATGGCGGCATGAAAGCCGTTTTTCTCTTGGTGTAGCAAGAAATTAAAATCTGATGCAAAGTAGGAAAATCAGTGGAGAGGATGAGCTAATTTTCGCGCTTTTCGTGTGTTTCGTGGACACCTTCTTTTTGTTTTTAATTTAAAGGAAATTGTATGTTTGGTGGTAAAGGCGGAATGGCTGGCTTGATGAAACAAGCTCAGCAAATGCAAGAAAATATGGCTAAAGCACAAGAAGAATTGGCTTCGGTCGAAGTGGAAGGCCAATCGGGTGCGGGCATGGTTAAAATCACTATCACGTGCAGCAATGTGGTGCGCCGTGTCGCGATTGACGACAGCTTGTTGTCGGATGATAAAGACATGCTAGAAGATTTGATCGCCGCTGCGTTTAACGATGCATTGCGGAAAGCCGAAGCCACTAGCCAAGCTAAAATGGGCGGTTTTACTGCTGGTATGCAATTGCCACCAGGTTTCAAAATGCCATTCTAATGAGTGAAAGGCCTGCTGTCGTTGCGTTGCGATCATCGTTGAATGTTACATAGATGCAGGCTTTTTATTAAGGGTATTGCTCTGTAGGCATTATCCATCAATTTCTACAGAGCAATACCCATGTCGATTCCTGCTTCACTCAGTCATCTCATCGACGCTTTGCGTATCCTTCCTGGGGTTGGCCCCAAATCAGCCGCTCGAATGGCATTTCACTTGGTTCAGCGTGATCAAAAAGGCGCGCTAGAGCTGGCCAATGCGCTTGAAAATGCCCTTGGTGCACTCAAACATTGCCGTCATTGCAATACATTTACAGAGCTGGATGTCTGCGAAATCTGCTTGGATGAGCAGCGCAATCATGCGCAATTGTGCGTGGTGGAAATGCCGACGGATTTAATGTCGATAGAGTTCACCCGCAGCTACGAAGGCTTGTATTTTGTGCTAATGGGGAGGTTGAGTCCTTTGGATGGGATTGGCCCCAACGATATTGCATTTAAGCAGTTATTGGAGCGTGCTAGTGATGGCTCGGTGGAAGAAGTGGTGCTGGCGACTAATTTCACGACAGAGGGCGAAGCCACCGCACATTATCTGGCTGAGATGTTGCGGGCTCGAGGGCTGAAAGTGAGTCGAATCGCCCGAGGTTTGCCTGTTGGTGGTGAGCTTGAACATGTTGACCCAGGTACGCTGGCGCAGGCTTTGATTGAGCGTCGCCGCGTTTAATTGATGAATTTAAGTTTTGTGCTGAAGGTAGTTACTGCTGAGTGCTTGCGAGCTTCTGATGCAATTTCTTCCGGCCTCTTTGGCGTGATACATAGCTTGGTCGGCTCGGCTGAGTAATTCATCCAGGGTGATGTCGCCGGCTAATAAAGGCGTAATACCCAGACTCACCGTGACATTAAATGTTTCATGTCCAAGGCTGCTGTGCTGAAATTGCGCAACAGCTTGGCGAATTTTCTCCGCCACAATTATCGCCTGAGTTTGATCCGTCTCGGGCAGTAAAATGACAAATTCCTCACCGCCCCAACGTGCAACACTATCTGGCCCGCGAATATTCTGCTGGCAAATGGTGGCGATCGTTTTCAGTACTAAATCCCCTGTCAGATGCCCGTAGTGATCATTGACGTGTTTGAAGTGATCGACATCGATCATCACAATACTCAATGCCTGCTCATATCGACGCGCTTGTAATATCGCTTGGCTGGCTTTGAGTTGCCATTCACGGCGATTAGGTAGCCGAGTGAGTTCGTCTGTGGTGGCTAAAGTGGTCAATTCTGCGTTGAGGGCCGCCAGTGATTCGGTTCGTAATTGGACTTCGAATTCCAATTCTTCGCGGTGTTGAGAAATTTGGGCTTGGGCTTGGGCAAGGTATTGCAAGGCCAGTGTGATTGAAAAAACGAAGATTTGAATTTGAAATAATGAAGTCACTAAATGGTGCTCAGCCCAACCACCATGACCTTGTACCGTCAAAATGACCCCAAGTTGGGTGATGATGAGTAAACCAAAATTCGTCGCGGCCATGCGTAACTTGACGGCGATGATGATCATGATTGGCATCGTCAAAGCCAGTACGTGATCCAGAATAAAAAAATTAATATAAATCGGGGGGAGTATCGCCACTAAATACCAAAATGCACGGCAAAATTCTTTGAATAAAGTGCCCGCCCTTATGTAAGGGTAGAGCGGTGTAAGCATCAATAAGCCCGATGTGTCAGCAAGTAACAATATCGTCGCACGTAAAATAATAGAAAAGAAATCACTGGGGATTAAACCTCTGCTCAACATCAAAATAATGAATAAAGGCATGGTGATGAGGGCGGGTATCAAGCACACGTGTAGCCAAATCTTGGGGAGTAGGCTAGGTTGGGTCCACATACTTTTTTTGTGGGTTTTTTCTAGGTAGAGGTAAGATTTCGCGGCCAGAATGGATTGTAAGGTGTCAATACAGGAAAAAATCATGGCTGAAAGCAGTATTTGGCTTATTTGAGGGTGCCAATCGCCACGAAATAAGTGCGGCGTATTGACAATAAGACTGCCAAGTAAAACGACTACAATCCCTAGCCTTTGTAATTGCAAAATGGCAAATAGGCCAATTCCCGATGCGAGCCAAATGATGGCCATATTGCCGGGGTTGATCGTACCCAGTTGAATCGATAACTCACCCGCAATCACATAGAGCACTAAATAAATGCTCGCTTGGAGATACGATGAGTTATTTACTTTGTTCATTAAACTTACTTTTAATTTAACTATTGATGAATTATAGCGCTTGAATGTTTAAATGAAACCATGCCATTCAAATATTTTCGTGCTAAGTGCTTGAATTGCATGGCGTATTAGGGTTTTTGCTAGTGCGTAGATAATAAAAAACCCGTAACAGCAATGCTGTTACGGGTTCTGTGAGCTATCCCGAACGTGTCGGGACTATCCTAAGTATTACAGTGAGTAGTACATATCAAATTCAACTGGATGCACATTCATACGGCTGCGTGTTACATCGTTCATTTTCAAGTCGATGTAAGCGTCGATCCACTCGTTCGTGAATACGCCGCCACGAGTCAAGAACTCGCGGTCTGCATCCAATGCTGCCAATGCTTCATCCAAAGATGCGCAAACTGTAGGGATCAACTTGTCTTCTTCTGGTGGCAAGTCGTACAAGTTTTTGTCTGCTGGATCGCCTGGGTGAATCTTGTTTTGGATACCATCCAAACCAGCCATCAACAATGCTGCGAAGCAGAGGTATGGATTTGCCAATGGATCTGGGAAGCGCGCTTCAATACGACGGCCTTTTTCGCTTGCAACGTGCGGAATACGGATCGATGCAGAGCGGTTTTTAGCTGAGTAAGCCAATTTAACTGGCGCTTCGAAGTGAGGAACCAAACGACGGTACGAGTTAGTACCTGGGTTGGTGATCGCGTTCAATGCTTTAGCGTGCTTGATGATACCGCCGATGTAGAACAGCGCTGTTTCAGACAAACCAGCGTATTCGTTACCCGCGAACAAGTTTTTGCCGTCTTTCCAGATTGACTGGTGAACGTGCATACCTGAACCGTTGTCACCAACGATTGGTTTTGGCATGAACGTTGCCGTTTTGCCGTATTGGTGCGCCACATTGTGTACAACGTATTTCAGGATTTGAGTCCAGTCAGCACGTTGCGTCAAAGTAGAGAATTTAGTACCGATTTCATTTTGACCCGCGTTCGCCACTTCGTGGTGGAACACTTCAACAGGCACGCCCATTTCTTCAAGGATCAATACCATTGAAGCGCGGATGTCTTGATGGCTGTCTACTGGAGGAACTGGGAAGTAGCCGCCTTTCAAGCGTGGACGGTGACCGAGGTTGCCGCCTTGAACTTCATCAGCAGTCGCCCAAGCGCCTTCGTCAGAACCAATCTTAACGAAAGTACCTGACAGGTCGGTATTCCAACGGATGTTGTCGAAAATGAAGAATTCTGGCTCTGGACCGAAGTAAGCGGTGTCACCGATACCTGAAGTTTTCAAGTAGGCTTCAGCACGGCGTGCCAAAGAGCGTGGATCG
The DNA here is from genome assembly GCF_019665765.1 of Deefgea tanakiae. Lineage (GTDB taxonomy): Bacteria > Pseudomonadota > Gammaproteobacteria > Burkholderiales > Chitinibacteraceae > Deefgea > Deefgea tanakiae. Next base: position 598,862 of record NZ_CP081150.1, read on the forward strand.
CGGTCGTAACCTTTACCAGTTGCTGGCTCGATCACATCGCAAGTCAAGATCAATGTTGGCTCATCAAAGAACGGATCGATGTTGGCAGTAGATGGATCAGGCAACAACAACATGTCAGAGGCTTGAATGCCTTTCCAACCTGCGATTGAAGAACCGTCAAATGCGTGACCTGCTTCAAACCATTCATCGTCAACTACGTGCGAAGGAATAGATACGTGCTGCTCTTTACCGATGGTATCGGTAAAACGCAAGTCAACGAAACGAATGTCGTTTTCTTTAATAAGCTTGAGAACGTCTGCTGCTGTTTTAGCTAGCGCCATGTTGTCGCTCCTGATGTACGAATTAAACAAAAAAATATTGGGCAAATTTTGCTGTATCAACTAAAGCACAAAGCGTGCCAGTGCAATTGCAGCTTGCAGAGTATTGTGCCACATCTAATTGCGGCCGCGTAACCTACTTTGGTCTGTATTTTTTGGTGCGCAGCAGTGATCCGCGCACAAATATGGTGCGTCAATAATTGGGCACCGCTGCTCGTCTGTGGCTAAAATAGTACTAATCCGTTCCATGCAGACACAATGAGGCAAATGAATGAGCCAGTTTAATGAAATTTTAGAAAATGCACGTTCACGTGGCGTGAGTAAAGGGCTGTCTTATGCGGGAGAAGTGACACCGGCAGAAGCATGGACTTTATTGCAAGCCTTACCGAGTGCAAAACTCGTTGATGTGCGCACGCATGCCGAATGGCAATGGGTTGGCGTGGTGCCTGGTGCTGAATTGATCGAGTGGAAAAGCTACCCAAGTATGGCGATCAATAGTAATTTTATGACTCAATTGAAGGCGGCGGTTGATCCAGAATCGGTGGTCGTTTTTTTGTGCCGTTCTGGTGCGCGATCGCATGATGCCGCGGCGTTGGCGGCACAACATGGGTTTACCGCTGCGATGAATATTTTGGAAGGCTTTGAGGGCGATAAAGACGCGGCAGGTCATCGCGGTAATAAAAATGGCTGGCAAGCGGCTGGTTTGCCGTGGACGCAAGGCTGACCAGGTGAGGTGTTAGGCGTGAGGAGTAAGGTGTAAACTTACTCCTCCTCACACCTCTCACCTCACTCCTCATATGAACTATGTTGTTATTGGCAACCCGATTGCCCACTCCAAATCACCGCAAATCCATGCTTTGTTCGCGGCTCAATTTCCTGATCATCCTGCAGTAGAGGGCTTTGTCTATGATCGTTTGCTTGCGCCTTTGGATGGTTTTGCTAATGCGGTGCATGAATTTGCGGCGGCGGGCGGGCGTGGTGCGAATGTGACTGTACCATTCAAAGAAGAGGCTTATCGATTTGCTGCGGAGTTAAGTCCACTTGCACAAGCGGTGGGTGCAGTGAATACCTTGATACGCTTGCCGAGTGGTGACTGGTTGGGTGATAACACCGATGGTGCGGGTTTAGTTGCTGATATTCTGCGACATATTCCAATTAAAGATAAACGTATATTGCTACTTGGCGCAGGTGGCGCGGCGCGTGGCGTGATACTGCCGCTATTAGGTCAGCAGCCTGCAAGTTTGACTTTAGCGAACCGCACATTCGCTAAAGCCGAGCAATTGATTCTGCACTTTCAAGCGAATACTTCAATTTTCCTTCGGGCTTGTGAGTATGGCGCGCTAGAAGGTAATTATGATTTGGTTATTAACGCGACTTCGGCCAGCTTGAGTGGTGAACGCCTGCCAATTAGCAACGCAGTTTTTGCTCCCAATGCCTTGGCCTACGACATGATGTATGGCAAAGCGGAAACGCCATTTCTAGCGCAGGCGCGTGAAGCGGGTGTTGCATTGCGCGTCGATGGTTTGGGCATGTTGGTGGGGCAGGCGGCGGAAGCGTTTGAATTGTGGACGGGTTTGCGTCCCGATGTTGCGCCAGTACTAGAATGGATGCGTGAGCAACTACAAAAATAATCTTGATGTATATGATTGCAGGCGTTATTTATTAATGTCTGCAACCATATACTAGTGAGTAAGTAATGAAGCAGACTGGTATTTTAGGCTGGATAGGGCGCGGATTACTGGCTTTACTGGCATTGATCTTGTTGTGGAATATTTGGATGGTGCTGCATATTGTGGCGTGGCGTTGGGTGAATCCGAGTAATACGGCGTTTATGTCGGTGCAATTAGATCGCTTGCAGGCAAGTAATCCTGCGGCAGAGTTGAAGTACGATTGGGTCGACTACGCGCAAATTTCTCCTAATTTAAAGCGCGCTCTGGTCGCTTCTGAGGATGCAAAGTTCCTCGATCACGAAGGGTTTGACTGGGAAGGCATGCAAACCGCGTGGGAAAAAAACATTAAAAAAGGCCGGATTGTTGCTGGCGGTTCGACCATCACGCAGCAATTGGCCAAAAATCTATTTTTATCGGGTAGTAAAAATCCATTACGTAAAGTTGAAGAAGCGTTTTTGACGGTGATGATCGAGTTGATTCTAGATAAACGGCGTATTTTTGAAATTTATCTGAATGTGATCGAATGGGGCGACGGCGTGTTTGGCGCGCAAGCTGCCGCGCAGCATTATTATAAAACCAGTGCGAAAAAACTCAGCGTAGGGCAATCGGCAAAGCTTGCTTCGATGGTCACTAATCCTCGTTATTATGATAAAAATCGTAGTGATCGACGTTTGCTGCGTAAAACGGCGATTATTCAACGGCGCATGCCTTATGCGGACATTCCGTAAATAGACGACACTCACCCCATTAAATCCGAGTTATTGCCCGCTTTACTGATAGCATTTGCATTATAAAAAGAGGTGATGCATGAATTTGAAGTGGTGGCGTAGCGATGCAGCGGTGGCTGCCATGGTGTTGGTGCTATTTTTGATTGTTTGGCTGGCTACGCCGGTGATTCGCAGTCTGGAATCCCAAGCTTACGACGTGGCGATGACCCAAATTCAGCGTAGCCCGTCTCCTAAAATTTCCGTAATTGCCATTGATCAGCAGAGTTTAGATAATCTGGGGCGTTGGCCTTGGTCACGCGAAATTCACGCCAAAATGATTGCGCAGCTGCAGCAAGGTGGCGCGCAATTGATTGTACCCACGATTTTTTTTACCGAACCGCAGCGTGATCGAGGTTTGGATTTCATTGAAAAACTCGCGCAACAAATATCTGGCAATCCTGAAGCCTATCCCGCCCAGCTCAATGACAATGTACAAGTAGCGCTACAAAATCTGAATGTGGATCGCCTGTTGGCGGAGCAGATTGGTGCCGCAGGGAATGTGTTGTTACCGATGATGTTTAGCTTGGGTGAGCAAGCGGGGGAAGCCACGCATGAGCTGCCGGAGTTTGTGATGCGCCAAGAAATTGAGGGCAGTGGTGATGCCGCGCTGGGTATACCGCAATCCGTCATCAATCCAGTTTTGCCGATTGCAGAAATCGGTGAGCGCGCCAAAGGTGTCGCTTCACTGAATTTAGATCCCGACTCCGATGGTGTTGTGCGCCGTATTCCACTGGCACTGCGATATTACGATGCGATTTTTCCGTCGTTTCTAAGTTTGACTGCGGCCAAGAGTCTTAACATCCCTAGTCGACAAATGAGCGTTAATTTTGGGCGCGCAGTATCGATGGGGCCGATGCGCTTTGCGACAGATCCCGATAGTACGTTTTTACCGCATTTTTATGCCAATCAGCATGGCAAACCCGCGTTTCAAATGGACTCCTTTTTTGATGTTGCGGCGGGCAAAATTCCAGCGAGCAAATATCGCGATCAAATCGTTTTAATAGGCGCGACTGCGCCTGGAATTGGCGCGGCTTTGACGTCACCAGTACTGGCTAACAATGCGCCGGTTGAGCTGTTTGCGCATAATTTATCAGCGATGTTGTCGCAGCACTATTACACGCCAATGCGCTGGGGTTTTGCGATTACTTTGAGTTTGGTGGTGCTTGTGGCATTGTATTTGGCTGTGATTTTGCCGCGTTTACGCGCCAAGGCGGGGGCTATTTCAACTGCCGTGATTCTGCTCACATTGCTGCTGATGCATTACGTCTTAATGAGTAGCTTGATGATTTGGTTGCAACTGATGGCACCCGCTAGTTTATTGATATTGGGGCATTTGGCGCTAACGACTAAGCGTTATCTATGGACTGAAGCGAAGGGCGATCAATCTGCCAACGAGTCTGCTGAGTCTAATCGGATGCTGGGTTTAGCATTCCAAGGTCAGGGTCAATTGGATATGGCGTTTGATAAATTGCGCCGTGTGCCGCTCGATGACAGCATGATGGAGGTGATGTACAACCTCGGTCTTGATTTTGAGCGCAAACGACAATTTAACAAGGCTGAATCGGTGTATAGCCTGATGGCCAAGCACGATGCCAAGTTCAGAGATTTACCTGAAAAGTTAAAAATGGCACAGCAAATGTCCGAGACCGTCATTCTGGGCGCGGGCTCTGCGGGCGGTACGATGATATTAGCGGGTGGCGACGTAGAAAAACCGATGTTGGGGCGCTATCAGCTGGAAAAAGAGCTGGGCAAAGGCGCGATGGGGGTCGTGTATTTAGGCAAAGATCCTAAAATTGGGCGTGAAGTTGCGATTAAAACCCTCGCTTTGTCGCAAGAGTTTGAAGCTGATTTGTTAGAAGAAGCGCGGCAACGCTTTTTCCGCGAGGCGGAAACAGCAGGTAAATTGAATCATCCTAATATCGTCACGATTTTTGATGCGGGTGAAGAGCACGATTTGGCCTATATTGCGATGGAGTTTCTGCAAGGCGAAGATCTCACGCCGTATACTCGCCCCGCGCATTTGATGCCGATACTCGAAGTGATTACCTTGGTTAAGCAAATTGCCTTGGCTTTAGATTATGCGCACAAAGCAGGCGTGGTGCATCGGGATATCAAACCTGCTAATGTCATGTATGATCGCACCCTTGGTGTGGCGAAGGTCACAGATTTTGGGATCGCTCGCATCACTGATTCGAGCAAAACCAAAACCGGAATGGTGCTCGGAACGCCTTCGTTTATGTCGCCAGAGCAGTTGGCAGGCAAACATATTGATGGTCGTTCTGATTTGTTCTCACTGGGTGTGATGTTGTATCAATTATTAACTGGGCATTTGCCATTTGTGGGTAGCTCAATGGCGGAGTTGATGTATCGCATTACGCAACAACCAGCAACTGATCCACGGCAATATACCCCTAAAATGCCAGCAATATTGGTCAAGATTATATTAAAGGCTTTAGAAAAAGATCTAGGCCAGCGTTTTCAAACGGGCGCCCATTTTGCGCAAGTATTGGCAAAATTAGAGGTGGCGATAAAAGGAGTTGCGGATGCGCAGTCTAGCAACGGCACTTGAAATTTGTGGCCTGACCGACGTAGGTAAACTGCGCGATCATAATGAAGATGCAATCAGTTTTGATACAGATATCGGCTTGGTCATACTTGCCGATGGAATGGGCGGTTACAATGCGGGTGAAGTCGCCAGCGGTATTGCCACGCAAGTGATGAGCGAAGTGATGCGGGCTCAATTGGCCGCAATGCCAGCGCATATTAAAACGGCTGGTAGTTTGTGGCCCGTGGCGCATGAAATGCTGTTGATTGCGGTAGATCGATCAAATTCACTGATTTTTCAGACGGCAGAGCAACATCCGCAATGTGCAGGAATGGGAACGACCTTAGTTGGGGCTTTGTTTTACGATAATCATTTGGCAGTGGCGCATGTCGGTGATTCACGTGCTTATCGGTTTCGGCAGCAAGAACTAACGCAATTGTCGCGCGATCATTCGTTCTTGCAAGAGCAGATAGATGCTGGACTATTAACCGTGGCTGAGGCGCGTTATGCGCCACATAAAAATTTAGTCACTCGCGCAGTGGGTATTGCGCCGATGGTGCAAACCGAGTTGCATGAATATGCAGTTGAGCCAGACGATATTTATTTGTTCTGTTCAGACGGTTTAAGCGATATGTTGGACGATGCTTCGATAGAGGCGATCTTGTCGTTGCAGGGTAATAATTTAACGTTAGCGACCCAGACGCTGGTTGAGCAAGCGAATGCGATGGGTGGAAAAGACAATATTTCGGTGGTTTTAGTACGTATTCGGCGTGATTTTGGCGTTGATGATGGGATCTGGAAAAAAGTAGGCGGTTGGTTTGGCGCCAGTAATTAAAGTTTTGGAATCAATAACTCATGGCAAAACTATTTTTAAGTCTGGAAGGCAATCCAGTTAAAGAATTCCGTCTGACTCGGCATCGGACTTCGATTGGGCGGCGCTCAACAAACGATATCCAAATCGATAATTTAGCAGTTTCGGGCGAGCATGCGGTCCTTGAGTTGGTTGGCCAGATTTATTTTATCGAAGATCAAAAAAGTACCAATGGAACATCGGTCAATGGTGAAAAAATTCAGCGTCATCCATTGCGGGATGGTGATGAAATCAAAATTGGTAAATATAGTTTGAAGTTTTGGCGCGAAGCGGGTGCTGAAGCCAATGGGACTGATTTTGAAAGAACGATGATTTTACATGCCACGCCACAAGCACAGGTAAATGATAGCGCAGAGCAAACGGCCGTGGTGCGGGTGTTGACTGGTGCCAATGCTGGTCGTGAGTTAGTGTTAACGAAGAATACAACGACCTTGGGCAAAGCTGGGGTGCAAGTTTCAGTGATCAATCGTCGTGGTTTAGATTATTTCTTGGCACACGTAGAAGGTGCAAAGCGGCCCGTAGTGAATGGCCGTGAGATTGGTGAGCAGCCACATCAATTAATCGAAGAAGATCTCATTGAAATTTTAGGTATTCGGATGGCTTTTTTCTACCGGTAAAGCGATGAGTACATTCCGTGTCTTGGGTTGCAGCGGTGGAATTGGCGGTCAAAATCGCACGACTTCATTCTTGCTCAATCAAACTATCTTAATCGATGCCGGCACCGGCGTCGGTGATTTGAGCATGGAAGAACTACTGCAGATCGAGCATGTGTTTATTACGCATGCTCATTTAGATCATATTGCCTGCTTACCACTCTTGATTGATTCAACCATCGGTGCTCGTACCAGCCCGGTGACCGTGCATGCTACTTCTGCAACGATACAAGTCCTCAAAAAGCATATTTTTAACTGGCATATTTGGCCCGATTTCAGTGTGATTCCCTCGGCTGAGGATGCGTTTTTACGTTACGAAATGCATGAATTAGGCGAGCCTTATCAGCTTGATGAAATCACGATTACTCCGCTGCCAGCAGAGCACACTGTTCCCGCGGTTGCATTTCAGATCAACAATGACCGTTCATCGATTGTGTTCAGTGGAGATACCGTTGGTGGCCAGCAATTTTGGCAAGTTGTAAATCAAATCACTAATCTAAAGACGCTGATTATTGAAACTGCGTTTGCAGAACGTGAATTGTCGTTGGCACTGCTCGCTAAGCATCTTTGCCCAAGCACCTTGGCCGTTGAATTGCAGAATTTGGCCAGTCATGTTGAGGTGTTGATTACCCATTTAAAACCCGCTGATAGCGATCTAACCATCGCTGAAGTGCTCAATTTAGATCACGTTCACCCGATTCGTCGACTTTTACAGGGTGAAATATTGGAGTTCTAAAATGCCCAATGCCGCATCAGGCTCTCATTTGACTTTCATGCATGATTTACAAGTCTTAACGACCAAAATTCATGCCACAGTTCGTTTAGATGAGCTATTAACTGAGATAAGCCCTGATGTATGCTGCGTTTTTGGCTGTGAGCGTTTTACCATCTATATCGTTAGTGATGATGGTCGTGATTTGATTGCCAAGGTCAAAACAGGGCTTGAAGGCGTTCGCGAGCTGAGAATTACGATTAATGACCGTAGCTTGGCTGGATTTGCTGCCAATCATAAGCAATTACTTAATATCTCAGATGTTTACAATGAGGGTGAGTTAAAGCAATACGGCCCGAACCTACAATTTTTGCACGTCGTCGATCAAAAAACAGGTTTTCACTCCAGAGAAATGCTGGTACTGCCGATTCTGAATGAGGCAGATGGCATTTTAGTCGGTGTTTTACAATTAATGAATCGTACCGACAAGCAGGCTTTTGGTACTGACTTGTGTGAAGGCGCTCAGCTGTTGGCTAAAACGCTGGCCGTGGCATTGAAGCAACGTAAAACAGCAGCCAATCCTTTCGTTCCACAGCATAAATATCATCAATTGATTGTCAGTGGCATCTTGTCACCCGCGGCATGGCAAGTTGCACTCAAAGAATCTCAAAAACTGCAGCAGGATATCGAGCAAGTATTGCAGGTGGGCTTTAGCGTAACCCCAGAGCAAATTGGCGCCTCATTGGCTGCATTTTATGGCCATTCTTATGAGCCATTTTCGAATGAACGCGTAAAACCGCTCGAATTGTTGAAGAACATCAAGCGAGAATATGCGCTGGAGCAGCAGTGGCTGCCGATTGATGATGTGAATGACTGTGTATTAATTTTAACGACGGACCCAGAGCGTTTGCGTTTAAGTCATGCCAGCCAGTTGTTTGCTGATAAAAAACTGCAGATCAAAATCACGACTCGACAAGAATTTATTCGTACGGTGGATCAATTTTTTGGTGCGTTGGCCGACGGTAGTATTGATGTTTTATTGGGTTCGATGCATGAGGAAGATGAGGCGCAAAGCTTAAGTGCCGAAGAAGTGAGCGCAGCACAAGACAATGAAGTCGTTAAACTCGTCAATCAGATCATTAGCGATGCGCATCGGCAAGGGGCATCGGATATTCATATTGAGCCCTATACGGGCGCTGCTAAAACCCAAATTCGCTTTCGACGCGATGGTGATTTACTTCATTATCGTGAAGTCCCCTCTGCATACCGTAATCCGCTGGTGACACGGTTAAAAATCATGTGTGACTTGGATATCAGCGAGCGACGCAAACCACAAGACGGCAAAATTAAGATGAAAAAATTTGTGCCGACTTTAGATATCGAATTGCGGGTTGCAACGATTCCAACCGCAGGGGGCATGGAAGATGTGGTCATGCGAATTTTGGCCGCAGGTGAGCCACTTCCATTAGAAAAACTAGCTTTGTCTGAACGTAATCTTGCGCGATTGAAGGCGGTGATCGCAAAGCCGTATGGATTGTTTTTTGTCTGTGGGCCGACGGGTTCAGGAAAGACGACAACTTTACATTCGGTACTTAAGTACCTCAATCGCCCCGAAACTAAAATCTGGACGGCCGAAGATCCCGTCGAGATTACGCAAAAAGGTTTGCGCCAAGTTCAAGTTAACGTCAAAGCAGGTCTGACATTTGCGACGGTAATGCGCTCTTTTTTACGTGCAGATCCTGATGTGATTATGGTTGGTGAGATGCGCGATCTTGAAACGACTGGAATGGGTGTTGAAGCTTCTTTGACTGGGCATTTGGTGCTTTCAACGTTACATACCAATAGTGCGCCTGAATCGATTATTCGTTTATTAGATATGGGCATGGATCCGTTTAATTTTTCAGATGCTCTACTGGGCGTTTTGGCGCAACGTTTGGCGCGTCGTTTGTGCCCCAAATGCCGTGAGGCTTATGAGCCAGATGCGAATGAATTAGAGCAAATGCTCAATGAATACGCCGATGAATTAAGGCATACACCAGCATGGCAAGCCGATCCGAATGCTGAATTTTCGGCGTTGCGGCAAGAGTGGCAAACAAATTATGTAAATCAAAAAGGGCAATATCGTTTGTATCGTCCGGTTGGCTGTGCTGAGTGCCACAACACAGGCTATAAAGGTCGGGTTGGTTTGCATGAGTTAATGCTTGGTACAGACGCGACCAAAAAACTGATTCAAGAGCATGCGCGGGTTGCTGCTTTACTGTCTTGTGCCTTGGACGAAGGAATGCGCACTCTGAAACAGGATGGGATTGAAAAAGTCATGCAAGGTCTGACCGATATGGCCCAAATTAGAGCGGTTTGCATTAAATAGTCAGGAGTAGTGTGATGGAACTGATTGAACTGCATGAACGATTAGAGAAACTCAATTCAATCGGTATCGCGCTCTCGGGTGAGACACATATTCACCGTTTGGTGGAAAGTATCTTGGTCGCCGCGACGGATCTGGTTCAGGCTGATGCTGGCACACTGTATTTGATTCGTGATCAGCAGCTGCACTTTGAAATTGTTTTGAACACCTCTTTGGGCATCGCAATGGGGGGGACGAGTGGCGTAGCGATTAGTTTACCAAGTATTCCCTTATTTAATGAGGATGGCTCACCGAATTTGGCGAATGTGGTTGCCTGTGCTGTGAATCAAAATAAAACAATTAGTATCCCTGATGCCTACGCCACAGATGATGAATATGACTTCTCTGGCACGCGACGTTTCGATCAAAGTACAGGCTATCATTCCAAATCGTTTCTTTCTGTGCCCATGCGTAATCACGAAGGGGAAGTGATCGGTGCTTTACAACTGATTAATGCCACCACACAGTTGCAAGAAATCATTGCCTTTTCAATGAGCGACCAGCATTTGGTTGAGTCGCTTGCTTCGCAGGCGGCGATTGCGATTACCAATCGGATGTTGATCAATTCTTTGCAGAAATTGTTTGAGGGTTTTATCAATTTGATCAATCTTGCGATTGATGACAAGTCCCCCTATACCAGCGGCCATTGTCAACGAGTGCCTGAGTTGACGATGATGTTGGCAGAAGCAGCTAATCGAACAAATACCGGCCCATTGGCTAATTTTTCACTCACAGAACGAGATCGATACGAGCTGAAAATTGCAGGATTGCTGCATGATTGCGGCAAAATCACCACGCCGGTGCATGTGGTCGACAAGGCGACTAAGTTGCAAACCATCGCGGATCGGATTGAACTTATAGATATTAAATTTGAGGTTTTACTGCGGGATTTAGAAATCGCTCAGCTGCGGGGTGAGATTGATTTGGCTGAATACGAGTTCGAGCGAGAACAAATCTTCTCTGATCGGGCATTTCTTCGTCAGGCTAATTTAGGCGGAGAAATGATGAGCGATACGGATGTGGAGCGTATTGAGCGTATTGCTAAGCGCCAGTGGCAGCCGAGCGAAGGCGAGCGGCAAAACGTTTTGACGGTCGATGAGTTTGAAAACTTATCCATTCGTAAAGGCACGCTCACATCAGCAGAACGACAAATTATTAATCATCACATTAAAGTCACGATTCAAATGTTAGAGGCCCTGCCATGGCCAAAACATTTAATGAAGGTGCCGGAATATGCCGGTGGTCATCATGAGCGGATGGATGGTAAAGGATACCCAAAAGGCTTAACGCGAGATCAAATGAGTGTGCAAGCACGCATTATGGGGATTGCGGATGTCTTTGAGGCCTTAACAGCGCGTGATCGGCCGTATAAAGAAGGTATGAAGCTGTCGGTGGCATTGGGGATTCTGACGCGAATGGCCTGTGAGCAGCATGTTGATCCCGATTTGCTCGAAGTTTTTTTGCGGGAAAAAGTTTGGCTTGATTATGCCGAGCAGTTTCTTGAACCCAGTCAATGTGATGTGGTTGATATTCAAAAATTGCTAGAAAAAATAAGGTGTATTACTCTGTAGGCTATTTAAATAAATGCTTGCAAGGCAATACCTTTGTTAATTCGGTGATGTTCAGATTTGGTGTTGATATTGTTTCGCGCTCGTTGAGTTGGGGTTTTAAAACCCCTCATATCAAGCCGATGAAGTCGGTGCAGATATATGGGACGCCTTCTTTTGCTTACTTCTCGCAGCGAAAAGAAAAGTAAGTCCCCATTGCGGATTGCGATTGTAAAACACCGTGCCGCTGGCACTTAAAACCATCAACACCCAATCTAAACATGACCATTAATTCATTCCACCAGAAGCGACAAAGTGGATTCGTTCAAAATCTAAGCCGCGGCTTAAAATACTCACCAAACGAATTCGAGTTTTCCGATGTCCATCCCATAATTCCAATAGCCGACCTTGGCGAAACCAGCCTGCTGGAAGTATCAGTGTATTCGGCAGCTGTAATGCAACAATCGCTGGAATCAATAGCACTTCGGTATGGTCTGTTTGGCCAAAACGGGCGGCATCTTGGGCGCGAATGGTGGCAGCTTGAGGTTGCCCCGGTAACAATTTGACGCCGATTTGTAGATCATTGACTTGATCACAGAGCCAGCGAATGCTGCCAATTAAAAATTGTTGCTGGTCTTTAATGATGAGCAATTGCTGCAGATTGATTCTTTCGCCATCGTGGGTGCGTTGCAGCCGTAATCCTGTCGCGGTTTCATCGATAGTTTGCCATGGATTGGTGATGACATGCGGAAGGACAACAGGGGTATTCATCGCGCTAGTTTGACCAAACAAACGAATTTGCATTAATTCTTGACTGCTTAACTGAGATTCATCTTGTGGCGCGGGTGCAAAGCGACCCTCTGCCATCCAGTGATGTAAATTAGTCAGGCCAAAGCCGACTGCAACTGGATTTTGGGTTTCACGTCGTGGCAGGCTGCGCTCAACGGGATGGTCGCACCATTGGCGATATAAATCAGTCAAAAGTGCTTCCGCCGCTTGCGGGCTCAGTGTGGTGCCAAGACCAATTTTTTCGGGCATTTCCCCGTTGCGAAGTAGTTTGATTCGTTTACTGAGCGCTTGGGCAAGTAATAAAGTACTGATTGATGTTTGACTGTCTTTTGAAGGTTTATCTAAGCGTTCCGGTGCGGATGGCGCTAAAAAATCGATGGTATAAGCAGATCGATTCGGTAGTGTTTCTGCGATGTGCTCGAGTGTGCAGCGGCTAGCGAACACTTCGAGGCACTCGTTAATCCATAGCAAATAGCGTAAGTTATATTGAAATGGATTGGCCACGTTCAGCAGTAAACTGTGAATGAAAATATTCTCAGCGGTAGTGCTGCCGCCAATGCTAATGAGGCTGTCTTTGGCTTTTTTTTGTGCGACGCCCAATACCTGAGCGAGTTGGTAATACGTAAATTGTTGTGCCCATTGCTCGCTAGGAATAGTGGTGTTGATTAGTAAATAGCTGAAATTGACTTTTAAGCTGTAATACAAAGTACGTTCAGCCAGTAGCGGCATAAACTCAGCCACATCCGTTTGGCCTGATAGTGCCGTATGCCAGCAGCGGCCATAGGCTTTTTCAAAAGCTTGCCAGAGTTGCAGCGCACTTTGCCATGCCTGCAGTTCAATTTCTGCTAGTGGAATTGCTTTTTGTGTGTAGCGACTGAGTAAGCCTTCTTGCAAGACATGCGCAGACTCACGAAATTGCTCAATGATTTTTAGGCTATCGAGGCCAGAAATATTGCTGCAATTGAGTTCCTCCAGTGAGGTGAGCATTTCGGCATGCGCAACAGTGACATTAATCAGTGGTAATAATTTAAGCCAATCTCGTGCACTGCGTGCATCTTGGAATGGCGGTGATTTGTTGCCGGAAATCGCGGGTAGGCGCTGCCTAAATAGATCAATGCTCATGGCTGTAACTGCGCGAGTTGTTGTTTCAATTGCATCAATACCGTTTCATCGACTGTGTGGCTCGTTTGGCGAGCAGCCTCCGCCCAGATGGGGGCGGGGAAGTGTTGGTCATTAGTCCAGCGAGGAATAATATGCCAATGCAAATGTGGCACCATATTACCCAAGCAAGCGAGGTTAATTTTGTCTGGATTAAGTGTGCTACGAATGGTTTTTTCGACGGCCCACACAATATTCATCAATTCAACGCGCTCGTTGGCATTTAAATCCGTCATTTCGGCAACGTGGCGATTTAAAACGACACGGCAAAATCCTGGGTAAGCGGCTTCGTCGGCAAAAATGACGCGTGCAAATTCATTTTGCCAAATCAATTCGCCACCGACAGCGGTGCAAAGGGGGCAGTCGAGAACCATGGGTTTTTCCGTGAAATGAGGCTTGTTATGAATTGATTATAAACAGAATTGAGTTTAAAAAAATAGGGTGCAGCGATAAGCTGCACCCTATTGTGTGAAGGTTAACAATTCATTACAAAAGTACGCGCTCAATCCCGCCGTTGCTGGCTTGCTTCACGTATTCCGGCATCCAGTTTTGCCCTAATACATTTTTGGCAATTTCGACAACGATGTAATCAGCGGTGGTGCCCGAATCATCATCGTAACGGCTCAAGCCTTGCATGCACGAAGGGCAAGATGTCAAGATTTTAACCGGCGTTTTATCACTACCCGAATCAGCCCGAAGTTTGGCTGCGCCTTTTTCCATTTCCTCTTGTTTGCGGAAACGAACTTGCGTTGAGATGTCTGGACGCGCAACCGCAAAAGTACCCGATTCACCGCAGCAGCGATCATTCAAATCCACGCGTTGGCCCATTAGTTCATTGGCCACGTCGATACCTTTATACGTCTTCATCGGCGTATGGCATGGCTCGTGATACATATACTGGGTACCACTCACACCTTCAAGTTTTACGCCTTTTTCAAGTAGATACTCATGAATGTCAAGTAGTCGGCAGCCGGGGAAAATTTCCTCAAAGCGATATTTTTGCAGCTGATCCATACACGTACCGCATGAAACGAGCACCGTTTTGATATCTAGATAATTGAGTGTATTGGCTAAACGGTGGAATAACACGCGGTTGTCCATCGTGATTTTGTCGCCCTTATCTTGCTGGCCGCTCGATGTTTGCGGGTAGCCACAGCAGAGATAGCCTGGTGGTAACACCGTCGTGGCACCCACATGCCACAACATCGCTTGCGTTGCTAAACCCACTTGGCTAAACAATCGCTCTGAGCCGCAGCCAGGGAAGTAGAACACCGCTTCGGTGTCTTCATTCAAGCGTTTTGGATCACGAATCACTGGCACCACATTGCTGTCTTCGACATCGAGCAGGGCACGTGCTGTTTTCTTCGGTAGTCCACCTGGCATTGGTTTATTCACAAAGTGAATGACCTGTGCTTTGAGCGAAGCCGTTCCTAATGTGGCGGGTGGTGCTTTGGTTACGCCTTTAATCAGGCCAAAGCGTTTAGCCAAAGTATGCGCCAAGCGTTGTCCTTGATAGCCCCATTCGATCATGACTTTACGCATCAATTTGATCGTTGCTGGGTCTTTCATCGTCAAGAACGCCATCCCCAGCGCTGAGCCTGGATTGAATTTCTTTTTGCCTTCTTTGCGCAAGAAATTGCGCATCGCAATCGTCACATCGCCAAAGTCGATATCGACTGGACAAGGATTCACGCAGCGATGGCAGACGGTGCAATGGTCAGCAACATCACCGAGCTCTTCAAAATGCTTCAGCGAGATGCCACGGCGGGTTTGTTCTTCGTACAAGAACGCTTCGGTGAGCAAGCCTGTTGCCAAAATCTTATTGCGTGGGCTATAGAGCAAGTTCGCGCGCGGGACGTGCGTGGTGCAAACGGGTTTGCACTTGCCGCAACGCAAGCAATCTTTGACCATATTGCTGATATTGCCGATGTCCGATTGCTCCAAGATCAGCGATTCAGTACCGAGCAGGCTAAATGATGGCGTATACGCGTCGCGCAAGTCAGCGCCCGGCATCAATTTGCCTTTGTTGAAATGCCCGTTTGGATCGATTCTTTGCTTGTAGGCTTCAAATGGTGCTAGTTCTTCACGCGTCAAGAATTCGTATTTGGTAATCCCAATGCCGTGTTCACCCGAAATCACGCCGTTCAAATCACGAGCGACTTGCATAATCCGCGCAACCGCATGATGCGCGCGTTGTAGCATTTCGTAATCGTCGGAATTGACCGGAATATTGGTGTGCACATTACCGTCACCAGCATGCATATGCAGCGCGACCCACGTTCGACTTTTCAGGACTTTTTGCTGGATAGCGTGGATTGCATCCAAAATCAACTTGTCGGCTCGGCCACCGAATAGGACTTCTAGATCGGTCAGTAATTCGCGTTTGTATGAAATACGCAAGATTGAATCGCGAATCGCGTGGAACACGCTTTGTGGCAATTCATCTGGATCGAGTGTTTTTTCCAGCGGCATCGCTGGGAATGCAGTTTGATAGAGTTCAAAAGCATCATCCAAATTACGGCTGAGCCAAGTCCAGTGTGTACGTGCTTTATCGATAAAGGCCAGTGCCGATTCACGGCGATCACCAATCAATACATCATGGCTAACAGGAGACTCACTCGCGTCAAATGGTAAGCGGCCTTGTTGGAAGAACTCGGTAAATTTATCGAGTAATTCCATTTTGTTATGAATAGAGAGCTCAATATTGATGCGTTCAATCGCATCTGAATAATCGCCCAAGCGATGCAATGGAATCACAACGTCTTCGTTAATTTTGAAGGCGTTGGTGTGTTTGGCAATCGCCGCCGTGCGCGCACGATCAAGCCAAAATTTCTTGCGTTGTTCTGGCAGAACCGCAACAAAACCTTCACCGCCGCGCGCATTAGCGAGTTGCACAACATGGCTAGTTGCTTCACCCAAGGCGCGTTCATCATCGGAAACAATATCCGCGATGAGTACCATTTTTGGGCGGCCTTTTGATTTTGCCTTGGTTGAATAACCAACGGCACGCACATAGCGCCAATCCAAATGCTCTAAACCTGCTAGTTGCACGGTTTTGTGGGCATCGAGGTAGTCTTTGATTTCAACAATTGATGGTACGGCACGGCTAACTTCGCCAAAAAATTCCAAACAAACGGTGCGCACATGGCTCGGCATGCGGTGCAGTACAAAGCGCGCGCTGGTAATTAGGCCATCACAGCCTTCTTTTTGAATGCCAGGTAAACCCGCCAAGAATTTGTCGGTAACGTCTTTACCGAGGCCTTCTTTTCTGAATTTGGCACCAGGAATGACCAGTATTTCTTCACCGATTTTAGTGCTGCCATTCGGTTTAAATTTAGAAATTTTAAATGTGGCCTGCGCGGCATCGTGGATTTTGCCGAGGTTGTGATCCATACGCTCAATAAATAGCCAATTACCATCGGGGTCGACCATTTTCCAGCTGACTAGATTGTCGAGCGCAGTGCCCCACAAAACTGCTTTTTTACCGCCGGCATTCATTGCGACATTGCCGCCAATACAGGATGCGTCTGCTGAGGTTGGATCAACAGCAAACACCAGACCGGCTTCTTCAGCAGCCTCCATCACGCGGCGGGTAACAACACCTGCACCACATTGAATCGTGCTGATTTCGTGATCTACGCCGGGAATACGCATTTTCTCAACGCCTTGGTGGCGATCGAGTTTTTCAGTGTTAATGACGGCTGACAGGGGGGTGAGCGGCACTGCACCGCCGGTGTAGCCCGTGCCACCACCACGTGGAATAATCGTCAAACCCAATTCGATACAGGCCGCGACAATCGGCGCCATTTCGGCTTCGGTGTCCGGGCACAGTACGACGAATGGGTATTCAACGCGCCAGTCGGTCGCATCCGTGACATGGCTGACACGCGATAAACCATCAAATTGGATATTGTCGCGCTTGGTAATGCTGGCCATTTTTTTTAGCGTTTTCTTACGCAAAATAGCTACATCGCGGAATTCGCGCTCAAAGGCGTCCACTGCTTGGCGAGTCCGCGCTAGAAGGATGTTGACACGTTCGTTGTCTTGGCGGCGCTTTTCAATTTCCGATAGGCGGTGGTGCATCGCCTCAACCAGTAATTGCAGACGTTTGTGGTTTTCGAGCAAATCGTCTTGCACGTAAGGATTGCGCTTCACCACCCAGATGTCGCCCAATACTTCAAACAGCATGCGTGCTGAACGGCCAGTCTTACGTTCTTGGCGTAATTCATCCAATACACGCCATGCGTCTTCCCCCATCAAGCGAATCACAATTTCGCGATCAGAAAACGAGGTGTAGTTGTAGGGAATTTCGCGAAGACGTTCGGGTGATGCAACATGTTCAGGCGTTACAAGCAAAGTCGCGGCGGTGGGATCCATCATGAAGGGCGTCTCCAGCAGGCATTACGGCTAAAGAGTGAATTTTAACGGAAAAACGCGTGTTGAAACTCGCAAATTTAGTGTGGGTATGTAAAGAATGCTTTATTCAGTGCTAAAAAATGACTGATTTTTGATGTGAGTCGAGCAAGTGCGTGCGAACTACGCTTGTCGTGCTGAGTGAATCCTTGGGTATTGGCACCGATGTTCGTTGATTTTGGCCGTGTATTCAGTCGTTTTTTTGCGTTTAGACTAAATTCAGTTCCATCGTCTCAAGCTGAGTTTCGTGGCGTTCGGCCAAAATTTGCTGCCGTAAATTGAGATAGGATGCCTGATGTTGCTCGGCTGATGCCGGTTCACCAATCGCAGTAAATGCTTTTGCTAAAATGGAATGAATCGATGATTGCAAGTGCAGTGCACCCAATGCGGTGGCGGTAATTAAAGCGGAGTTGAGCTCTGCGACCGCATGAGAAAAATCACCTTTTGCAATGTGGCATTCACCCAGTGTTAATAGTGTATTGGCTTCACTCCATTGATGGATGTGTAGTCGGTTTATTTTGAGTGCGACCATCAAACTCATTTTTGCGCGATCAAGCTCCCCACGCAGTAATTGAATCCGGCCCATATGCATATAAATTTCAGCTTCGTTACGGTAGCTTTGATCGGCACGTACTAGTGGCAGTGCACCTTTGAGTACTGCATAGGCTTCATCCAATTGCCCGCACGCGATTAAATCTGCGGCGATATTAATCAGAATCGCACCTTGTAAATGATAGTCTTCTGAACCTGCAGCGAGGTCTTCCGCTTTGCGATGGTGGGCGAGTGCGGTTTGAAAATGCTCGTGGGCGTAATATAACTGGCCTAGGCCAACATGGGCTTGTACGCGCGTTTCGAGATCGATGGCGCTATCAGGTAGTGTGAGGCAGCGATTCCAGCTGTCTCGTGATAAATGATATGCACCTAGGGTGTATTGTGCTTGGGCATATAAACTATAGGCTTTGCCTTCATACTCACCAATGTTGTGGTGTTGAGCGAGCTGATCTAACTCGGCAAGATAGGCCAAAGCATCTTCATTATTGCCAAAGTTGAAAGTCGCTAAGGCACATATGGAGAGCGCTTTTGCTTCCAGTTTGGGCTGGTTAAAACTACGTGCGTAATCCCTCGCGCCAAAAGCCAAGTTCAGCGCTTCGCCACTTTGGGTGTGGACGAGCTTTTGTGCGCGATTCAGATTTCGCTCAAGTTCAACGAGAGTCATTTTTATGCAATACGGGCTGCCGGAGGCGCAGCATACCACTACTGCGCTTCAGCGCCCCAGCGAGATTAATGCGCTGTGAGTAAAATGGCACGGCAATCTTCTGGCGTGAGGTCGAAATGCTCGCCAAGCTTGACGCGGCCATGTCGCGTTAGCTGTGCTGCTACGCCATCGGCGGCAATTTTCGCATCAATTTGATAGGCGCTAAGGCGGGTTGACAAGCCCATTGCATTGAAAAAATCAGCTGTTTTTTCAATGGCTTGTCGTGCTACCTGTTCATCTTCGCCGCTCAATTGCCAAACTCGGCGTCCGTATTGAGCGAGCTTGGCTTTTTTGCTCTCAAAACGGTAACGCCAGAGTGCAGGCAAAATTATCGCCAAGGTTTGTGCGTGATCGAGTCCGTGCAGCATGGTCAGTTCATGCCCCATGGCGTGCGTCGCCCAGTCTTGTGCTTGACCCAGTCCGACCATGCCATACAGTGCTTGATTCGCTGCCCACATTAGATTGGCACGGGCGTTGTAATCGTTTGGCTCAGCAAGGGTCTGCGCGCCTATTTCGATTAAGGTTTGCAAAATACCTTCGGCAAAACGGTCTTGCAGCAAGGCTTCGCAAGGGTAAGTCAGATATTGCTCAGTGGTGTGAACAAAAGCATCGACGACGCCATTGCCGATTTGCCGTGCAGGCAAACTCATCGTCGATTTGGGGTCTAGGATGGCAAATTGGGGGAAGACTTTGGCGTTTTTGAATGACAATTTGTCATTGGTTTCACGGCGTGAAATCACAGCGGCAAAATTACTTTCCGAGCCGGTCGCGGGTAATGTCAGGACAACGCCAATCGGTAGCGCAGTTTTGATTGGAACACGATTACCAATAATGAGCCAACAATCGCCATCGTGAGGCACGGCAGCGGCAACAAATTTAGCGCCATCAATGACCGAGCCACCGCCAACAGCCAAAATAAAGTCTAAGTTTTGCTCGCGGGCAAACTCAACCGCCCGCATTAGCGTTTCATATTCAGGATTTGGCTCAACGCCTGCAAATGCTTGCCAGTGATGCTGGCTGAGCGCAGCGACGACTTCATCGTACACGCCGTTGTGTTTGATGCTGCCACCACCATACAGTAGTAATACTCGAGCATCGCTAGGAATTAGGGCACTGAGTTTGCTAATTTGTCCTGCGCCAAACTCTATTTGGCATGGATTATGGAAGCTAAAGTTTTGCATGGTTGCTCCATTGGTGCGTCGATTTTGTATTTGATGTCGGATGTATTTGGCTAAAGGATATGTCTATTAATTGATACGGGGCTATACATTGCCTATTTTTTCAATTTCAGTTTCGAGTTGAGCGAGTCGATCAAATAAACTCGGATCAAGTAAGCGATGAAAATGCTCTTGGTAGAGCTTGTGATGGTATTCAGATGCTTTGGTTTGCCCTAGTGTGCTAAATACTTGAGCGAGAAACTGATGAATGATAAAGACCTTGTGACCACAACCCATTTTGACTGCCATTTCTAAAGCTTGGGTAAAGCCGACAAGGGCTTCAGTTAATTGGCCTTCTGAATGTTGAATGCGCGCCTTGACGATATACCAGCTGATTTCGCCCCAAGCCCAAATTCGTACTAAGCGCCTTCCTTGCTCGATGAATTGGTGAGCCACTTCAAATTGGCCGGTCAGCATCGCAATGAGGGTTTTGTATGAATAGATTTCACCAAGGTATTCAAGGTGATTGAGTCGTTGCGTAATTTCTTCGGCCTGATCTAAAACGGCTTGAGCGGTTTCATACTCGGCCAGCTCATATAAATCGGCGGCGATATTTATGAGTAATCGGGCGCGGAGTTCTTCATCCGTCTCTGCACTGAGCCAGCGCTCGGCCGCTTGATGATGGCGTAACGCATCGGTAAATTTGCCGCAGGCATAATAAATTTGACCGATCCCAATGTGGGCATGAATCCTTGTTTCGGCTGAAAACTGTGCATTACCCAAGTTGAGGCAATCAGACCAATAATCAATCGCGGTGATGTATTCGCCGAGCGTGTAATGCGCAACACCAAGATGATGCAATAAATCACCACGTTCGCTTTCAAGATTATGTGCTTCGGCAGTCACTAAGGCTGGAAACAGGACATGACACCCTTCATGAATTTGCCCTAGTGCAAATAGCAAACTCATATGCTGGTGCAGCACTGCGATTTGTAATTGTGGCTCGCAACCTTGAGCCGCCAATTGACTCGCTTCGATCGCATGCGCAATCGCGGCTTGTGGATCGGTATAGGTCAGTGATTTGCTGAAAGCTAATAATTCGCGAATGCGGGCTTCTAGATTATTCATATTGCACCTGCACATATCAAGCAACAAGGATACGCATTGCCGAATAAATGCTCAAACTTTTCTAGTGCTAGATTGATTCAAATTCAATATCAAGTAAGCGAGTTTGACCTCGACAGAGCTGATGTAGTTGCGTGAGCGCTGCTTGATAGTCGCTGGCTTGAATCGATAAGCTCAGTATCACTTCGTGCTCGGTATAGTCGAGTTTGGTAATGTCGCCGCCATGCTGTTGCAAGTAATGCCGCACTTTGTTTTCATCCGCAAACGGCAGTGCCAGTTGGCAGTGTTCATACCGTATTTGCTCTATATATTCGGCGGCCAGAAGCGGGCTGGCAATCGCATCCGTATACGCTCGCGTGAGGCCACCAGCTCCCAGTTTGATACCGCCAAAATAGCGAATTACCACGGCCAGTACGCTGTCCAGATGCTTGTGCTGCAAGACCTGCATCATCGGTCGACCTGCGGTGCCTGATGGCTCGCCATCGTCCGACATGCCCGATTCACCTCCTGCCCGTAGCGCCCAGCAGACATGGCGAGCCTCTGGGTGCTGTTGCTTAAATTCTTGGATCAATAACATCGCTGTCGCGCGGTTGCTCACCGGAATTACATGACCGATAAACCGGCTTTTCTTGATGATAATTTCTGCAGTCACTGCAGTGGCTAAAGTGGTGCTCATCGGGCTATTTTACGCCGTCGCGCCGCCTTGTGTGGATTGCGAACGTAAATCAAGGTCTGGTGGTTTTTGGCTGCGGTCGCTGCAAGCTTGGTGTAGTCTTGGCAGAATGGTTTATTTTTTGGGAGTAGGTCGATGATCAAAAGCATTATTTCCGATATGGACGGCGTGATTTACCGAGGTAAACAATTGATTCCGGGCGCCAATGAGTTTGTGCAAAAACTGTTAGTTGCCAAAATTCCTTTTTTGTTTTTGACCAATAATGCCGAGCAAACGCCGCTGGATTTAAAGTTGAAGGTCGAGAGTTTAGGCATTCATGGTTTAACGGAAGACAACTTCATCACCAGTGCGATGGCAACGGCGATGTTTTTACGGCAACAAAAAGAGCGCGCCAAGGTGTATGTGATTGGTGGCGGCGGCTTGATTAATGAATTGTACAACGTGGGCTTTTCGATTTCTGAATCCAATCCAGATTATGTCGTGGTCGCCAAATCATCGACATTTAGTTTTGAACAACTGAAAAAAGCGGTGCGTTTTATTGATCAAGGCGCAAAATTTATCGGCACTAATCCCGATATGATCGATCCCGTTGAAGGCGGCGGGAATGAGCCTGCAGCGGGGACGATTCTCGCGGCGATTTCAGCGGCGACGGGCAAAAAGCCCTATATCGTTGGTAAACCAAATGCGCTGATGATGATGCTCGCTAGTCGCAAATTGGGCGTTCACCCCGAAGAATGCGTGATGGTCGGTGATCGAATGGATACCGATATTGTTGGCGGTATGGAGGCCGGAATGAAAACGGCGCTGGTGCTGTCGGGCGTATCGACTTTGGCGATGCTCGATGATTTTCCGTATCGGCCTGATTATGTATTTAACCACGTGGGTGAGATTGAGTTTAGCCAGCTCTAAGTGGGTAATGAAGCATCGCTAGGCTCACTGGATGTTTGGGGTGCCACCAAGGGGAGCTTTATCATAAATCGAGTGTATTGCCCTGCAACGCTTTCTAAGTTTAGCTCTCCGCCCAATACACCAGTAATTAGGTTGTAGGTGATGTAAAGTCCAAGACCGCTACCGCCTTGGCCGAGTTTCGTGGTGTAAAACGGGTCAAAAACACGGCGCTGTAATTCACTGGGAATCCCGCAGCCGTTGTCTTCATAAATCAGCGTGACTTTATCTGCACCATCTGGACTGACCGTGAGTGACATTTGTCCTTCTTTTTTATGCTCAAAACCGTGCAGGAGTGAATTGTTGATCAGGTTGGCAATCACTTGCTCAAAGGCGCCGGGAAAGCTGTCCATCATAATGCCGTTGGGAATATTGATCTGTAGTTGGTGCTGCGTGTGGCGCATTTGGCTATGTAACATATTGACGACATCATCGACGGTTTCAAATAAGTCAAAGGTTCGACGACGTGCACTGGTGGTATCAACAGCGACTTGTTTAAAGTCGCTAACTAATTCACTAGCGCGATGCAGATTGCGTTCAATGAGTTGACTGGCGCTGATGCTGGTTGCGACAAAACTTTCTAAAATGGATTTCTTCAGCGTATTGTTTTGTAGATGCATCGACAATTCTTTACTTTCTGCGCTGAGCGTTGTGCTGCAGGTCAGAGCGGCGCCTAGTGGGGTATTAAGTTCATGGGCGATGCCAGCCACCAAACCACCAAGTGCGGCGAGTTTTTCTGATTGCACTAATTTATTCATGGCTTGATGTAAGTCTTGATTGCTTTGTGCAAGCGCTTGGGTGCGCTCCAAAACACGAGCTTCGAGTGCATCATTGGTGTCGAGTAGTTTGGCGTTTAGTACATGAATTTCATTCTGGAAGGCGTGTCGTTCATGATTGGCCAGCGCGCGGCTGGCAATATCGGTCACTTGGCTGGCGTGTTGAATATCATCTGGCAGCCAATTTCTTTGCTCGCCGATGTGCTCAAACATCATAATGTGGCGACCAAAATCACTATGAATGGGGAAGGCGAGCACCGATTGAACACCGTGTTGGTGTAGGTAATGTTCGGTCAAGTCCCATGCATCAGGGTGGTGCAGGGCATCGTGGGCGATTAATGATTTGTGCTGCGATAGCCAATTGAAAAAAATCGGCATGTCGGTTGGCCGTAGTGGCGCTTCGATTTGCGAGCTACTACTGGCTTGATCAAACAGGCAGATGCAGCGTAATTGTTGACTTTGCTCATCGAGTTGCCAAAAGCCGACCCGCGCTACTTCGAGAATTTGGCTGGCTGCTTGGCAGATGATGCTGGGGAAATTTGAAAATTCACCTTCTTCAATAGCGGGATGGTTGGCCAAATCGATAATCATATTACTGACGCTGCTGCGCAACCCTGTTTGTTGTTCAAGTTCTTTGCGCTGATTAGGTTGGCTGCTGGCATTGAGTTTTTGCTGAAATTCAAATCCTGCTTTGAGCTCGGCTAATGCAAGCGGTAAGTTGAACATCCGCTCGGCGTAGCTGGCTGCCGCAATATGCTGGCGCATCAAAATATGTGAAAAATCATTTTGGATCGAAATATCTTGGCCATGGTGCAGGGTTTCAATGGCTTTGAGCCAATCTTGCCGTAGCGCGTAAATCTCCGCCATTGCATTGAAGATATTGGCTTCTCCCCAGCGATAATTGACTTTCCGGGCAAAGAGTAGTGCTTGCTCTAGCTGAGACATTGCTTGATCGAGTTCGCCTTGTTGGATGGCGACTTCGGACAAGCGGAAATAGGATTCAGCAGTGTAATCATGGTAATTGTGTTGTAGGCAGATTGTTAATGCGCGATTTAGTGCCTTCGTTGCCTCAGTGCTTCGGCCACATTTTTGTAGGTTAACGCCAAGATTAATTTGAATTTTGGCATCTAAATAGGGGTCGTTGACTTCATTGCTTCGTTCAGCAGCGGCCTGATGAAAAATAACGGCCGTTTCTGGGTCACCCAAAGCATCATAAATTTGCCCTAGCCCGACTTTGGCTAACATCCAGATGGTTGGCTCGGAATCAGCTAATTCTGATAGTTCAATGCAGCGCAGCCAGTTTTGTAATGCGGTGCGATAGTCACCGACGCTGTAGTGTGAGCGGGCAATTTGCTCATGGATGCGTGCTTCTAATGGGAAATTGTGAATGGCTTGGGCTTGTTGAATGGCCTCGTAAAGTAGATTGCGAGCCTCTAGTGCCTTGCCTTCATGATCCATGATTTTGCCGTAGAGTTCGGCTGCATAGATTTGGCTGAGTGGATCGCGCTGCTCGCGTGCCTGTTGGATTAGCACTTCACACTCGGCGCGCGCTTGCGCAGGGGTGTGATGCCAGCAGCGTTCTATACGGGCGATTTCCTGCGAAAAACTAGTAGATTCAATCAAATCGGGCATGATGAGTTACCGAGTCAGCATTATTTAGATTGGCACAAATTGAAAAATTATCAGTTTTTATCGAAACAAATTCGCATAGCAGAACCTAAGTAGGACTAGGGTGCAAGTAGCGGAAGTTTGATGTTAAATCGAGTGTATTGATCTACTTCGCTTTCTAGCTTTAGCTCACCACCCAATACCCCAGTGATGATGTTGTAAGTAATGTACATACCAAGGCCGCTGCCGCCTTGTCCGAGTTTGGTGGTGTAAAAAGGCTCAAATACTTTTTTGTGCAGCGCTGGTTTGATGCCGCAGCCATTGTCTTCATAGCAAAATTCAATGGTGTTGCCTTCGTAGAGAAGGGCTGAAATTCTGATTTTTCCTGCGCTAAGCAATTCAAAACCATGCAACAGAGAATTGTTAATCAAATTGGCGAGCACTTGCTCGAAAGGGCCTGGATAGCTGTCGAGTTGAATTGCGCTGGGTATGTCTATGATGATTTGATGCTGGGAGTGGCGAATTTGGCTATTGAACATCTTGACGACGTCATTCACCGTCGCAAGTAAATTAAATTTTCGCCGACGCGAGCTAGTCGTGTCGACAGCGACTTGCTTAAAGTCACAGACCAGTTCGATGGCACGGTTTAGATTGCGTTCAATCAGTTGGCTCGCATCAATCAGTGTGCTGCCAAAATTTTCTAGGCTGGATTTCTTTAGGGTATTGCTGTTTAACATCTGGATCAGTTCGCGACTTTCAGCGCTGAGTGTGGTGCTGCAAGTGAGGGCGGCACCCAGTGGCGTATTGAGTTCATGCGCAATCCCTGCAACAAGGCTACCTAAAGCGGCGAGCTTTTCCGATTGGACTAATTTTTCCATTGCCATTTCTAGCGTTTGTGTCCGTTCGGCTACGCGTGTTTCCAGTGCTTCATTGGCTTCGGTAAGACGAGCATTCAGGAGATGAATCTCACTTTGAAAGTGATGCCGTTCATGGTTAGCAAAAGCACGGCTAGTGATATCGGCTAGTTGGCTGGCGTGTTGAATTTCATCGGGTAGCCAATTTCTTTGTTCTCCAACGTGCTCAAACATCAAAACAAATTGTTCTGCGCCACTTAAAATTGGAAAGGCAAGGATAGAAAGAACACCGCGTGGTTTCAAATAGTGTTCGGCCAAGTCCCACGCATCGGGATGGTGGAGCGCATCGTGGGCAATGAGCGATTTATGTTCATTCAGCCAATTGAAAAAAGCCGCTAGTTGAGATTCTTCTAGTGCAGTTTCCTTGATAGATTCATTACCAGAGTAGGTGGTGATGGGGACTAAACGATGCCCTTGTCTTTGCCAAAGGATCACTCGCTTAAGCGATAAAATCTGCGCTGCCGCTTGGCAGATCACATCAGGAAATTGGTCGATTTTCCCTTTTTCAATGACTGGGTGATTGGCTAAATCAAGCAGTAGATGGCTGGCGTTGGGTCTTAAACCGGTTTTTTGTTCCAACTCGTGGTATTGGTCGGGCTGGGCGGCGGTGTTGATTTGCTCTTGTAATTTAAAACCGGCTTTAAATTCGGCTAAGGCCTGCGTGGGCTGTTGTAGTTGTTCGGCATAATCCGCAGCGGCAAAATGCTGGCGCATCAATACATGCGAAAAATCATTGCGGCGAGCAACGGCTTGGCCTTGCCGAATGATAAAGATGGCGTGTTCCCAGTTCGATTGCAGAGCATGGGTTTCGGCAATCGCAGAATAGATATTGGCTTCACTCCAGCGATGCTCGGCTTTCAGTGAGTAATCTAAGGCACGCTCTAAAAGGGACTGTGCCGTATCGAGTTCGCCTTCTTGAATTAAGATTTCCGCCAGTCGATATTTCGATTCTGCCGTGTAATCATAATAATTTTCGCGCATACAAATCGCGAGGGCGGCATAGAGCGCTTGTTTTGCCTCCAAATTGTGTTGGCATTTAAAGAGCGCCACACCCAGATTGATTTTAATTTTTGCGTCAAGATAAGGGTCGTTCACCTCATCAATTCTTTGTGCTGCGGTTTCAAAAAAAGTAACCGCAGTCGCTGGGTCATTGAGTGCGTCGTAAATGTGCCCAATGCCAATTTTGGCCAGAATCCAGGTGGTCGGTTCAGCGTTGGCGAGTTCTGCTAGCTCGACACTGCGCAACCAATGATTGAGCGCGGTGCGATAGTCAGCTGCAGTGTAGTAAGAGCGAGCGATTTGTTCATGTACGCGCGCTTCGAGCGGGAAGTTGTGCAGTGCTTGCGCTTGCTGCACGGCTTCATAGAGTAAGTTACGTGCAGCAACCGCTTGGCCCTTGTTATTCATAATCAGGCCGTACAACTCGGTGGCGAAAATTTGGCTGAGTGGCTCGCGTTCTTCACGAGCACGGTCGATCATGGCTTCACAGGCTGCTGCTGCGGCATCGGGGTTTTCTGACCACGTCGCTTCGATGTGAGCGAGTTGTGTGGCAAATTCAGCGGGGATCAGGCTAACGTCAGTCATGGTCGATTATTGGCAGGCACATGCATCAGAATGGCACAGAAAATCGATTTTTGATGCTGTTTTATCGCGATAAACGCTGAAAAGGGGACTCGCCCCTTTTCTGATATCCCTTCGTTTTTGATTAAGTTTTATGGCGCGAAGACTGCATATTGCCGGGTTTTAAGCGGCGCAGCGCTTGACCTTCGGCATTAAAGACGTGAAACGCATTGCTAGGCGCACTGATCGTAATCGGTGTACCCAGTTTGACTTCACGCTCACCATCACCGCGCACAACAATATCGCTGCCATTATTGAGCGTGAGGTAAAGATAATTAGCTTCACCTAAGTGTTCGACTAAATTGACGACGCCACTTAAGGGTATTCCGCTGTAGCTATCTTCAACTAAGTGCTCTGCGCGTATACCTACTGTTACTTCGTCACCTACTTTGGCTGTTTTGTTTGCAACTAAGGCTTCAATCATGGTGCCACCAGAAATTGCAATCGACAGACCTTCTGGCAAAATCGCTTGCACGACGCCTTTGAGCAAATTCATTTTGGGTGAGCCGATAAAACCCGCCACAAACAAATTGGCTGGTTGTTGGTAGAGTTCAAGCGGTGTTCCGGCTTGCTGAATATGACCGCCTTCCATGACGACGATTTTATCGCCGAGTGTCATCGCTTCGATTTGGTCGTGCGTTACATACACCATCGTTGCGTTTAAATCGCGGTGCAATTTGGCGATTTCAAGGCGGGTTTGTACGCGCAATGCGGCGTCGAGATTGGAGAGTGGTTCATCAAACAAGAACAGTTTCGGTTCACGCACAATCGCGCGACCAATCGCCACGCGCTGGCGTTGACCACCAGAGAGCTCACGTGGCAGACGTTCTAATAAATGATCAATCTTAAGAATCTTGGCGGCATTTTTAATGCGAACATCGATTTGCGCTTTGTTTTCGCCGGCGATTTTCAGGCCAAACGCCATATTTTTATACACGCTCATGTGCGGGTACAGCGCATAGCTTTGGAACACCATCGCGATGCCGCGATCAGCGGGTGATAGATCATTTACCACGGTATCGCCAATCGACAATTCGCCGCCAGTAATCGCCTCCAAGCCGCAAATCATCCGCAACAGCGTTGATTTACCGCAGCCGGATGGGCCAACCAAAACGACGAATTCGCCGTGTTGAATATCTAAATTAATGCTATCCAATACTTTGGCTTTGCCATCGTATGATTTGGACAAATTATTGAGGCAAACATTAGCCATGATCAATTCCTTGTTAATCTGGCATTGCATTGGGTATGTCAATGCCAGTATTTAATCTATTGGTTTAGGTGTAAATACCTATTATTTAACTGCGCCTGAAGTCAGGCCGCGAATCAGTTGGCGCGAGAAGAAGGTGTACAAAATCAACACCGGAATCACGGCCAAGCTCAAGCTGGCCAGCACGGCATTCCAGTCGGTCACGTATTGACCAATAAATTGCTGTACGCCCAAGGTGACGGTTTGAGTTTCTTCGCCTGGCGCTAAAATCAGCGGGAACCACAAATCGTTCCACACTGGAATCATCGTAAACACGGCGACGGTGGCAACGGCAGGGCGAATGAGCGGCAAGATCACTTGAAAGAAAATCTTGAATTCGCCGACGCCATCACAGCGCGCTGCTTCTTTGAGTTCCTTCGGAATCTGCGCGATAAATTCGCTCAAAATCATCACCGCCAACGGCAAGCCTTGCGCGGTGTAGACCAGAATCAGCGCGGTGAGCGTGTTGATGAGATTGAGCTGAACAATCAACTCCAAAATCGACACCGTGCCCAAACGAATCGGCACCATGATCCCGATCATCATGTAGATGGCGAGGATTCGGTTACCACGGAATTTGTATTCCGACAGCGCCCAAGCCGCCATTGCGCCAAAGAGCAAAATCAAGGCCAATGAGACCAGCGTGACGGTGAGGCTATTGCCGAAATACAGCATGAAATGCGATTTGGCGATGACGCGCTCAAAGCCGCCGATAAAGAAGGTTTCAGCGGTCGGAAAAGCCAGCGGATTATCAAAAATCGCCGCTTTGGTTTTGAATGAGTTAATTAAAATTAAAACAATCGGAAACAAGGCCAGTAGCGTGTAACCGCCGAGCATGAAATGCACGCCAGCAGCGGAGAGTGGTTTGGTGACTTTTTTCATCATCAATCCCCTTTAAAGTTCGTAACGAGTCAGCTTGCGCTGAACGAAGTAAAAGTAAGCACCCACGCCGCATAAAATAACGAGGAACATCAACGTCGCCACTGCCGCGCCCATCGTTGGGCTGCCGATTTGGCTTTGGTAGCCAAAGAAGGTGCGGTAAAACAGCGTGCCTAAAATATCGGTACTGTAGTTCGGGCCTGCGATCGCGCCTTTCACTGAGTAAATCAAATCAAACGCATTAAAGTTGCCGACATAAGTCAGAATCGTCACCAAGCCTAGTGTTGGCAAAATCAGTGGGAGTTTGATTTCCCAGAAAATACGCCAGCTTGATGCGCCTTCAACATAGGCCGCCTCGATGATGTCTTCTGGGACTGCGAGTAGTGCGGCGTAAATCAGCATCATCGGAATGCCGACGAATTGCCAAACTGAGATTAAAGCGAGGGTAATTAGTGCTGAGCCTTCTTCACCAAGCCATGGAGAGAAATACTCCTCTAGACCGACTTTCGCCATCAGGCCTTCTGATACGCCCCACAGTGGCGATAAAATCAGTTGCCAAATAAAGCCAATAATCACGACCGACAGCAGTGTTGGTAGGAAAATAAAAGTGCGATATTGCCGCGCAAATTTAAGCCCTTTGAGCGATAAAAAGGTCGCCAAGATCAACCCAATTGGGTTTTGCACCAAAAGGTGGATTAAGAAAAATTTAAAGTTATTAGCCATCGCATTCCAAAACGAAGTGGACCAAGCCGGATCGGTCAGGATGGTGAGGTAATTACTGAGTCCAACAAAACTGTGCTGGCCTGCATCGTTGCTGGTATAAAACCCGAGACGCAAAGTATCAATTAACGGTAATGCACTAAAGACTGAATAAATCAGCACTGCAGGCGCAAGAAATAAGACGATATGCCAAGGTAGGCGTTTCATCATCAAAGCTCCAAGTAAAAGGGGGCCGTAGCGGGCTGAGGTAAAAAAACCGGCGGCAAGCCGCCGGTTAAGCTCACCAAGGTGAGTGGAGGGAGAACTTATTTAGCTGCGTTGGCGCGTGATTTTTCAAAGCCAGCTTGAATTTGCGCTGCAGCATCTTTTGGCGTCATTTTGCCGTTCAATACTTGCGAGCTCACATTCCACAATGCGTTTTCCATTGCGGGTTCGCCACGGTTCAAGATTTGTGCATTCAAGCGGATGGTTGATTTGCACGTTTTGCGCCAATCGAGCATTTGCTTAGCCACTGGGTCTTGGACTGAAATCAAATGATTTGAGAGCGAGAAAAAGCCAGTGACTTTATTGGTATAAAGATCGGCAAATTCTTGTGAACCGAGCCAAGCCAAGAATTTGTAGGCTTCCGCTTTGTTTTTGGCTTTTGGATTCACGCCCATACCGATGTCAGTGTGGTCAGAGATGTAGCATTGGTCGCCGGATTTAGCCACTGGTGGTGGGAATGCACCGAAGTCCATGCCTTCTTTATTAAAGTAGCCAATATCCCAACTACCCGCTGGATATACACCGGCTTTGCCCATCGCGAACATATTTTGGCTGTCGGCGTAGGTTTGTGCCGATGCGCCTTTGCCCATCAACGGCGTCCATTTGCTCATTTGTGTCCAGGCGGCAACAAATTGTGGATCAGTAAATTTGGCTTTGCCCGCGATTAAAGCTTTACGGCCTTCTTCGCCTTTCCAGTCATTAGGACCGATATTGGTAAAGACAGTTTGATTAGATTCCCATTGATCCGCAGTACCTAAAGCGATTGGCGTTTTGCCTGCCGCTTTGATTTTTTCCATCGCGGCATAGAATTCAGGCTGAGTTTTTGGAACTTGAATGCCTAGCTCTTTAAACATTTTTTTGTTGTAGAAAAAGCCATGGATCACTGAAGCCATTGGCATGCAGAAGGCGGTTTTGCCATCATCCGTTTGCCATGCCACTTTGGCCGAAGCAGGGAAGTGTTCCATGCCTGCTTTGCCATCGAGTTTTTCGAGATGGCCTTTTTTGAATAGATTGAGTGATACATCGAATGGGCGGCAAGTAATCAAATCACCTGCGGTGCCGCCAGTGAGGCGAGCGGTCAAGCTTGAGTCGTATTCAGTTGGCGCGGTTGGGGAAAATTTAATTTGAATGCCTGGATTCTTTTTTTGGAATGCAGGAATCAAAACTTCTTCCCAAAGCGTTTTATCATCAACGCGCCATGATTCAATGGTCACGGTGCCAGCTGAAGCGGTGCCTGCTGCAAGTAGCGAGGCAAGTAATAGATGACGTGCTTTTAAAACAGTATGCATTTCGATATATCCTCAAGTGAATGTGCTTGCTATGCCGTGATCTGCGTCTCGGTGCAATTAAATTATCACCGCTGTATGTGTGACACTAGCGACTACAAAAACAGCCCTGTTTTTGGCATATGTTGTTGAATTTATTGAGCTACATCAATTTTTTATAGGCTTGGGCTGTTACAAATATTCACGGGCTGGGGCTCAAAAATTCGCTGCAATCGCTATTTAATAAAGCGTATGCTGTGTAACGCCCTAATTGGGGCAATTTGTAGTACGCGATAAAATGAAATGATTTATTACAATTTCCGATGCATGCTTACGATATAGTCGAGATAATTCATGGAGAATTGCGACAGGTGTTTGAATCAAAAGTAAAAAATCTACAATACTCGACGATAGGGCTGATTCTGTTGCTGTTTTCAGCGACACTACATGCCAGTGAATCGCTGGATGTGTTGCACTGGTGGACGTCGCTCAGTGAGCGGCGCGCGGCTGATTTTTTGCGAATTAAATTAGCCGAAGAAAATATCGAGTGGCGCGATGCGGCGATTCCTGGTGGAGCCGGTTTGGGCGCGATGAAAGTACTGAAAAGCCGCGTTTTATCGGGCAATCCGCCGTCGGTAGCGCAATTGATTGGCCCAGCTGTTAGTGAATGGGCGGAATTGGGTTTGATTTTGGAGTTAGACAATGCTGCAGGGCGCTGGCAAAGCCAGATGTTCCCGACGATTTGGCAATTGGTGACGCATCGCCAGCACACCGTGGCGGTGCCTTTAGGCATTCACCGAATTAATACGCTGTTTTATAACAAAAAGCTGTTTGATCGTTTGGGCTTAAAGCCACCGCATAATTTTTTGGAATTTAAGCGGGTCGCTTTGCAATTGCAGGCGGTTGGTATTACGCCCTTGGCGCAAAGCAATGAAGCATGGCAGGTGGCGACTTTATTTGAAACGCTGGTGCTGGCCGAATCGGATGTGAAATTTTATCGAGAACTGTTTGTGACCCGAAATCCGCAAGCGTATTTAGACCCAAAATTTGGGCAAGCTTTAACTCGCTTGCGGCAATTACGCAGCTATACGGCTAAATCAGGTCCTGATTTGCCATGGACTGATGTGTCACGGCAATTTGCCAGTGGCCATGCAGCGATGGTGGTGATGGGCGATTGGATGAAGGGTGAATTAATGGCACAAGGGCTGAGTGTCGATGTCGACTTTGCTTGTGTGGCCGTACCCAATACCGACAACACGCATTTATATAGTGTCGATACGATGGTGATGTTTGCGGGTGATTACAGCAAGCAATTCAACCAAGAGCGCTTTGCGCAAATTATTGTCTCGCCAGCCGTGCAGTTAGGCTACAGCAAACTCAAAGGCTCAGTGCCGGTGCGCAAAGACATCGACATCGCTAGTTTAGATAGTTGTGGTAAAAATTCTTGGCGTGCCTTTGGGAGAGGTACGGCTTACCAAGCGCCGAGTTTGGTGCATCGTATGGCGGCAGACGATACGTTTAAAGACGCGATGGTGAAACAGATTCAAGCATTTTATTTAGATGAAAAAATTTCAGTAGCTGAAACACAGCAACGCTTGGCGGCGATGGTGCGCGCATTGAATCGGAAAGAGGATTAATGGAATGAACCGCAAGATTTTAATTGTTGATGATGACTTAAAAACGCGTACTTTGCTCAAGGCGTATTTGGAACGCAATCAATATGATGTGCGTCTGGCCCCCGATGGCGAAACCTTTTTGAGCGAATTTGAGCGTTATAAAGACGAACTCAGTTTGGTGATTTTAGACGTCATGTTGCCCGATACCGATGGCTTTGCGCTGTGTCAAACGGTTCGTAAAAATAGCAATGTGCCGATTGTGATGTTGACAGCCAGCTCGGATGAGACAGATCGAATTGTGGGGCTCGAATTGGGCGCCGATGATTACATTGCCAAACCCTACAATCCACGAGAGTTGCTGGCGCGGATTAAAGCGATTCATCGTCGCACGGGTATCGAAGGCCCTACGACGGGCGGTCGTTATTATCGATTTGTCGGCTTTACTTTAGATACCGTAGAGCGGGTGTTGATTTCGCCCGACGGTGAAGTGGTTAAATTGACGGGACTTGATTTCCAATTATTAAAAATGTTTTTGGAGCATCCGGGACAAATCTTGGATCGCAGCCAATTGGCCGAAGAAACGCGTGGCCGCGATGCAGGTCCACTCGATCGCTCCTTAGATGTGCAAGTCAGCCGCCTTCGTCAGCGTTTGGAAGACGACGGCAAACATCCAAACTTGATCAAAACCGTGCGTGGCGCGGGTTATGTATTGTCAGCCGAGGTAACGATTAGTCATGTTTAATGCGGCATGGCAGTGGATTCGCTCCCTAGGCCAACGTGCGCGTGTGATGAGCACACCGCATTGGTTAGAGCGCATCCTGCCGTCGCGTTTATTGTCGCGGCTTTTGTGGGTGATGACGATTGGTGTTTTGACTTCGCAGTTGATTGGCAATGCCATTTGGGCGAATTATCTACAAAATAAGTCGGAGCAAGAAGTCTCGGCTGCGGCCGATCATATCGCACGTGGTGCGGCGAGTGCGGTGCAGTTTTTCCAAAGTTTGCCACCGAATTATCGGCCCTTAGTCATTCAGCAATTGCGTGAAATGGGCGGCACGCGTTTCTTTGTGAATGTGAATGACAGCCCAATTGAGGTAAAGAGTATCTTATCCAACCCATTGCCAGAAAAGGTGGTGAAGGTAATACGTCATGTTTTCGAGCAAGAGTTACCGCGTTTGGGTGATGTAAAGATTAACTTTGCTTGGCCTAATGAGTTGGCGGTCGCCAGTGATGGCATGACGGTGGCGCAACTACCCGATCACTGGGTCAAAAATACCTTATTGATGGAGCCGCGCCCAGCACCCGTATTGGTGATTCAAACCGAAATCGAACCCGGGCACTGGTTGTATTTGGCCACGTTGATGCCAGATCCTTATTTTCTCGATAACAGTAATCCAATGCCACCTGAGCGCTGGCTGTTGCAATTTGCCACTTTGATTACGGTACTGCTGTTGAGTTGGGTGGTGGTGCGATGGATTACCCGACCGCTAGCCGCGCTATCCGAAGCCGCCGAGGCGTTTGGCAAGGGTGAATCGCCGCATTTACCCGCCGAAGGCAGTGAAGAGTTTATCCGCACCGCACATGCGTTCGGCGCGATGCGCGAACGGATTCAGCGCTATTTAGAAGATCGCGAAAAGCTATTTACTGCGATTTCACACGATTTACGCACCCCCATTACGCGCTTAAAGCTACGCACCGAAATGCTCGATGATGAAGATTTGCGGGTTGAGTTTCATGAAGACCTTGATGAACTCGATATGATGGTCAAAGGTGCGTTGCAAAGCGTGAAAGACAGTGACATCCATGAGAATCGGACTCGGATCCGGCTTGATGCGATGTTAGGCCGTATGGTGAAAGACGCTCGTATGGCGGGGCACGAAATTGCCTATAGCCGCTGTGGTTTGTGGGTGATGGCCAAGCCCTTAGCCTTGAAGCGGGCGCTGAGTAATTTGATTGATAACGCTTTGTTTTACGGTAAAAAAGTCGAGATCTCGGTACTTGAAGGCGTTGGTAAAGTCGTGATTATTGTGCGCGATCACGGGCCTGGTGTTCCCGAGGAGGCGCTGTCGACCTTGTTTGATCCTTATGTACGACTTGAGCATGGCCGGCATAGCAATAGTCATGGTCACGGTTTGGGATTAGGCATTGCTCGTAATATTATTCAAGCGCATGGCGGTGTGCTCGATTTGAGTAATCATCCTGATGGCGGTTTACAAGCGATGATTACGCTACCGCAAGATTGAGTTTGCGCCGCATGTTAGCAAAATCCTCTAGCTCTTTGTGGTGCTACATCCAGTACAATCCTTATCTTGCTGACTTTTATTGAGCGATTGCCGTGCTTGAATTTTCGCACCCCATTGATATAAATGCTCTCCGTACTGCTTTTGCCGAGCAAGGCGTGCTGGTGCTGCGCTCGTTTGCGACAGCAGAACAAATCGCGGTGATCCGTGATGCGGCTATGGCGTGTTTACAAGCGCGTGAAGAGCCGCTTGAATTAGAAGCCAGTTTGGCCTATCCGGGCGCGCCAACTTCAACTGACGCCCAAGGCGGGCAAACGATACGTCGTTTACGTGGCATGGTCGCTCGCTCGCCAATTTTTATGGATTGGGCAAGAGATGCTGCGCTGATCGACATCATGCGGGCTTTGTTATCGAGCGACAGCATTACTTTAACGCAAGTTCACCACAATAGTTTGATGACCAAACAGCCGAGCTTTAGCAGCGATACCTTGTGGCATCGTGACTTGCGTTATTGGCGTTTTACTCGGCCTGAGCTGGTTTCATGCTGGCTCGCCTTGGGTGTAGAAAGCCCTGAAAATGGTGGACTGGGCTTTATTCCGCGTTCGCAAACCGCGCAATTACCAGAGTCGGCCTTTGATGAACGCGAGTTCTTACTGCCCACTCATTCAGAGGCAATGCCTTGGGTGAGTAAAGCTGAATTTCCAACTTTGGCCGCAGGTGATGTGGTGCTGTTTGATGCGCGAACCTTCCACGCCGCCAGTCGCAATAAAACGACGGCCACCAAATATTCGCTGGTGATGAGTTACCATGCAAGTGACAATCTACCATTGACCAATAGTCGATCTGCAGCGCAAGCGGGCATTGTTTGCTAAATTGCGTGGCATCACCTATTGATTGAATGTTGAAGCCAAATGCTTCGGCATAAACACTAGGCTAGATTGTGGTAGGTCTTTTGCCCTTTCATTGAGTGGAGTTCATGCGATGCCGATTAGCCCTGAATTATTTACGTCACTGATTGAGAAAATTCAAAGTTTGGAACCCTTAGCTGCGTATCAAGGTGCGGAGCAATTGGAAAAAATTAAGAATGAAATGACCGATGAGCAACGGCTACATTACGACACG
This sequence comes from Deefgea tanakiae, assembly GCF_019665765.1. Classification (GTDB taxonomy): domain Bacteria; phylum Pseudomonadota; class Gammaproteobacteria; order Burkholderiales; family Chitinibacteraceae; genus Deefgea; species Deefgea tanakiae. Next base: position 636,133 of record NZ_CP081150.1, read on the forward strand.
GTATTGGGCGATGCCAGCCGTCAACGCAAAGAAATCGCCAAGGCCAAAGCGGATGCTGAAGCGACTCAAGACGCATGGGATCAGGACGAAAATTAAATCTTGCTGAGTCGCAATCCGTGCCATCCTGAAGGGTAATGGCTGTGGTTGGAGTGCTTGATATTCTTTAGTTGTTTAGATGGGTATATTGATATAAGCATTGTTTAATAAGTGCTTTAGAAATATACCCATTCATTTTTTCCTTGCTGCTTTCTGATCAGGAAAAGCATTGATATCGCGATAGTGGTCACTTTCGGTTTGGTGGACAGCATAGGGATACAGCACCATCACGCGTTTGACGTATTGCCGCGTTTCTGGATAGGGTGGAATGCCGCGATAGCGATCCACTTTGCCTTCGCCAGCGTTATAACTGGCCGCCACCAGCGCGACATTGCCTTGGTAACGATCGAGTAACCAGCGTAAATAGCGCACGCCACCTTTCACATTCTGACTGACATTAAACACATCTTTGACATTAAAACGCTCGGCCGTATCGGGTATCAGTTGCATCACGCCCATCGCAGATTTTGGAGAGATCGCATGCGCGTTCAAGCCTGATTCCACTTTGGCAATGCTAAGTGCAAAATTCGGATCAACGCCATGCCATGCGGCGACTTTGGTGATGATTTTGGCAACCATTTTTTGATTCGCATTAAACAGCTTGATATCAATCGGTGGCGGCAGTGGTGCGGGGGCTGGGTTGGTATTGGATTCCACGCAGGCGGGCAAACGATGGGCGCTGATGCGGATGGTTTCGAGCATTTTCTGTGATTCATAATGGCCTTGCTCGGCAGCGACTGAAAACAAAGTGGCGGCCGCTGCGCGATCTTCTGGTACGCCTAGGCCAAACGCGTACAGCATCGCAAGGCGATACTGTGCTTCGGTAACGCCGTGTCTTGCTGCTTGGCAATATAAAACTGCCGCAGTCCATGGATTGCGGGCTTCTTGCTTGGCTGCGCTGGCGAGTTGCGCAGTCCATTGCGCGCTGTGATCCGCATTTGTAGGCATGGCGCCAAGGCTGAGTGTGGCAGTGAACAATTCAACGAGCATGGCGGTTTTCCTAATGGCTGAGCAGCCATTTTCAGCATAGGCTCAATTAGCAAAATGCAGATAATTGGCCTGATTAATGGCTGCTCACTCAAGGAGCTTGAATGACGATCCACGTTCGATTGATGCCAGTGAAGCATGAAATGCAAATCGGGATTTTGGCCTTGTCAGCGCCAGAGCGGATCAACGCACAAAATTTGAGCATGGTGCGGCAGATGGTGCAGGCTTTGCAGCAATGGCATGCGCGAGAGGATGTGGTCGCCGTTGTATTGATAGGGGCAGGAGAGAGAGGCTTTTGCGCTGGCGGTGATCTAAAAGCACTGTATGAAGCGATGACAGAGCCAGATCAAATCGCGCAGGGCGATGCTTTTTTTGCCGAAGAATACGCGCTATGCCAAATGATTCGTGAGTATCCTAAGCCAGTGTTGGCGTGGGGACATGGCATTGTGATGGGCGGAGGTTGGGGATTATTTTCGGCGGCAAGTCATCGGGTGGTGACAGAATCGAGCAAATTGGCGATGCCAGAAACGGCGATTGGTTTATTTCCTGATGTGGCGGCGAGTCGTTGGTTGTCTGAGTTGGCGGGGTATGGGCAATTTTTGGCGCTGTCCGGGGCTGCGATCAATGCGGCCGACGCGCTGCTCACTGGCGCTGCGCAATGGGCCTTGCCCGATGCCACGCGGCATGGTGTGCTTGCAGGATTAGCCGCTTTACCTTGGCTGGGAAACAGTAGCGATGCTGAGCTATTGAGCGATTTTTTAGCGCAGGCGTCGGCGCCACTGGCTGCTTCTTCGCATTTGGCTGCGCATGAAGACGTGTTACAGGATGACAACGGGGGTAGCGTTCAGGAGCGCTGTATACAATTACGTGCTCTGACTCTGTCGAGCGACCCTTGGTTGGCGCACGCTGGCGAGCGGATTCATAAAGCGTCGCCGACTTCACTCTGGCTGGCGTGGACGTTACAGCAGCACTGTAAAACGCTGAGTTTTCCTGAGACGGTGCAACTGGAAACGCAAGTTAGCGCGGCGTGTTTACGCTATGGCGACTTTCGTGCGGGCATTTATGCGACGCTGATTGATCGCAACAGTACACCGCGTTGGCAGCAGACGGATCTCATGCGATTGGATCACGGAAAACTGACATCAGCTTTTCCAATGTTTTTTAACTGAATTTTATTGAAAGCAGGAAACTTTTTTGCTTTGATACTCTCATAGCTGGTGATACAGTACGACCACGAATCATACAGGGAGGTTCATGATGCAATCGTTTAACCAATTTAATCAAAATTCAGTCGCATACAATAGCGGCGCACTGGCTGCAGAACGCAACCAAGTTTTACGCAATACCTACTTCTTGTTGGCTTTAACGATGTTGCCAACGGCAGCGGGCGCATTGCTCGGTATGTCGCTCAATTTCCGCGTGAGCGGTTTTATGGGTTTTGGCTTGTTTATGCTGGTGAGTTTCGGCGCGTTTTACGCGATTGAGAAAACCAAAGAAAGCAGTGCTGGCGTGTTTTTGCTCTTGGGTTACACCGGCTTTATGGGCCTGTGGCTCAGCCAAATCTTGCAATCGGCTATGAAGTTTAGCAATGGCGCAGAAATGATCGGTATGGCTGCGATTGGTACTGCGGCGATTTTCTTCACGCTAGCGACCATCGCAACGGTAACGAAAAAAGACTTTTCCTTTATGGGTAAATTCTTGTTTATCGGTTTGGTGATTGCATTGCTGGCTGCGGTAGCGAATATTTTCTTCGCGATCCCAGCGCTTTCACTCGCAATCTCTGCAGTGATCTTGATGATTTGCTCTGCCTACATCTTGTACGATGTAAGTCGTATCGTGAACGGTGGTGAAACCAATTACATCAGCGCGACATTGAGTTTGTACCTCAATATCTACAATGTATTTGTGAGCTTGCTCCACATCATCATGGCCTTTACCGGTAATAGCCGCGATTAAGCTATTAGTTCGATTTGAATAAAAACGCCACCGATTACGGTGGCGTTTTTTATTGTTGGCGCGTACTTGAGCATCGAGGGAAATGGGTCGGAAGTGCGACTAAAGTGAGTTTTCCCCAGATGAGGAATAGCATTTCATCTCGATGGATGTGTCGTGGTATATCTCATACAGTATGCTTAGCTATGCATTTATAGTATTTATCTAGCGGGATATACTTCTCGTATTACTTAAAAATGCTGATCATTTAAGATCACTGAGGAGACTGTTATGAGCACCAAATTTTCAACTTGTCTAGCTGCACTCGCATTACCCTGTTTGTTGTCACCAACGACAGCACTGGCCACCGAAAAACTGATTTCTTATCTGCCCACTTGGCGCGATGCGGGGGTGGTCGCCAAAGTCGGGCCGCAACTCGCTCAGCTCGACGTTGGTATCTTGTCGTTTATTGAAGTCAGCCCAGATGGCAATGCGTTTATTCCCGCGGCGACAAAGGCAGGTGCTGACTTATGGAAGGCGCAGTTTGCCAAAGCCAAAAAAGTGAACCCAGATTTTAATTGTATGTGGGCGATTGGTGGTTGGACTGGCTCGCGCAATATCGCCAAAGTGGCGCGCACCGAAGCAGGGCGTAATAAGTTGGTTCAATCCGCAATTGGCATTATGCGCGATTCGCAATGCGTGGGTTTGGACTTAGATTGGGAGCATCCAGTCACTGGCGGCGATTACGCGGCGGACGCGTCACCAGCCGATTTTCAAAACTGGGTGAGCCTGTTGCGTGATTTGCGCAAGGGCTTAGATGCGGCAGGCAAGGCAGATAAAAAAACGTATTTCTTGACTGTTGCCGTGCCCGCCAATAACGGAGGCTGGGTGATGGGCGGGTATGACATGAAGTCAGCGCTGCCACTGCTCGACTGGGTGAATTTGATGGCATATGACCGTGCTGGCGGTTGGAGTAAAACATCGACCTTGCAAGCCAGCTTGCACGCTGTTCCCGGTGATCCCGATGGTAATGTGCTCTCGACGAGCAAGGCGGTTGAGTACTTCATTGCCCAAGGCGCAAAACCCGCTCAGCTGGTGCTGGGCGTGCCGTTTTATGTGCGTGGCTTGGGTGGCGTAGCCGCTGGCGAAAAAGGCGATGGTTTAGTTCAGCCGATGTCGGGGCCCGGCTTAAAAGACGAAGCTGAGCAGGGCGTGGCAACGTGGGGCGATTTCCAAACGCGTTATGCTAAAGCGAGTGGCTGGAAAGCGTATCGGAGCAAAGAAGCAGGTAACGCGCCGTATATGTACCACGCGGGTAAAAAAGAACTACTCACTTATGACGATCCGATTTCTTTGGCCGAAAAAGTGAAATTTGTGAAAGCCAATAAACTCGGTGGCGTGATGATTTGGGAGATCACTCAGGACGATGCCGATTTCACTTTACTCAATAGCTTGAGCCAAAATTTGAAGGGCAAGAAATAACAGTTTTCCTTCGGTGTATACATTTGGGCGCTTTGAGCGCCCATTTTTATGGCTGTCAGCTTTTGGATTGACGCTAGTCAGAATTAATTTATTCCAATACGATGTGGGGATGACTTCATCGACTGCTACTTTTGGGCAAGCCTTTAAAATCGGCGCTCTAGAAACCTTACCGCTGCAAATGGGCGTTGCGCCGTTTGCTTTGATTTTTGGCACGCTCGCCGGGCCTGCGGGCTTGCCGCCTTGGGCCGCGTTGGCGATGTCGGTGCTGGTCTATGCGGGATCGAGCCAATTTCTGGCGCTCAGTTTGCTTGCGGCGGGTGCGGCGCTACCCGTGATTATTTTCACCACGCTGATTGTCAATCTGCGCCACGCGCTGTACAGCGCCACCTTGCAATTACCGTTTTCGCATCAGCCATTTCTACGCCGCGCAGCCTTGGCTTTTTTCCTGACCGACGAGACTTTTGCCGTGGTACAAAGCGCCGCCAGCCAGCAGATTGCGCCGCTCGATGCGGTGATGTTCGGATCTGGACTGGTCAATTACACGACTTGGGTCAGTTTTACCGCGCTTGGCATTGTGCTCGGGCAGAATATTCCAGAGTTGCAACATTGGGGCTTGGAGTTTGCAATGGTGGCGACGTTTACCGGAATTGTGGTGCCATTATTGGTGACGCGTGCGCAAGTTATTTGTGCGGTGGTCGCAGGCGCTACAGCACTGCTGGCGCATGCTTTACCGTATAAATTGGGTTTGCTTTTGGCTGTGTTATTTGGCGTATCGGCTGCTATGCATTTTAGGGAAAAGGCTTGATGGATATACTATATGCATTGCTTTTATTGCTTGGCATGGCTGTGGTGACCTATGGTTTGCGGGTATCATTTTTTCTGCCCGGTGTCGGCGAGCGTTTCCCGCCCAAACTGCGCCAAGCCGCAGCTTATGTGCCCGTCGCGGTATTAACGGCGATTATCGTGCCGGAGATTTTCATCCCACGCAACGAATGGCAATGGCTCAGCCCGCAACTTGCCGGAGCGATTGCGACAGGCCTGATTGTCTGGCGCAGCAAAAAACTGATGCTCGGGATTGCTGTGGGAATGGCGGTGTATTATTTATTTAGATTGTTGACCCTAAATTTTTAATTCTATAAATCCGTCGGCACTTGCGGCATAAATGCACCACTGCCGATAATTCCCCATGCCATCCAGCCAGCAATCAACACATAAATAATTCGGGGTAGCCATGCTGCGAATTGTGTGGCGGTATGTTCTAGATCAGCGCTGAGATTTGCCGCGTAGCGTTGTAACATTTCGGGTAATGTTCCGCTGGTCTCGCCAGTTTTGACCATTGCGATTAGTGTTGCATCCGCCAGCCATGGCACAAAGCTGAGTGCTTCGGTAAGGCTTTGCCCACGTTGTAATTGCCGCAGTAGTGGCTTGCATTGTGTTTCTAGATAGGCGCTGTGGATTGTCGATTGCGCGATGGGGATTGCTTCAAACATCGATACGCCCGCGTGTAGTAGTAGCGCGAGGCTATCAACAAAATCACGTTGTTTGCTGCGCAAATACCAAGCACCAAAGACAGGGGTTTGCAATAGTACTCTTGTGATGTCAGAGGATGTATCGGTCTCAATGCTTTTGAATATGATGTTTCCAAGCAGATACATTGCAGCAATAGCAGCAAGTGGCATTATGATGCCCAATAAATAGCCGCCAGCACTGAGGGTGCCCATGATGAGTGCAGGTAATGGATTGATCAATAATCCGAGTACCAACATCAGCGCGGGTAGAGCCAATTTGGCACGAATTTGTTTACTTAAACGTGCGTGCAGCGCGGCTTGCTCTGCTAAACGTGTATAGGTAGCGGCTGGGCTACCGGCTTGGCAAGCGGCGGCAATCAGCGCGGTTTCGAGTGAGTTAAAAATTCCAGCTTGTGCGCCAGCTTGCGCAATGGTTTTTCCACGCGTGAGTGCTTTGCGCATGGATTCTAAATGAGGCTGGTAACACGCCGGCAAGTTGATGGTGGCCAATGCATGACCCGTTGCTAATCCCGCGCGTTCTAAGGCCGCTAACTGCGAAAAGAGTTCGGCGCGGACTTGCCAAGGAAGAGTGGATTTGCTTTTCATGGACTGAAGTATTGCCGATCTGCGGCGTAAAGGCGAGGGTGGCGGTTGACAATGCATCGTCATTCAGTTGCAATACGGTTTGAACGACAAGAGAGGCGCCTTGCCCAAGTAGTATTGCTGAGGAAATCATGTTCCGACGAAGCAATACGAGGGGGAGCAAGGCCGAAGTGTTGACGGACGTGATTTCCGTGAACGCTGGTTGCAGAGGCTAAATCCTCTGGACTGTCAGTTGCTTATGCAACTGGAGTGCTCTGGGTCATGACTCTTCTTGGCATGCATTGTGCAGCCGCGTTATGACCGCACTTTTCCTCTCTCCAATCGTCTTTTAAATTGGAGAACATCATGACTTCTGTACTAGCCCCTCAAAATACCACCTTGTGGACTGCGATTATTACGCCGATGTTGGCTGACGGCGCAATCGACTTCGCCACCTTTACTGAGTTGCTACGTGAGCAAAAATCCGCTGGCAATGGCGTGGTGTTGCTTGGCTCAACCGGTGAAGGTAGCAATCTCAGCGTTGCCGAGCGCCAAGCGGTGGTTGAACACGCCTGTAGTTTGAATTTATTAATTCCGTTGATGGTCGGCGTGGGCGGCTTGGATTTACCGAGTCAGCTCGAATGGCTGGCTTTCTGTGAAACGCAGCCCGTGTCGAGTTATTTATTGGTCACGCCGATTTACGCCAAACCGGGCGCCAATGGTCAACGCCGCTGGTTTGAAGCATTGCTCAACGCGGTCAGCAAACCTTGTATGTTGTACAACATCCCATCGCGTGCTGGTGTGCCATTAGCGGAAGGCGCGATTGTTGGTTTGCTCGGTCATGCGAATTTTTGGGCGGTTAAAGAATCGGGCGGCAACGCGGCGCGATTTGCTGAGTTGAAAGCAGCGTATCCACAAATTGCGTGGTATTCGGGTGACGATGTGTTGTTTGCTGAGCACGCAGCCTTGGGTGCGGCGGGTTTGGTTTCGGTGGCCAGTAATGTGTGGCCGCAGCAAGTGGCGCGCTGGGTTAAGCAAGGTTTGGCCGGTGAAGCGATTGGCGATGCACTTCGCTTGGCATCGGAAACGCTGTTCATCGCACCAAGCCCGATTCCGACTAAAGCAATTTTGCATTACCAAGGTCGCATTGCATCGAACGAATTACGTTTGCCACTGTGCGCTGAAGATTTGCCATCTTTAGCGCCGATCTTGGCGAAAGATCAGCAACTTGCTGCGCTGGTCTAATTGATTACTAGTAGGTATTTATGTCTAGGCTTTATTTTATAAGGGCTGGATGGCAATACATTTCTAAGAGGTTGGGGTTAACTTCCAATTTTTGAGTCTAATGGTCTCAAAGCTCGATGCTTTTACCACCACTGCTTTTTATAGAAGCGCTCGCCATTGCTGATGATATAAGCCATCGCTAAAAATGGCGACCATAATAGAAGATGAATTAGCGCAGTTATCAATGGCGATAAGTGAACAAAGATATACTGCAAAGAATCGGTATTTCTTGCGTCTGGTGATGGGAAAAAATAGGCCGAAATTAAAAAGCAGATAAAAGTGAGGCAAAGTTCGGCGGGAATTCTAGACCAATTCAGTTTCCGAATTAAGCCCGCGGCAATTAAAAGAGGAATAACGATTAAAAATAAGCGCAATATTGACACTGATGAATTGGGTAGTGAGATGGCAACACGAAGTCCAAGTAGCAGGCACAATATCGCGCTTACAATTCGAATGGCACGGAATAAGTTGGGTTCAGACATATGATTTGCTTGTCGAATGAGTGATGTTGTTAGGCATAAGTAGTAGTGTTTTAGATGATAATTAGATATTTCCACCAAGCCATACGTTTTCCAGACAAAAATAAACCCGCTCGAAAGCGGGTTTATTTGATTTGGAGCTAATTAAACCGCAGTTTCGTCGAGTTCTGGAATCGCGATTTGGTTATCGGTACTGAATTGATAGTCTTTGAACACGTGTTCGGCTGTCAATAACTGGTAACGGCCGTCTGGCAATACATTGGTGGTGTCTTTCAAGCGATAGGTGTAATGCCCACAAGTCCAGCAATCAAAGTTGCGCATGTGCGTGCACAGACAGGTTTTGTCATACACATGAATCTCAGAAATCTTTTTCGCAGTTGGATTTTCTTCGATGACTTTATTGTACGCATTGATATACGCGCAGCCGCCATTGGCATCGAGCAAGTAGCCGTAGGCTTCGCAGTTCGGGCGAATGCCTGAGCCAATCGCTGGCGTGTTTTTCATCATGCGCATCGGGTAGCCCGTTGGCGAAATTTGATTCACTTCGATGATGTCTTCAGAAGCTTTGTAATATTCTTGCTTCACATCATCCGGCAAGCCACATTCTTTCGTCACGGTAAAGCGCGTTGCAACTTGTACACCGCCGCAGCCCATTTCTAAGTATTGAACAGCATCCGATCCCGTAAATACGCCACCCGCAGCGATCACCGGCATATTGTCGTAGCCTTGCTCTTTGATCCACGCGATGACTTCGGCCACGATGTCTTCGAGTTTGAAATCGGCCCAGTCCATGCCAAAACCCAAATGACCGCCTGCGAGCGGGCCTTCAACGACCACATAATCAGGTAGGCGATTGCTACGCGCCGATTTTTTGATGAACAACTGCAAAGCACGAACCGATGAAACGATGATGCCCAGCTTGGCTTCATGAAAACGTGGATGATCTTGAATCAGTGCAAACGAACCCAAGTGCAGACCCGCAGCCAGGGTAATGCCGTCGATACCTGCATCGAGTGCTGCGTTCATGCGAACGCGGATGGTTTCTTTCGGGCCATTCATCGTCAACTTTTCCATGCAGTTGATGAAGATCAGACCGTTGCCTTGCTTGCGTTTCATCGTTGCTTCAACGTGCAGGCGCGTTGCTTCTTCAAGCTGTTTTAGGTCGAACTGCACCACGGCTTTGTCAGAATTGGCGACGTTGAATTTGTATTGCTTGAGCTTGTCTTTGACGTGTTTGGTGTTGTAACGGCGATCGGTAACGGTATTAATCATCGCATCGGAAATATGGCCAATGCCGCCCAAGCGGCAGGCTTCCAGTGCCAAATCGGCGGTGGAAATATCTACGCCCATGCCACCGATCATGATAGGCACGTATTCTGCTGCATCACTTGCTGTAGAAAACTTCAAACGAAAATCATCAACACGCTTCATTAGATCAATCCATTCATAAATCCGGTTTTAGCGGACTTAATGATTAGTAAATTTTTGAATGCCGAATGATAACTTGGAATAGGGGGGTTTGGCTCGTGTCAATGATGACAATAAGCAATAAAATGCCGCAGCAGCCGGGTGAATTTCACCATGACTTTCAATTTACTCACTAAAAGAGACCACTTTATTTCTTTTGAGGTAAGCCTTGCCGAGTATTTCGCAGCGCCAGCTAAATCAATTTAGAATGGCGGCAACGATTTATGTGGATGAATTCATGAGTGAGCCTAGCCTGTTTCAAGAGTTAGCCGCTGATTTGGCCGAGCGGAAAGCCAATCACTTGTACCGAACACGGCGGGTATTAGATTCGCCGCAAGGCGCGCGCGTTACGGTGGATGGGCGCGAATTACTCAATTTTTGCAGCAACGATTATTTGGGTTTGGCCAATCATCCAAGTGTCGTCGCCGCTGCGCAGGCGGGCGCAGTGCGCTGGGGCGTCGGCAGTGGCGCTTCGCATTTGGTCGCAGGGCATTTTGCCATCGAGCAAGCGCTTGAAGATCGCCTCGCGGCGTGGGCGGGAAAACCCGCGGCGATCACCTTATCGACGGGCTATATGGCTAATTTGGCGGTGGTAACGGGTTTAGTCGGTCGCGGTGACGCGGTCTTTGCCGATAAAACCAATCACGCCTCGCTCAATGATGCGATGGCTTTGTCGCGCGCCGACGTCAAACGCTTTGCCCATAGCGATGTGGCCGCGCTGGAACGTTTGCTCGCAGCGAGTACAGCCAAACGCAAAATGATTATCGTCGACGCCGTATTTAGCATGGACGGCGACATCGCGCCGCTGGCGGAAATGCTCGCACTGGCCGAATCGTATGATGCGCTGCTGTACATCGACGATGCGCATGGTTTTGGCGTGCTGGGCGACGGGCGTGGCAC